>CAJUNI010000001.1:0-81025 GCA_910587945.1 uncultured Parvibacter sp.
TTATCAGGCGTGCGCTCTAACCAACTGAGCTACGGGCCCTTGAAAAAGTGCTTGAATAGTTTACGTCCCACTGGGCGTTGGGTCAACCCCTGATTTTCTCAGCGGGCCATCGGACTCATTATTTCTTCAGACGGCAGCTTTCGTTTCTAGAGTAGGATAGAACCAGCGACAGAAACTTGGGGCAGAAAGGGCTGGCCATGATTCCCTTGAAGGTACTTACGCTTGTGGCATCGGGGTCATTGCAACCCTCTATTCTTGTGCTTGAACCCGTAGAGGATTCGCCTCAAGGAAAAGCGCGCATTATTCCCATCTGGATTGGGGCTAGTGAAGCTGCTTCTCTATCGTTGGCGTTAGAGTCAATTCGCATGCCGCGACCTATGACCCATGATTTGTTCCTCGATGCCCTCACTAATTTAGATGCGCGCATTGATCATGTGCTCATTCACCAGGCAAAAGGGATGACCTTCTTTTCTAAGTTAGTACTGCGCCAAGGTGGCCGATTGATTGAGCTTGATGCCCGTCCATCTGATGCGCTGGCTCTCGCGTTACGCCAGGATGCACCGTTCTATATTGAGGAAGAAGTACTTGAGAAGGCTTCTTTCCCCTATCTATTTAAGGGCCTTCGTGATAACGAAGAAGTCCTCAAAGAATTCCGCTCCTTCTTAAACGAGCTATCACCGGAGGATTTCAAGGAATAACAAAATGGGTCTCGGAACACTCCCGAGACCCATTTTTATAACAGCTTCAGCGGACTCTGCCATTCTTTGGAAAGCCGCTAGCTACATTCACGCAGCAGTACTTATTCCGTGGCTTCTGCCTCTTCGATAACCTCAACTTCGATTTCTTCGCCTTCAGGACCATCGTTGTCGTCCAGATCGTCGGCTCCTAAATCTTCCATTTCGGTATCTCCCGCATTCTTCTTAGTCTTCTTGCCGGTGCTCGAGATGGCCACCGCTGTTACGCGGTCATCATCGGCCACCTTCATGACACAGACGCCTTGAGTGGAGCGGCCTAACTCAGAGATTCCCTTAACGGGAGTACGTACGACCACGCCGTCCTCGGAGATGATCATGATCTCGTCATCGGCACCCACGATCTTCATGACTGCCAACAGGCCCTTCTTCTGGGTCATCGTAATGGTGAAGACGCCCTTGCCGCCGCGACGATGCTCAGGGTATTCCGAAACCGGTGTGCGCTTGCCGTAACCTTTTTCAGTGATAACGAACAGGTCGGTTTCAGGGCGCGCGATTTCCATACCAAGTACGTGGGCGCTCGCAGAGATGTTCATACCACGCACACCCATGGTGTCGCGGCCCATGGCCCGCACTTCAGATTCATCCCAGAGAATTGCCTTGCCGTCAGAGGACACCATCATGACTTTCTCGCCCGTTGCCACACGGCGGACAGAAATGAGTTCATCGTCTTCTTTAAGGTTAATAGCAATGAGACCTTCGTTGCGTGTGCGGTCATAAAGGTCCATAGAGGTTTTCTTGACCATGCCTTGAGATGTGGCAAACATTAAGAATTCGTCCTCGGGGAATTCCTTGGTCGCAATAACCGCTGAGATCGTTTCGCCCTTAGCCAGCGGCAAGAGATTCACAATGGCCGTGCCACGAGCATGACGTCCTGCCTCGGGAATCTCATAGACCTTCTTGCGATAGACCTTACCCGCTGTGGAGAAGAACAACATGTAGCAGTGGTTGCTGGCCACAAACAGGTGCTCCACGAAGTCCGAATCCTTCAGGTTTACCCCTTGCATACCCTTACCACCGCGCTTTTGCTGGCGATAGGTGGTGACCGGGAGACGCTTAATGTAGCCGGCCTTAGTCATGGTAACTACCATGTTGTCATCGGCAATAAGATCTTCAACTTGAATATCTTTGGCTTCCGCAGCAAGCTTCGTGCGGCGCGCATTGCCATAGCGTTTTTTGATGTCCTGAAGCTCATCCTTAATGATGCCGCGCAACAGCGATTCATCTTCCAAAACTCGCTTGTAGTAGGCGATTTTCTCGCGCAGCTCTGCCAGTTCCTCTTCGATCTTTTCTCGTTCGAGGCCGGTCAAACGACGCAGACGCATCTCAAGAATCGCATCGGTTTGCTTCTTCGAGAGGCCGAAGCGCTCCGTTAAGCGCGCGGCTGCTTCTTTATCGGTTTGAGAATCTCGAATGATATGAATGACTTCATCAATATTATCCAGGGCAATGATATAGCCTTCGAGGATATGAGCCCGCTCTTCGGCTTTGGCTAATTCATAGCGGGTACGGCGCTCGACCACATCTTTCTGGTGCTCAATGTAGTAGAACAAAATCTCTTTAAGAGAAAGTACGCGGGGAACGTTATCAACCAACGCCAATAAGTTGATGCCATAACCTTGTTGCAGTTGAGTGTGCTTATACAGCTTATTCAGCACCACTTCAGGAATAGCATTGGATTTAAGGTCGATAACAATATCAATGCCGTGACGATCCGCCGCGTCATGAATGTTTGAAATCTCAGGCAGGCGCTTGTCGCGAACCAACTCACCAAGTTTTTCCAACAACTTGTTACGATTCACCTGATAGGGAATCTCTTTCACAATGATGGAATAGCGGCCGTTCTTCTTTTCCTCTACCTCGCATTTTGCGCGCACCGAAATATTGCCGTGACCCGTGGTATAGGCATCCAAGATGCCCTTCTTGCCCATAATGACGCCGCCCGTGGGGAAGTCAGGTCCGGGCATTACCTCCATTAATTCCTCTACGGAAGCTTCCGGGTTATCCAACATGAGACAGGTAGCATCGATGGCCTCGCCCAAGTTGTGAGGAGGAATATAGGTTGCCATGCCTACAGCAATACCGTTGGAACCATTCACTAACAGGTTCGGGAAACGCGCCGGAAGAACCACCGGCTCTTGCAAACTTTCGTCGTAGTTCGGCTGGAAATCGACCGTTTCCTTGTCAAGGTCGCGAAGCAACTCCATAGCCGGCTTATCCAAACGCGCCTCGGTATAACGCATAGCTGCTGCCGAGTCGCCGTCGATGGAGCCGAAGTTGCCATGGCCATCAACCAGCGGTAAGCGCATGGAGAAGGGTTGGGCCAAACGCACCATGGTGTCATACACCGCTGCGTCACCATGGGGATGGTATTTACCAATAACATCGCCAACGGTACGTGCTGACTTCATGTGCGGTTTGTTTGGGGTATAACCTGACTCGTTCATGGCATACAAGATGCGGCGATGAACGGGCTTGAGGCCGTCGCGCACATCAGGCAATGCACGCGAAACAATAACACTCATGGAATATTCCAGGAATGACGTTTGCATTTCTTTACCCAGGTAGGCAGAACGCACAATGGTACCTTCGCCACCATTAGCATTCTCAATAATTGCCCCGTGGGGGTTAGGCATATCAACAAGCATAGAGCGCGCGATGGACTCTTCCGAGGTCATCTCGGACAACGTCGATGAAGCGCTTGCAATCTCGGCTTCGATATCACCTTCAGTTTCACCGTTAGCTATTTCATCTTCGAGTTCTTCGCGTTCTTCTTCGCGATAGTCCTCTTCGGTGAAATCCTCGTGATCATTAAACTCATCAGCCATATAAGAATCCTCTCAGATCCACGTACTCGGTCCTAGGGGTAGTAAGACCCATTTCTTTTCGGGTGTTAGATGTCTAAGAAGCGAACATCGCGGGCATGGTTCTGGATGAACTCTTTACGAGGCTCAACCAAGTCTCCCATCAATTCACTTACTACGCGCTCGGCTTCAACGGCGTCGTCAATATTGACTTGCAGAAGAGTGCGCGTTGCGGGTTCCATGGTGGTTTCCCATAATTGCTCGGGGTCCATTTCGCCCAGGCCCTTATACCGCTGAACATCAAACTTACCGGGATCATCGTATTCAGCCAACGTAGCTGACAAAGCTTGCTCGTCGTAGATATAGCGCTCGATTTTAGGACTGCGCGAGTTTTTCTTTTTGAGTCCGAAGATAGGCGGCTGGGCAATATAGATGTAGCCGCGCGTAATAAGCTCAGGCATATAGCGATAGAAGAACGTCAACAAAAGACAACGGATATGAGCGCCGTCAACGTCGGCGTCCGTCATGATGATAATGCGATGGTAGCGTGCTTTATCAGCATCGAAGTCATCACCTACATTAGTGCCAATAGCAGTGATGAGAGAGCTAATGGTGTCCGATGAGATAGCCTTGGCCGGATTGGACTTTTCCACATTTAGAATTTTGCCGCGCAACGGAAGGATTGCTTGGAACTGACGGTCACGAGCTTGCTTTGCAGAACCACCTGCAGAATCGCCCTCTACAATGAAGATTTCGGAGAGCGAAGCATCTTTGGAAGCACAGTCAGCTAATTTACCAGGCAAAGAAAGGGAATCCAGCACGTTCTTACGGCGGGTAAGTTCGCGCGCTTTACGGGCTGCTTCGCGAGCTCGAAGGGCTTGAGTTGCTTTATCGATAATGCGTTTTGCAGGGGTGGGATTCTCTTCGAGATATTCCCCTAATCCTTGAGCCACAGCTGTTTGTACCAGGCCACGAATTTCGGTATTTCCCAGCTTAGTTTTTGTTTGTCCCTCAAACTGAGGTTCACGCAGCTTTACCGAAATAATTGCCGCCAAACCTTCGCGGGCATCATCGCCGGAAAGATTGGGGTCTTTTTCTTTGAGAAGGCCACGGTTGCGCGCATATTCATTAATAGTACGCGTCAGTGCTTGTTTGAAACCATCAAGATGCGTGCCACCTTCATGGGTATTGATGTTGTTGGCGAAGGCCATAACGGAGTTGGTGGAATAGGACGTAGACCACTGCAACGCTACCTCTACCATGCCATCCTCATTGTCGGCCGCAAAGTAAATAGGCTTGTTGAGGGTTTCCTTACCATCGTTCAAATACTTAACGAAGTCCACAATGCCGCCGTTAGCTAAAAACACTTCCGTGCGGGGATTGCCTTCTGCGTCGCGGACGCGCTCATCATGAAGGGAAATCTTCAAACCGCGGTTGAGGTAGGACATTTCACGGAACCGAGCCGCTAAGGTGTCGTAGTTATAGACCGTGGTCTCGCGGAAAATTTCCGGATCAGGCCAGAACGTCACGCGGGTACCCGTGTGTTTTGCTTTGCCCACCTCGTGAAGCTTTTCGACGGTCTTGCCGCGCTCAAAAGCAATGGCATATTCTTTTCCGTCGCGACGCACCACTACTTCAACGCGAGAAGAAAGAGCATTTACGACCGACACGCCTACACCATGGAGACCACCAGATACTTTGTAGCCGTCTCCACCGAACTTACCACCAGCATGAAGAATGGTAAGTACTACCTCAACTGTTGGAATCTTTTCTTTCGGATGTTTGTCGATAGGAATGCCGCGACCATTGTCATCAACGGTGATGGAATTGTCTTCGTGAATGGTTACATCAATGTTGGTACAGAAACCAGCGAGGGCTTCGTCTACCGCGTTGTCTACCACCTCATAGACGAGATGATGCAGACCTTGCGGGCCGGTGCTACCGATATACATGCCCGGACGCTTACGTACCGGCTCTAGTCCTTTAAGGACTTGAATATCGGAACCGTCGTAGTGATTTGGATTGCTGGCCAAAAGACACGCTCCTTTACCTTGTATCTTGGTTGGACTCGTGGGTAAAACAGAACCATTCTAACATTTTTATAGAACGGATGTGCTTTTAACCGCTTATTTTGGCTTATTTAAGGCGTTTTAAGGCCCTAGTTTTGTTTTTCTTGAATATGAACTTAGATTCTTCCCTATTTTTAGTCTGTGAGCCGCTTATAACGAGCTCTATATTTCTTCATTATTTCTGAATAGGAAGAGAAACAATGGAAGCTTGAGAGGTCATTGCTTCCGAAAAGTAGGCTAAATTCGCGGTGGTGATAAACGTTTGAGCTCCGCCTTCAATATATTCCACCAGAGCTTCCCGCCTTGAACCATCTAATTCACTCATCACATCATCTAGGAGAAGGATCGGTTTTTCATTCTTCATCTCTTCAATAAGAGCAGCCTCGGCCAATTTCCATGCGAGTACCATACTCCGTTGCTGCCCTTGGCTACCAAATTGACCAATCTCGCGGTCTTCGATAGTGAAAACAAGCTCGTCACTCTGAGGTCCCACCAACGCGCGTCGACGCCGCCACTCCTCAGCTTCTTGCTGTTGTAGAGCCTCTTCTAATTTTTGGCGGATCTCTTCTCGAGTGAGTTGGGATACTTCCCTATCCCATTCCTCAGAAGATCCTTTTGCCCATTGAGGAATATAGGAAGCCTGAAGTTCCTCTTTTTGAGAGGCAATGCGCTTATAGGTGGTTTCAATATGGGGCGCTAATTTTGAAAAGAGAGATGCGCGAAAACTCTGGAGTTGAGATCCTACGGTAATAATCAGCTCATTAAGCGCGCTCACCATCACGGGGTCATTTTCTTCTTTTAAAAGCTTGTTCTTATGACGGATTACTTTTTCATAGTCTTTAACGACCTGACTATACCCCGCAGACAACTGGGCACCAAGCGCATCTAAACTATGCCGGCGCGTACCCATGGCTCCTTTCGCCAACTCGAGATCATCCGGGGTAAACGCCACAGATGGAATAAGACCTCGTAAATCGGCGGGGCGTTTTGGTTTTCCATTGAGTCGATATTGGCGGCTCGCGGGCTCAATAATTGTCTCGAGGGTTAACTGCCTATTTCCGCCGAGGGCTTCTAAGGTAATCGTCGCCCATTCTTTATTTTGTTGAATAAGCGCCGAGGCTGGTGCATGACGAAATGAGGTAAATGCCGTAAGAAGCTGAATTGCTTCCATGAGATTAGTTTTCCCCATCGCATTTTCGCCCACAAGAATAGTGAGGGGCTTGGGTGTGTCCAACTCAAGTCCCTCATAATTGCGAAAGTTTTTCAGCGTTATATGTTCAACCCGTAATGCCAAGGCCTAATTCTCTACATTCGCACAGGCATTACCACATAGAGGAAGTTTTCAGGTTCTTCGGCGCGGAAGAGGCCGGGCTTCATAGAAGATTGAATTTCAAGATAGACGTTATCGGTAGTGATAGAAGCTAAGCCCTCTAATACGTAGGTATAGTTGAAGGCAATTTCAACATCTTCACCTTCGACCTCGCAAGGAATGGTTTCTTGAGAGGATCCCGTATCTTGAGCAGAAGTAGATACGAGCAGTGTTTGGGAAGCATTATTTAAATCAAACCGCGCGGCAGAAGTAGTATTTCCTAACACTGCCACACGTTTTACGCCAGATTCAAGCTTATCAACCTCTAGCTTCGCACGCGTGGTGTAGCTCTCAGGAATGAGTTGTTTGTAATTGGGATAGTTTCCTTCAATGCGTCGATTAATAAATACAATCTCGTTAACCGTTGCGACGATTTGATTTTCAGCCAATGCAAGGGTGATATCAGCTTCGGTTTTAGGAAGCGACGCAATCTCTTGGAGAAATGTGCCAGGAATAACTGCCTGGAAAGGCTCTGCGATTTCTTCATCTAAGGAACGCTCAGTTACCGCCAGACGATAGGAGTCTGTGGCAACCATTTTAAGGGTAGAGTTCTCTGCGGTAATAAGCACGCCCGTCAAAATAATGTGGCTCTCGTCTCGAGACACACAACGGGCTACTTTTTTCACCATGGAGCAGAATTCCGAAAACGGGATGGAAATCTGCTGGTCGGTATTTACCGACGGGAACGCAGGAAAATCTTCAGGATTTAGACTTTTAATAGTGCAAGAGAATGTGTCACAGGTAATAAGCGCTTGTTCAGGACTAGCATCTACGTGTAGTGATTGATGGGAAGAAAGATTCTTGAGTACATCGTTGAGGGTTTTGCCGGGGAGCACACATTGCCCCTCTTCTTCCACCATAGCTTGCACGGTGTACTGGATCGAGGCCTCAAGATCCGTTGCTTGAAGTCGAAGCTCATCACCTTTCGCTTCAATCATGATGCCAGAAAGCACCGGAATCATCGAACGATTCGATACCCCTTTAGCCACGATTGATACCGCGTTTTGTAATGAGGAGCAATTAATACTGAACTTCACAAGGATCTCCTTTACCTATTAAGCGTTTTTTCGCACAGCAGGATCTGATTTTCGTATCTTCATAGCATAAAGGCCAGACCTCTAAAATAAATGAGCTATTTATCTCATGGGCATCATAATTCCGTATCTCGAATAGGTTTTGCAAGAATTCAGGCTTTACCCGTAAAACTCGCCACTGAACTGCGCTCTTCCTAAAACCCTGCCTAGTTTTCCCTGCTTCTAGCCTCTCTTTACTCAGTAATTCAGAGGTTTTCCACTAGTTTTCAAACTTTTTACCCCAGGCATTGTGGAAAATGTTGAAAACTTTTTGGAATAGGCCATCACACAGGGATTTTGACTATTTTTTGTTTGTGGACAGCCGTGGACGGAGCGAAGAAAATCCATTTTTTAAACCCTATCGAAGAATTTTTTGAGAAATTTTATGGGCTCTGAACTGGTGATTTTCAAAATTACCTGCAAAATTAGAACAAAAGGTCGCCTTGACTGAATTAGAAACTCATGATTCGATTAATTTGGCTGACATTTGATCTATTTATCTTTTAGTTCATGAGGGAATCGCCTATGTTTTCCCTTTAACTCATGGTTTTCCTCTTGGCAACCTTTTTTTCCACAGACCGCCAATTTATTCATTCAAACTTTTCCACATTCTTTGAACAATTTTGGGAAAACTATTTATTTGTCCAGTTAAACAACGAATTCAGTTTTCATTCATAATCGAATTCATTGAATGAATAACGGAATATAGTCCCTTTTGAGCCGAATTACATGGAATTTGGATACAATGCCCTTGAATATTCTGAATACAGTGAAGGAATTTCTTGAATATCGTGGAAGAAAACCAGAACAACATAGCACCCACGCCCTCTTCTGATCCTAATTCTTCAGGGTTTGATTATTCATTCGTCTCTACGGTTGCCCGAGTGGCAATCTATGACGATCTTCGCAGTGCTCCCCGGGTCTTACAAATTGCACCCGCTGAAACAGGACAATTTATTAATTCTCTGGCTAATTTAATATACGAACAGTCACATAGTCAGGGAGGAAGTCTCCCTTATGTAGTCATTCGCGAAGTAACAGAGAACTTTATCCATGCTCAATTCAAAGAGATTATTGTTTCAATCTTAGATCATGGGAATACGGTCCGTTTTGCAGATCAAGGGCCAGGAATTTCATTTAAAGATAAAGTCCAACAGCCAGGTTTTACCTCTGCCGTCGAACCAATGAAACAATATATTCGTGGGGTCGGCTCTGGTTTACCTATCGTACGGGAATATCTCGAAGTATCCCACGGTCAGCTCATTATCGAGGACAACCTGGGTCGCGGTGCGGTAGTCACCTTATCTATTAATGAGAACAACGAACAAACGATTACCACCCAACATTCTCAAGACCTTCTCTATTCCAATCAAGAAGCAGTAATACAAGGACAAGCGTCGGTTCCTTCTTCTTTCGGAAATGAGATGGGATCTCACCTACAAGGTACACCTGGATCCTATTACGGGAATCAAACCCAGCCCTACGCAGCCCCTACTTCTGCTTTTTCACAACCACTCGTTCAGGGATCGCCCGCTCCTGTAATCCCTCAGGGAACTCAAATCCCCACTTATTATCCTATGGGGCAAAGCTGCCCTTACGCTGGGAATACCCCCGTAGCAGCGCCGCAGCTTTCCGATCGTGAAATTATGATTCTTCAAACATTACGCGCTCAAGGGGAATTAGGAGTGACTCCTCTTGCTCAAGCAACAGGTATTGCAAATTCCTCAACGCATAATGTACTGAAGAAATTGGAAGAACAGGGATTAGTGGAGACCACCCCTAATAGTAAGCATCGCGCAATTACCCAGCGCGGCATTATTTCTCTTCAGGCGTTAGGCTTATAAAGCATTCGGTATCCTTCTTGGATGGTAGATATTTTCGATTATTCCCTTGATTACGGTCTATTCGATACAATAGCGGGAATCTCAAAGTCATCATCGCAGGTGTTTTTAAAGGAGTTCTAGTCAATGGATAGCGAGACTCTAAATAGTCAGTGGGCTGATATATGTAATCATATGCGCTCTTACAACTTCATCGACGAGTCCCAATTCAATGCCTTCTTTTCGCGTATTATTCCTCAAGCTATGAGCGATGACTTCTTGATGGTCACGGTGGAAAATTCGTTTCTTAAAAATTGGATTGAATCTCATTATTTAGAAGCATTAAAGCAGGCATTATTTGATTTGTATCACATTCCGTTTACGGTGATTATTGAGATTGATGCCTCTCAAACTACGCCAGCTACCCCAACGTTTACCACCACGCCTACTCCCGCACCGGTAACATCAGAACCTACTGTTATTGAAATTCCTTCGCCGGAACCCTCATCTAGTTACACTCCTACCTCTGAAATTTCTTCGTATACCTATGAAAAGGAAGAAGAGGGAGGAGATAAAACTTCACCTTCTCAAGGATCCCATGGAGCTGCAGATAACCCGGCATCACTATTAACGTTCGAGACCTTTGTGGTTGGTGACTCTAATCGCATGGCCTATTCCATGGCGGTAGGTGTCGCTGAACAACCGGGGCGCCCTTCTTTTAATCCCCTCTTTATTTACGGTAAGAGTGGACTAGGTAAAACTCACCTGATGCGGGCAATCCAAAACTATGTCCAGCAAAACTTTACCCACCTTAAAACGGTGTATATCGATTCTCAAGAGCTCGTAAATGAATACACCGAAGCAAGCGCCGCTCACGATAAAGACAAGCAGAGCTTCCGTAATTTCAAACAGCGTTTTGAAGAAGCCAATGTCTTACTTATTGACGATATCCAGCATTTACAAGGTAAGAAACAAACTCTCGAGATTTTCTTCCAAATTTTCAATAAGCTCATTAGTGAGGGTCGCCAGATTGTCCTCTCCGCTGATCGTGCTCCTAAGAATATTGACGTTGATGAGCGCTATTATTCGCGATTCCAACAAGGTGGCACGGTGGATATCCAGCCCCCTGAGGTTGAAACGAAGCTTGGAATTGTGAAGAGCTTTATCCGTGAATACCAACGGATGGACGGCTTAGCCCCTTTTACGATCCCTGAAGATATCCAGATGTATATTGCCGAAAATTCTGGATCTAATATCCGGGAACTTAAAGGTGCGGTTAATAAAGTAATTTCTCAAGTTATTTATCTTGATCAACCTGACATCACGTTAAGTGATATTCGTCCGATGCTTGAGGATCACTTCACTCATTCTTCTAAGAAGCTAAAGGTGGAGGATATCCAGGGGGTAGTAGAGAAATTCTACGGAGTCTCCCATGCAGATTTACTAGGACCTAAGCGGAGTCAGGATATTGTATTTCCTCGTCATGTGGCCATTTTCTTGTGCCATGACATCCTTGACCTTCCTTTAAAGAGTATTGCTAATAAATTTGGAGGACGAGATCACTCAACGGCTGACAATTCTATTAAGAAGATTGAACAACGAATGATCACTGATAGAGATCTCCGTGAGGAAATCGAAGTCCTAAAACACACAATTAAGGATTTATAAAAGGAAAACTAAAGGATAGAGATCGGATTCAAGAAGGATTGTCTCGGTATAACCGCCATTTTTACTAGGGATAAATGACTCATAACATCTGTAAAGCTTGTAAGTAACGAACGAAGTTTTACTTCACTTTGGCAATTTTCTCCGGGAGTGGGTTGGTATAAAAAGCAGGTCCCATACTTGGATTTTGAAGGTTTTCCAAGAATCCACGGCCTTAATTATGACTATGATTTTCTAAACAAAAGAAAGTTTTTCTTATTCCCTGGTCTCTAATTCCGTAAAAACGATGATCGTACTGGCCATTCACGAAAATTCGGTCTTTCCAAACTATCAGCAATGAGGTAGCATCATCTTTCCCTGCGTTAGCAGCTTCGAGGACACGTATGCCTCTTTAGCTATATAACTCGGTTCAAAATAATTTTTGGAAGGACAAAGAATGAAACGGACGTATCAGCCGAATAATCGCAAGCGCGCTAAGTGCCACGGTTTCCGTGCACGTATGGCAACGAAGGGTGGACGTGCAGTACTCTCTGCTCGTCGTGCTAAGGGCCGTAAGCGTCTTTGTGTGTAATTGGGTCTAATTGCATACCATTAAGTCCAAACGAGAGATCACAAGATTGTTCTCTGAGGGCACCTGGTACAAGACTCCGTATTTTGCACTCATTGTTTTATCTCACAATGAAAATGAATCCAAAGGCATAGCCACACAACACGACCATGAGGGTCGTGTTGCTTTTATTGCTGGTAAAAAGCTCGGAAATGCCGTTTGGAGAAATAAAGCTAAGAGAAGAATGAGGGCAGTGTGTCAGGATCTCCAGGGTCCTTGGCAAGATCGGGATATTGTATTTGTTGCACGAAAACATGCTTGTGATGGGGATTATCAAAAGATGGTTTCTGCGGGAGAGAAGATAATTTCCTCTTTGTAGATAAACCTCTAAGGGGAAGTGGGAATAGTGTTTCAAATACTTTCACGGATTCCTACCATGATTGCTTTAGGAATAATCACGTTCTATCGCGCTTGTGTTTCTCCTCTTTTTCCTTCTTGTTGTCGTTTTGTACCAACCTGCTCTGAATACGGACTCATTGCTTTTAAACGCTATGGCTTTCGTAAGGGATTTATTCTTACGACAAAACGGATTCTTCGTTGCCGTCCAGGAGGACCCCATGGCTACGATCCCGTTCCTTAAAATAACCAACGGCTAACTTTGAGAGGATATTTCCATGTGGGAAATCTTCAAAGACGCAATTTTTGAGGTCATCCAGTTCTTCTATAACTTCTGTCATGACTGGGGCCTCGCCATTATTATCGTCACCATTATCTTTCGTATCTTGGTGGCTCCGCTTATGCATAAACAAGCGAAGTCAAACTTCCAGATGCAGCGGATCCAGCCTAAGATTCAGGAAATTCAGCAGAAATATGCTAATGACCAGGTAAGACAGAGTCAGGAGCTTCAGAAGGTCTACGCTGAAGCTAAATTTAATCCTCTTGCTGGTTGCCTTCCTATGTTGCTGCAAATGCCTATCTTTATTGCGTTGTTCCAGGTATTGCGTGAGATGGGCGACCGTATTGGCGAGGGTTCCTATAGTTTCTATAACATCGTACCCAACTTGGTTCAAACTCCTTCGGGAGCGGTTTCTGAAGGCTTCCTTACCTTCCTTCCCTACTTAATCTTGATGGTTATCTTTGCTGGTGCAACGTTCTTGCCTATGTTCCTTCAGCAAATGAAAACTGGCTCTGGATCCCAACGCACTCAAATGATTGTAATGAGTGTTGTTATGTCACTCTTTATGTTATGGATCTCTTGGGGATCCCCTGCTGGTGTTCTTTTGTTCTGGGGTGTCTCTTCTCTTATTGGTATTGGTCAAAACCAATTCACGATGTATCGTTGCCGCAAAGCAGCAGCTCTTGAAGATGAGCAGAAAGAGCTGGAAGTAAAGCCTGTGGAAGTAAACGTTACGCGTAAAGTTAAGAAAAAGCGTCCTACTAAGAAGCGTTAAAAATCGTGACTGATTTCTTGTTTCACGTGAAACAAGGATGGTATCAATAACCCTAGGTAGCGCTCTACTACCAAGGAGGAGGTTCTTATGAGTGAAGAATTATTGGAGGACGTTGAGGTTGTTAAAGAGGCGGCTGAAGACGCTTCTGATGATGTGGTTACTGATGAAATGCTTGATAGTATCGCTGATACGGCCATTGAGGTTCTTCAAAACATTCTTAAGTACTTCAATGTAGGTGAAGTAACGATCGATGAATATGATGGCGATGAAGGTGAACTCATTCTCGATATCACTGGTGATGATTTAGCTATTCTTATTGGTCGCCATGGCCGTACCTTAGATGCTCTGCAGTTTCTTGTTTCAGCTATCACAATGAAAACTATCGGGTTTAGATATCCGCTGGTTATTGATGTAGAGGGTTATAAGAGCCGTCAACGGGAAAAATTAGAATCCATCGCTCGTTCATCAGCTCATAAAGCTATTCATCAACATCGCGAGATTAAATTGCGTCCTATGACTCCCTATGAACGTCGTATTGTTCATATCGCGCTCCGTGATGATGATCGAGTAGAGACTATTTCTGAAGGTGAAGGTCCAGGCCGGCATATCGTTATCTATCCTCGCTAAATTGCGATACAGTGAAGCGGGCTTCGGCCCGCTTTTTTTATGCCATTAACCGAGCTTATACCCGAGGACAAAGCTGTTAATGAATAGAAATGAAAGATTCCAACAGTGCTGCTGATTCTTCTCTATATACTGCATCAAGTTTAGAGAATTGAAATAGCATCAGGAGATTCATGGATCAACAAACCAAAATAGCAGCAACAAATCCTGAATTACTTGCTTGTCACCTTGATCTTGTATTGTCAATTAATGAGAAAATGAATCTGACGCGTATTACTTCCAAGGAAAGCGCCAAGATTTTACATATTGAGGATTCCTTACTTGGTTTACCTTATCTCAACAATGCTCCGGAGGGCCGTTATGGTGATATGGGTTCTGGAGCTGGATATCCAGGGATCGTGTTAGCTATAGAATCTAGAAGAGACACGGTTCTCATTGATTCTGTAAAGAAAAAAGCTGCAGCGTTACGTGAGATGGTATCTGCCCTTGGATTGGAAGATAAAATCTCAGTTTATGATGGGAGAATAGAAGAATTAGCAAAATCGCAGCCCCGTAGCTTTGCTGTTTTAACAGCTCGTGCGTTATCTTCTTTAGATTCTCTCTTAGAATTAGCTTCTCCGTTGTTACAGAATCATGGTCAACTCATTTGTTATAAAGCTAAGCTAAGTAAAGAGGAAGAAGAAGCAGCTGCTGCTATTAGCCATGAGACAGCTATGTATCTCATAAAAAGAGATGAATATCTTCTCTCAGATCAAGAAACCACCCGCACGATCCTTGTTTATGAGAAACGTGGAAATCCTTCTATTAAATTACCTCGCAATATTGGTGCCGCTCAGAAACACCCATTAAAGCCTCGTTCAAAATAAGTAGCCACACTAAAGCTGCTTAATTAAAAATAAAGAATAAGAGAGAAGATGTTTCACGTGAAACATCTCGTAGTACACAGGTTGTTTGCTATACTCCTCTGTGCTAATGAAAGGAGCTTGTAATGGGCATATTCGATGGTAAACGAAGTACGAAAAGAGATACGCCATCAAAACCTATCCCTCCTGAGGAACATTCTACTTACGATGATGTGGTAGAAGTAGAGTCTGCAGAAGTGATAATGCGAGATATTAAACCGAGTCTTGAAAATCAAGCGGTTGTTACTCCTCTTCGTGGTTACAAGGATAAGAAGCCGGTAACTCATGTAATTGGAAGCACGAAAATTATTGCCATCATTAATCAGAAAGGTGGTGTCGGTAAGTCGACTACCGCTATTAATTTGGCAGCAGCTCTTGGTTCCCTTGGTAAACAAGTTCTTTTAGTCGATTTAGATCCTCAAGGAAACTCGTCGAGCGGTCTTGGTATTGAAAAGAACGAAGTAGAATACTGTATTTATGACGTACTACTCAATGATGTCCCTATTGAAGAGGTAATTATTCCTGATGTCTATGAGGGATTAGACGTAGTTCCTGCAACTATAAACTTGGCAGGCGCAGAAGTTGAGCTCGTGTCGGAGATGGCCCGAGAGAATCGACTTAAAGACGCAGTGGGTTCTATGAGGGGACGCTACGATTATATTTTGATTGATTGTCCACCCTCCCTTGGTTTATTAACAATCAATGCTCTTGTAGCCGCAGATAAGTTACTTATTCCCATCCAGTGCGAGTTCTATGCCCTTGAAGGTGTGACAAAACTTCTTGAATCAATGAAACGTGTCAAAACAAGGCTAAATCCAACCCTAGATATCTACGGTGTCTTATTAACTATGTACGATTCTCGTACAACGCTTTCCAAGCAAGTAGTTGATGAAGTTCGAAATTACTTTGGGCGAGTGGTATTCGACACTCTTATTCCACGTACGGTAAAGCTCTCTGAAGCACCAAGTTATGGAATGCCTATTACTGAGTATGATCCACAAGGCCGTGGCTCAATCTCTTATACAGAATTAGCAAAGGAAGTGATTGCTCGTGGCTAAAGAACGGAAAAGCGGCCTTGGTCGAGGAATTGATTCGTTATTAGGAGATTCTTATAGTCCTCAAGGGGTACCTGTACGTAAACCCGCTGCATCTCCTACACGTTCTTCTTATCAAGAGGATGAAAAAGAAACTACTGAGCCTAAAGTGCTTCGTACAAAGGTTTCTATTGAGCCTGGTGAGATTCCAGATTATGATCCGATCCTGGAACCGCGCCACGATCAGGATATTGAGTTAACTCCTGTTATTGAGCGAGAAGTGGTAGTTCCCGTAGTAGAGGAAGAGATTCAAGAGATTCATCTCCCTGTTGGGGATGAAATTGTAGCTATTGATGAAGTTCCTATTGATAAAGTAGTACCTAACCCTGATCAACCTCGTACCTATTTCAAAAAAGAGGAAATTGAGGAACTGGCAGAGTCAATTAAAGCTGATGGTCTTCTCCAGCCGATTCTTGTTCGGGCGATGGAAGATGATACTTACCAAATTATTGCTGGTGAGAGGCGTTGGCAGGCTTGTAAACAAGCTGGTTGTGAAGTAATTCCGGTTCGCGTGAAGAATGCCGATGAGAACAGAGCTCTTGAGCTCGCTCTTATTGAAAATATTCAGCGTTCTGATTTAAATCCGATTGAAGAAGCCTATGGTTATCGGCGTTTAATGGAACGCAATAATATGACTCAGGCTGAAGTGGCTCAAGCAATGTCTAAAGGTCGTTCAACGGTGGCAAATGCTCTACGCCTTCTTGAATTACCGGAGGAAGCTCAACAACTGCTCTTCGAAGAGAAGATTACTGCTGGTCATGCACGAGCCATTCTCTCAATCCCCGATGAAGAAGGTCGAAAGAAGCTTACTCAGAAGCTTAAAGAGGAAAAGTTGAGTGTTCGTGAGGCTGAAGCTATCGCACGACTGTTATCTGGTAAGAAGAGTGGTGAGGCTACTCCTACCCGTCAGCCGCTTCCTCCCATGTATAAAAAGGTAGCTAAAGTACTGCGCGACACCTTAGGCACTGGTGTACGGATTAAATCTTCCAAAGGTAAGAACAAGATTGAGATCGAGTTTAAAGACGAAGAAGACTTGCAACGTCTCTTCGAGGAAATTATTCCTATTGATTAATCTTTGTGAGGAGAAAGCAAAGAGGGGCTCTAAGGGCCCCTCTTTTTTGTTTCACGTGAAACAATCCATTGAACAGAAACTTACATTTGTTGTTTCAAATGTTTCACGTGAAACACTTCTCTTTATTGGGATTGGAATTGATTCTTTAACTGGCCGCAAGCGCCGGCAATATCAGAACCTTTCGAGTGGCGTACTGATGCAGCAATTCCATGGTTGGTTAATTCAGAACACCACTGATTCACATGATTTATAGAAGAAGACTTATAAGAGAAGCCCTCTATAGCATTCCAGGGGATTAAATTAATGTGACAGTGGAGTGGCTTACAGAAGGTGATAAGAGCTTCGAGGTCTTGATTACGATCATTAACGTCATTAATGAGAAGGTATTCGAACGTAATGCGACGACTGGTTTGTTGCTGATATTGAATTAACGTCTCTTGGAGTGCTTGTAAATCAAACTTGGCGCAACGAGGTAATAATTCATTTCGTACTTCTTGAATTGCTGAATGAAGTGAGATTGCGAGTGTGAACTGGCGCGGGTCTAAACTGAGATCCTGGATACCTTTTAATATTCCGCAGGTTGAAAGGGTAATATGACGCGCGCCAATAGCAAAACTCTCAGGATTATTAAACTCATCAAGGGCTAAGTTAACCTCATCAAAATTTAAAAATGGTTCTCCTTGCCCCATAAAGACAATATTAGAAACACGTTCATTAAAGTCTTCTGTAACAATACTAACCTGTTGAATTATTTCTTCTGCGCTGAGATTCCGTGTAAATCCTTCTTTACCCGTTGCGCAGAAAGAGCACTGCATAGCGCAGCCCACCTGAGAGGATACACAAACCGTGAGGCGGTCTGCGGAATCCCCTGACGATGAAAGAGAAGGTATTCCAACCGTTTCTACTAAGGCACCATCAGTAAGTTGAAGAATATATTTTCGTGTGCCATCTTGAGATACTTGTTTATCTTTAATGTGTACTACTGGAAGAGGATATTCTTCCTCTAATTTAACTCGTAGATTTTTCGGGAGAGTATGCATCTGGTCATAGGAAAAACAATGGTTCTTATGAATCCAGTGATATAGCTGCGAGCCTCTAAAAGAAGGAAAGCCTAGTGACTTCATAAGACTTTTGAGTTCTTGCTCGTTGTATGTAAATAGACGTTTATTCATAGGTTCAGTATAGAGGGTTCGTGGTTCATTGGTTAACACCTCTATAGTATTACCGTAAGATTCAAGCTAGTTTGTTATACTTTCAGCGGCCTTTTCTATCCAAGATTTAGAAATAAAGGGGAATCATTTATGTCAGTCTCCTATCGCGTTGCTGTCCTTGCTGGTGGAAATAGTGGAGAACGAGAGATCTCGAAAGCTTCTGGAGCCAGTGTTTCCGAAGCCCTTCAAGAAAATGGCTATGACGTCACCATGTTAGACCCTAGTCGGAAAGAGGACCTCGTCTCTCTTATTAATGGAAACTTCGATGTAGCTTTCCTTTGTCTTCATGGTAAAAATGGCGAAGATGGAGCAACTCAAGGCCTTCTAGAACTGATAGAACTCCCCTATACAGGGTCTCCTATTTGGTCTAGTGCTGTAGCAATGGATAAAACCTGCGCAAAACGCTACTTCGATGATGCTGGAATTCCTGTGCTGCCTTCTCGACTTCTTACGAAGGGGGAAGAGTATAGCGTTGAAGAGCTAATGGTGAATTGTGGCCATCATTGCGTCGTCAAACCTAATGCAGAAGGTAGTTCTATTGGTATCTATTTTGTACAGGAACCTAAAGAGTTTCAGGATGCTATAGAACAAGCGTTCGCTGTTAGTGACAGTATTATGATTGAGCGGTTTGTAAAAGGACGAGAGCTAACCGTCGCAGTTTTAGGGAATGAAGACCCTCAAGTACTTCCTATTATTGAAATCGTTCCAAAGAACGAGTTTTATGATTTTGAGTCAAAGTATGCTCCGGGTGGTTCTGAGCATATTTGCCCTGCCCCTTTAAGTGATGAAATTACCCAAAAAGTTTCTGATTACGCAAAACGTGCTCATAAAGTGTTGGGCTGTAAAGGAGTTTCGCGTACAGATTTCCTGCTAGATGAAGAAGGAATCCCTTGGATCTTGGAAACGAACACCATCCCAGGGATGACTAGCACCTCACTGGTGCCTGATGCCGCGCGAGCGATTGGTATGGAGTTCCCAGAACTTTGCTCTCATCTCGTGAAGCTAGCTCTCAATAAGGAATAATTGCTCGAATGAGAATTAAAAAATGCGCCGGTAAAGGCGCATTTTTTGTAGGTGGAACAATTAATCCAAATAGGGAAGGCTGTCAAAACAAACCACAGGATTTCAGGCCAAATATTACTAGTGCCACTAAAGCAAGAAGAAAAACCCAAGCGACAAGATAACAGCCTTTGTTCCTCTTTCGTCCTTGTTCAATAAGCTTGTCACTTATTGAACGACGGCATTTGAGTAACGCCATTCCTTTTTGGGGTTTAGGCATAGGTACTGTTTTATCAGGAGACCAGGAACCATCGCTTTCAATGATTTTTTTAATTCCTTCCGCCTGTAAATTGATTTCAGGACGGATATTATCTTCGATTCTCTTAGAAACACCCGAAATAAAGGTTGTATAAGCCTCTTTGTATGCGGGATTGAAAGCAAATACCGCCACTTCGCCCCAGTAATACCCATCGGTTTCTTGTAAGCCTTCTTGAAATTCCGGAGTTTCAGGTAAGTCGGTGAATCCCGACTCATTCTGAGGGGATCCTTCACTGTAAGCGACAAACGAAAGTACCGCACAAAGTTCAAGTCCTTCAGCAGCCAACAGACTAAGATGGCGCGAAACAGAAGGATTTAAAAATCCTACTTTATGGTCAAATTTGTTAACAATCCAAGCGATGTGGACCCCGTCGATAATTTCCAGTTCTAAGCTATAACGATCACCAACGAGATTGTCGGCGCCAATTAACCCCGCTGCCGCTTTTCGAGAAAGTGTATGAAAGACTTCGTAAGCGCCGAAATATTCCGTCATGAAGAGTTTCTCCCTAGCTCCGTTGGTAAAATGGTTAGTTCAGTCTAAAGAACCTCTATTTCCCAATATAGTTAAACGTGCCATAGTTTAGAGGGAAATCAATAGATATCTCTCTAAATAAAGGAAGGAACGGCTGTTGAATAAAATTTCAGACATGGCACTTTATGTGAGTGATGGAACCCTTCCTGAGATTATTGATAGATACAGTTCTCTCCCCTCCATTGCGGAAGAACGGGATTTTGGGGTTTATGACCGCAACGTTGTCGTCATAGACACGGAAACAACCGGGGTATCTTTCGCTCACGATGAATTAACCCAAATCGCAGCAGCTCGCCTTGAGAAAGGGGAGATTACTGAGTGGTTTGTGACCTTTGTAAATCCTGGGAAGCCTATTTCTGAAGAAATATCCCATCTCACGAATATCTTCGATAAAGATGTAGCTGATGCACCCACTCCTCAGGAGTCGTTATGTGATCTGGTGGAGTTTGTGGGGGATGCAAAACTCGTTGCTCATAATGCCGAGTTTGACCGCACATTTGTTACGCGACACCCGCAAGGGGAGGCGCTACTGAATAACGAGTGGATTGATTCTCTTGAATTAGCACGTATTGCTCTTCCTCGTATGAAATCCCATCGCCTTATTGACCTTATTTGCGCGTTCCATGGTCCCCTATCCACCCATCGTGCTGACGATGATGTAACGGCAACCTGCGCGTTATATCGGTTTCTTTTAGCGGGTATAACTACCATGCCGCAAATGCTTTTGGAAGCTATTGCGGATATGGCTCCTGCAGAGCTTTGGCCTACGGTGGAAATTTTCAAATATTTCTCTGAAAAACAATGGGGCACCGGGGTAGGTCTTGGATCCAAAAAGTTATCACTGCGAGCTCTGCGTCATGATCGGCTCGACAACTCTCGTCGGACTGCAAAGCTAGACGCTGAAAAAATTGCTGCCGGGGAATACGCTCAAGGTGAAGGAGAACATCCTCATCCTTATTTAGAATTTCCCCAAGAGGCAGAAATTGCGGAAGCGTTTTCCGAGCAGGGGCTTATGGGCTCCCTCTACGACGATTACGAAGCGCGGGACGAGCAGCTTGTATTAGCGACGGCGGTCACTAAGGCATTTTCCCAATCTACAGAGCTGGTGGCGGAAGCAGGAACGGGAGTAGGTAAATCCATGGCCTATTTACTTCCTGCTGCATTAACCGCGCTTAAGAATAATATTACGATCGGCGTTGCTACTAAAACCAATGCACTGCTCGATCAGTTGGTCTATCACGAGCTTCCCCTTCTTAAAGAAGCGCTCTTAAAACAGGGCTATGAGATACCCCTTGATTATGTGCCTCTCAAAGGATTTTCCCATTACCCGTGCCTCTTTAAGATCCAGCGGATGGTGGATGAAGGACCGGGCTTGCGGGAGTTTAATAAGCAGATGTTGACCCAAGCGCCCGCGCTCGCAGGGTTATTGTCGTTTATTGAGCAAACCCGCTATGAGGATCTTGATACCCTCCGCGTAGATTTCCGTCTTCTTCCCCGATGGATGATGACCACTACGAGCCATGAGTGTCTGCGGAATAAATGCCCCTTTTTCGGCCAACAATGCTATGTCTTTGGGCGTCGAAAGGAAGCGGAATCGTCCCACATCGTGGTGACGAATCACAGTCTGTTGTTCTGTGATCTTGCTGCCGATAATGCTCTATTACCTCCCATTCGCTATTGGGTGGTAGATGAGGCTCATGGAGCCGAAAAAGAAGCGCGTCATGCGTTTTCATTAGAGCTTGATACGGCGGCGCTCTTGCGGCTTGCTAAAAAGGTGTCGGGAAGCGAAAGCTCCCGCGGGTTATTTACCCGTGCCGAACGTCAGGCGGTAGCCACACAGTCTGAGCAAGGAACCACACTGTTCTACGGACTGACGAATAAAGCCCGATCAGCGGGTCAGGATTTCTCTAAGGAAGTGGAAATCTTTAGTGCGGCAATTCCGGATTTGCTGTATTTCGAAAGCCGCCAACGAACGAGCAAATCCTATGAAACGGTCGAGCTTTGGTTAAATGACGAGATCCGGGCTTCCGAAAAATTCCGCGCTATTGCCGAGCTCGGGAAACGCCTGGTGGAAAAAGCAGAAGCTCTCGTCCGTGCCTGCCAGGATATCGTGGCCTATCTGGAGGACGTGGAAGGATGTGCCCCGATACAACGCGAAATTGCCTCGGTGGCTCTTGAGCTAAAAGATGTGATCAACGCAGCAGATGTCATCCTCTTCTCCCAAAGCGAGCGCTATGTCTACTCGGCGATTCTGAATAAAAAGAAAGACAAAGAAGCTAATAAGCTCTTAGCGCTTCTATTTAACGTGGGACAAACCCTCGATGAAACACTCTACGCGCAAACCCATTCAGTGGTGTACACCTCAGCCACCCTTGCTATCGATGGGAAATTTACAGCATTTGAGCAGGCTATGGGCCTTGGTGGTCAAGCGGGCGTTCCCACTAACGAGCTTCTCCTTGATTCCAGTTATGATTTCGATAATCACATGCGCATCTTTGTGCTCACTGATATGCCGGAGCCAAACGACCCTGGGTATTTGGCGGCGCTTCAGCGGCTCCTTATTGCCGCTCATAAAGCCCAACAGGGTTCCATGCTCACCCTCTTTACGAATAGACGTGAGATGGAATCCTGTTATGACGTGGTAAAGGCCGCCTTAAAAGAGGATGACCTTCGGGTCCTCTGTCAAAAATGGGGGCTTACCGTAAAGGGTCTTCGGGATGAGTTTATTGCCGATGAACATCTTTCTTTATTCGCATTGAAGAGCTTTTGGGAAGGGTTTGATGCTCCCGGAGCAACCCTTAAAGGGGTTATTATTCCTAAGCTTCCCTTCGCTTTACCGACAGACCCTCTTTCCTGTGAGCGCTCCGCCCGGGAAGATGGCGCCTGGAGTAAATATGTGTTGCCGGCAGCGGTAATGGAAACAAAGCAGGCAGCAGGTCGTTTGATTCGCAAAGCCGATGATGAGGGTGCGGTTATTCTTGCAGACCGGCGCCTCATTTCCAAAGGCTATGGGAAAACGTTCTTACGCTCTCTCCCAAGCCGCAATATTACCCAATGTACCATCGACGAACTGGCTCAGTATTTGAGCCCCTCAACCACGATCTAATCAGCCTATGTTTCGCCGTACGAAGACATCACACGCAGCGCATATCAAGCGCAACACCGTTGGAACCTCCAACGAGTTGTCTTTTGATGTTTTGGATGCGGCGAAAAATGCGCTGGATGGATCATTAAGCCAGCCTTCAACGGCGCGTCCGAGGCCGGGTGTTGTGGGGATTGAAAGTTCTAAAGGCTGGGAAGTTCCCCACGATGAGATTAAGCAGCGCAAAGCCCGTCGCCAGAAGCATCGGTTAATGACACTGGTGCTTACGCTAGTTGTTTTAGTGGCTATTGGGGCTTTAGGAATTACTGCACTGCGCACCTTCCTTACTCATCAAGGTGACACTCGATCTCTTTTGGTCGAGCAGCTTGAGGTGATCGAAGCCACCGATAGTGATTTAGTAGCCCTTGATGGACTTATCATTGATTTGAGCACGGCGACACTTCCTGCTGAGCCGCTTCCTTCCCAAGAGGAAATTCTCCAACGAACTCAGGCGGCCACGCAGCTTCTTCAACAATCCGAAGAGACAATTCAGTCCCTTATTCCTGATTTAGTGATTGCAGAAGACAAGGAAGCAGCAAGCCAAGCTATCAGTGCTATTGATGCTCGATTGGTTATGTTAGAAACCACCGATGACCTGGCCGCCATTCTTATTCCTGCCGCGCAAAATCAACAGGCCTTTAATCAAGCCTGGACCACGGTGATAGAAGCCGACGAGTTGGCAAAAGAGGCCATGGAAACCGGCCAAGCCATGACATCAGAGACAGTGGGGGCTTCAAAAGACCAAAGTGAGCGAGCACTTGAGCGGTTTATTGAAGCCCGGGATGCTATGCAGGCTATAGCCACGTCGGTTTATCTTCCCGAGCTGGATGCCTATATTGCCTACGTCCAGCTGCGTATTGAAGCTATGAGCGCAGCCATTGCTGCTGATCAAGCCTACCTCGATAGAGATAGCCAAACACTCCAGGAAGAAAACGATCGCTATAACACATTAGATGTTCAAGCGGTAAGCGCGTATAGTCAGTTATCGCCCTCTACCTCGACATTTATTCTTGAACAGGCGGATCAGCAAGCAGCAACGCTCATGGAGCGCTACCAGGCGGAGCGTCAACGAGCAGGCACGGCGGACTCGTTTATCCGGGAATATTTAGGGAAGGATGACGAATAAGCCTGTAATTTGGATAATTTCGCCTATACTTAAACAGATTATGCCCGATCAGCTTTCATAGAGATGAGCGAAAGGCGCACCATGGCCGATCTATATGAGCGCATTACCTATTTGTCCCAGACGGTGGGGCCTCGTCCTGCGGGAACCGAGGAAGAGCAGCAGGCTGCTCTTTATATTACGGAGTCATTGCGCGAAGACGCTGGGTTACCAGCGGTAATTGAAGATTTTAATTGCAACCCGGATTATGACCTTACCAAAGGAATTCTTTCGGGAGTTGCCCTAGTCTGTGGCATTCTGTCTGTCTTAGCGTCCATGCTGGCTATTCCGTTGTTGCTTATTTCGATAGTGGCTGCTGCGCTCTTTATTATGGAAAGCCTCGGTAAACCGATTATTTCTCAATCCTTTGCAAAAGGAGCCAGTCAGAACGTCGTGGCAAAATACGAGCCCCTTCTGGCTGAAGGAGTGTCAAGTCGGCGTCGCAAAATCATCGTGGTCGCTCATTATGATTCGGGAAAAATTCAACCCGAGCTTACTCCCCTCGGCATTAAGGCGCTTCCATTATTCAGTGGGCTGCGTTAGCTGCGATGGTTGCCGTGCCCGTGTTTATCTTGATTCAAATGGGAACAGCAGGGGAGGCGGGCTCCCCTCTCGCAGTTCGCGTACTGACCATTATTGTGTCGTTGATTGCGGTGTGCCCGCTAGGGCTCACGATCCTTCATAAAGTTTCAAACTACAACAATGGCGCTAACTGCAACGCCGCTGGTGTGTCCGTCATGATGGAAGCCGCTTCCATCATTTCGCGTGGTGGCGCGGTGCCCTTTAGTGCAGATGGTACTCCGATCATTCATGACGAAGCAGCTGCTCGTGCGGCAGGCGTAGTACCTGACGGAGCGGAGCTTGTCTATGAGGCTTCGGGTCAGGGAACCCAAGATTCTGCAGCCGATCGACTCAAATCCGCCAAGGCAGCTATTGCAGCGCTCACGGGTCGTCCGGTGAGTGATGAGGTGAGCCTCGATCTCTCCGAAGAAATGCCGGGTGCGGGTTCTTCTTCTGCTCAAACAGAGGATACGTATACAGACGCTTCGGAAGAGGGAGTGGAAGTTCCTGGCGATGCCGGTGCTGAGGGCGCTGTCGTTCTAGATAATCAAGAAGGATCCAACCCGGCTGAGTCCCAAGAAGCGAATAACGCGGCTGATGGTGGGGTTCGTGAAACCGCAGAGCTGGGAGTTGTTGCTGCGGCCGCCCCTGCGAGCATCTTTGCTGTTCCTCAACAGGAGGCTAGCCCTGCGGTGCCTGATTGGTTTAAGGCAGCCCAAGAAAAAGCCAAGCGTAATGCGGCACCGAAAGAAGTGACGGTCCAACGTTCAAAGTTCGCCACCGCTCTTGAAGCCGCCGAAAAAGAAACTCAAACTCAAGAAGAAGAAAAAGAATCCATCGCATCGGCTACCGAACAGCGTTTAGCCCAAATGCGGGAATCCATCATGGAAGTGAAAGCCCCGGCCTTCGCTTCCCTGCGCGAAGAAGAACCAGTCGCAGAAGCGGAAATGGCACCGACGACGCCCCAGGAAACGGTGGAAGAAGAAGCGCCAGTTTCCGGTGAGGTGACACCCTCGTCTCCGAGCAATTCTTCAGGCCTTAACCTGCCGACCATTGCGCTCGAAGAAACAACTTCTGAGGCCAAAAAACCCTCCGAATCTTCTCCTCTGGCAGCCACCATTCCGGATCCTTCCAGTTCACTCTCGGATGAGAACATTACCTACCGTGCTCCTCGCCGGCCGTTAAGCGAAACCGTGCCCGTTCCCGATGTGGAAGCGGCGGCGGCAGAAGCCGAGCGCCAGGCAGCCGAGCGCCGGGCTCAGGCCTCCCAGCTGTCTGCAGTTATTCCGTCTATTCAGACGGAAGAAGCGGTCGCACCGTTGCCAAGCAATAGGATTCCGGATCCGCGAGCCTCTAAGCACGCTCGCCGCGCCATGGATCTTCCGTCCATTGCGGAACCGGCTGCTGAGCTTGCCCCGCTTGAAGAACTCACGAAACAGCATGCGCCCCTCGATGAAGAACGGGGCGACGTTAACGAACGGACGCGCGCTCTTCGCGCAGTGCCTTCGGTAGAGGGACGTCGGGCTTCCTCTGACTATGCCGAGCGGGTTAATCAAGCCCACCGCACCCTTCGCGAAACACTTCCTTCTCGTTCCGGGATTCTGGAACCGCAAATGCAAGAAGAAGAGCCTGTAGAAGAAACGCTTTCCGAGAATGTAGCAGTAGCAGGGTCGTTCGCCGTTGCAGGCGGCACAGGGGCCTTCGCACCGGTAGGAGATGAGTTAATCGAGGATGTGGCTCCCGAAGAACTCTACATCGAGGATGCCGATGACTCGGATTATGAGACAAGCATTACTGAGTCGGGTGCGTTCTCAGGCCCGGGCTATGTGGAGATGCCGAAATCACGGATGTCTCGCATCTTCGATCGCTTCCGCCACAAGAAACAGGACGATATTGAAGTTACACCGCAACAATGGCTGGATGTGGATGAAGAGTTCGATGCTCGCTCCGTAGGCAAAGCTCGCGGTGGCTGGGAAAGCTTCCAACAAGAAGACACCTACGAGGAATCCTCCTATGAGGAGCGCAGCTCTTGGGATGACGGGGATGATTGGGGTGCGTCTCCTGATGCTACGATTCGTTTTGACGCGTCCTACGATGAGGCCTTTGCGGATCAAGAGGACTTCGACTACGAAGAGCCCAGATCTCGTCGTCGCTCCCGGTCTTCGCGGCGCTACGAAGGCGGCGCATTCTCTCGGGATCAGCTCGGTCGAATTTCGACGCGCTCTGGTGAGGAAGCTCCGGAAGATATCTACCAGGAAGAATTGCCGCAAGAGGAAGACTATCTCGCGGATACCTATGAGCGGATTCATGAATTTAGTGCGCCTACGGTCAATACGGAAGTTTGGTTTGTTGCTCTAGGTTCTGAGCTTGCCGGCAATGGTGGCATGAAAGCATTCCTGAAAGAACATAGCGCCGAAATGCGTGGCGCCATTGTGATCGATGTCGAAGGATTAGGTGCCGGTACCCTTTCCCTCATTGAGAAGGAAGGCATGTATCTGCCAAAGGCCTCTTCTTCTCGTATGAAGAGACTCGTGCGTAAAGCTTCCCAAGCCGTCGGGTTCTCAGTAGGCAGCGCTACGGAGCTTTGGAAAGATTCAGCGGCCTGTTGCGCCATGCGTCACGGGGTTCAAGCGCTCCATATTGCGGGCATCGAAGCTGACAAGCCGGCCTATTGCGGGCAGAAGGATGACGTTGTTGAGAACCTGTCCCCTGAGGACTTGCAGGCCAACACTGAATTCCTTGTGCAGCTCATTGCCAGTATTTAGCCTGGAATAAAGAGAAAACGCTAGGATTGAGCCACGAGGGAATTCGCTTGAATGACCTCGTGGAGCTTTTCGATGTAGCGCGAAAGTAATGGTCCGGCTTGTCGTTCCCGGTGCATGATATAACCCACTTCCATCGGCTCATCCACCTCAAGCGGAATGGAAGCAATTCCCGAATGCATTTCTGCAGACAGCACACCCGTTGAGAGGGTGTAGCTATGGTGGTGGGTCAAAAGGTTAGTGAGCGTGCCGCGATCGGAAATGCGAATGTTGCGCTTGTGGGGCAAGTAAGAAAGCGGCTCTTCGGCATAGTAGAACGAATTGGTAGTTCCTTGCTCAAAGGAAATACGCGGGTATTCTTCAAGATCTTCTACCGTGAGAGTCTTGTGATGAGCTAACGGGTGGTCCTCCTTTAAGAACACATGGACACTGGCCGTGAATAGTGGATGAAACTCAACGTTGGCATCGTCAAAGGCTTTACTGAGAACGCGACGATTGAAATCATCCAGATAGAGAATACCAACCTGACTTCTGAAGGTGCGCACATCATCAATGATCTGGCCGGTGGCACATTCGCGAAGGGTGAAATCATATTCATCGCCAGGATATTCATCGGCCACTTGCATAAACGCTAGAAGACTGAAGTAGTAGTGCTGGGTAGACACCGCCAGTTGGGCATGACTGGCTTCGCCGCCGGCATATCGCTCTTCAAGCATGTCGGCTTGCTCCACCACTTGGCGGGCGTAGCCTAATAACTCAGTGCCGTCGTTGGTGAGGGTGACCCCCCGGTTGCTGCGCACAAAGATAGTGATGCCTAGTTCCCGCTCGAGTTCTTTCACGGCCGTGGAGAGATTGGATTGAGCGGTATATAAGTTTTGGGCCGCGCCATTTATAGAGCCGTATTCAGCAATAGCAATGAGATAACGAAGTTGTTGAAGGGTCATGGGGCTACCTTCTTAGGTTTCAAGCGAAGGGAAGGGCGTATGTAACGGAGCCGATAATACCCCTTCTCCGAACTATACATTGGAAAAACCCGTAATTGGGTTATCGGTATTATAGATAGCAACTCATCAAAACTGTGAATGACGAAACCCCTTGTCCAAACTTTCATTCAATGGTTTCATAGCCCTTGCAGTTTTGCACCTGACGCGCCGGCGGTCGTCCTTCCAAGACCCCGGCGTGTTGTATGAGAACTGTGGCGGCGAAGGCGGTTTGCCTTGCCACCAGGTACGGACCATCGCACTATCAAAAAGGAGCCGAACATGGCAAAGGACATTCCCTACGATCAGAAGTACTACGATCCAGAGATCGAATGCATGCCGCGCCCTGAGCTAGAGGCTCTTCAGCTCGAGCGCTTAAAAACCATGGTGCAGTACGCCTATGACAACACGGTGTATTACAAGCGCACCTTTGACGAGGCAGGGGTAAAACCCTCTGACATTACGAGCCTCAAAGACATTGAGAAATTCCCCTTCATTGATAAGAAGACTGAGCGGGAAACCCAGCATGTAGGGAGCTTCTTTGGTGAGATGTGCTCCGTACCGGAAGAGGAAGTTATCTTTATGGCTACCTCTTCGGGATCAACGGGAGTACCTACGGTAAGCCCCTTTACCCAAGAGGACTTTGACCTGTGGCAAGACACTGAGGCTCGTTTATTCTGGCAAGCCGGCATGCGCCCCAACGACCGCTACGTTCATGGCTTGAACTTTGCACTCTATGTGGGCGGCCCTGACGTTATCGGCGCACAGCGTTTGGGTGCTCTGGCCATTTGGGTGGGTGCCGTTCCCTCTGATCGCCTTTTGTTTGTGCTGAAGCAATACCAGCCCACCGTTATTTGGACTAGCCCCTCTTACGCGTGGACTCTTGGCGAAAAGGCCAAAGAGAAGGGCTACGATCCCAAGACGGACTTCTCGATTCACACCATCATTGTGGCGGGTGAGCCGGGTGGCTCCATTAAGTCCACGCGGGAAGCCATCGAGAACCTCTGGGGGGCAAAAGTTGTCGACTTCTTCGGCCTGTCGGACATTTACGGTGCCTGTGCTGCTATGTGTGAAGCCAAAGACGGTTTGCACATTGTGGAGGACCAAATCCTCGTAGAAACCGTGGATCCCAACACTGGGGAAGTCCTTGAGCCTGGTGAGTTGGGTGAGCTGGTCTATACCACGCTGACGAAGAAGGCGCGCCCGATGATTCGCTTCCGCACGGGCGACATCGGCTACGTTTCTAACGAAAAGTGCGAATGCGGTCGTACTCTTGCTCGTATTCATATCACCGGCCGTAAGGACGAGATGTTTATCGTGGGCGCGGTAAATGTATTCCCCACCGACATCGAGTATGTGGTTCGCGCCGAAGAGGGACTCACGGGCGAATATTCAATCCGCGTTTACGATCAGGACTTCACCACCAAATACGAGGTCTCGGTGGAGCGTGCTCAAAACTCCGAAGAGCCCTATGACGAAGTGGCGAAGCGCGTGGAGAATGCTCTCAAAACGCACACTGGCGTGCGTCCGGCTAAGGTCATTGTCTATGACGCCGGCAAGCTGGGAACGTCTTCAGAACACAAGGCATCTCGCTTTGTGGATGAGCGCACCTCAGCGAAATAAGCGCTTACTGCATTCAACCGACACGAAAGAAGCGACGCAGGAGAACACCCCCGGCAAGGCTCAAGATCCGCATGGGGGAACCCAGGGAAGGATTCGGCTCCTATTCCCTAGGAACAGCGGGCGCAGCAAATCCGCTACTATGAAACCTATCACCTGCGGCGCAGCAGAAAATCTATTCGGGGCACATTCTGCTGTGCCCCAACTTTGAAAGGGGCATCTATGAGCAAGACCTTCTCTATTTCAGGTCAGCACTATCTATTCGATGTTCAGACGTTTGCTCAAGTGGTTCTGGCCGCTGGTGGGGAAGAGTATCACTACGCGCTCTATGACCGCACGACCCAAGGGGTCATTGACGACGTGGTAAATGGCACCTCCGACCTTGGCGTGCTGTTCCAAACCACGGAAACGGCAGAAAAGTTGAACGAGGCCCTGGAAGTGGCCGGCTTGAAGTTCCATGAACTTATTCACAGCGCCCCCCGCGTCGCCTTGCCAGCAAGCCATCCATTGGTGAATGCCGATGCGCTCACGCTCGAGGCGTTATCGGACTATCCCTATATCTACTTCGATCAGGGCGTTGATGCTCCGGTGTGGCTCTATGAAGAAGCGCTGGCCGGGGTTCCTCGGGACAAGTCCATTGCTTGCACCGACCGCGCATCCCTGTCCGAACTGATTGTGGCGCTCAATGGCTATACGGTTACCAGTGGCATCTTGGTGGGCATTTCCGATGGCAGTCTGTTGAAGACGGTTCCCCTCGACACCGATGTCCGTCTCATCTTGGGTTATATCACTCGCGAGGATGCGGAACTCTCTGATCTGGAGCAGCGCTTTATCGAAAAGCTTGCGAAGAACCTGGAGCGCTATACCTCGTTATCTTAAGAAGCACATCCAAGCGAGGTCAGGGCGGGGAATTCCGAACTAATCGCGGTTCCATCAGCACCTTTGAGGCTCCGTGGGGACAAATCCCCGCGGAGCTTTTCTACAATGGGGAAAAAGACCCAATAGAGAGGCTCCCATGGTTTTAGACGATAAACTCATTTACGAAGATATTCAGGCTGAAGGTCATCTCATTGACTCCGATATTCTGTCCAAGATTATGGGCGGCATTGTGGAGTTGGATGGCGAATATGAAGTGCTTTCTCTCCATATTGGACGCGGCAATGAAAACACCTCCACCATTACGATGCGCGTGTTTGGCAAAGACCACGCCCATCTTACTCAGATGCTGCGCTATCTCCATGGTCTCGGCGTAGCTCCTATTCATTCTCAAGATGCGCTCACTTTACCAGCGCCGGCCGATGGGGTATTTCCGGAAGAATTCTATGCCACTACCAATTTAGTTACCCAAGTTCGGCTGGGTCAGCACTGGCATACCGTCGCTAATACGGAAATGGACTTGGGTCTGGTGGTGGACCCCGCCGACCAAAGCGTGCGAGGGGTGCCGGTTGCTGAGGTTCGCCAGGGCGATGCGGTGGTAGTGGGTCAGCAAGGTATTCGCGTCCTGTTCCAAGAGCGTCCCCGTGAAAAAGAAGCCTTCGAGTTCATGAACTCTACCGCCTCCAGTGAAAAGCCCAAAGAGCAAATCATTCGTCAGGTGGCAGCCCTGCTCAAAGAAGTGCGCGCTGCTCAGAAAGACGTGATTGCCGTAGTGGGGCCAGCCATTATTCATACTGGTGCTGCTAAAGATCTCATCCGTCTGGTGAAGGCAGGCTATGTCACGGTGTTGTTTGGCGGCAATGCGGTGGCTACCCATGACATCGAGTCAGCGCTCTACGGAACGTCGCTGGGCATTGATCTTTCCACCGGTCTGTCGGTACCCTCGGGTCATGAGCATCACTTGCGCGCCATTAATCGCATTCGGGGTTGTGGCTCTATTGCTCAAGCGGTGGAAGAAGGAGTACTCACCGAGGGTCTTATGTATACCTTGGTGCAAACCGAAACGCCTTTTGTGCTTGCCGGGTCAATTCGGGATGACGGCCCGCTACCCGATGTCATTACCGACACCGTGAAGGCTCAGGATGCCATGCGCCCTTGGTGTCAGAAAGCGGGTGCCTGCATCATGATGTCTACCATGCTGCACTCCATTGCAACGGGCAATATGCTTCCCGCTTCTGTCACCACGGTCTGTGTAGATATCAATCCTGCAGTGGTGACAAAGTTGTCGGACCGGGGAAGTTTCCAGACCATAGGCATCATTACTGATGTCGGGCTATTCTTGAAGTCCTTAGCGGATGAACTTGAGTGTGACTAGGGTTTCTCTGAGATCTAAGGAGCGTTGAGTCATGGGAGATTTTTCCGAGCGCGTGTTTGCGGTCGTGCAACAGATTCCGCGAGGGAAAGTTGCCACCTATGGACAAGTGGGTCGCCTCATTGGCGCTCCTCGCTCGGCGCGCTACGTGGGCTATGCTCTGCGCTCTAATCCTGCTCCGGGAGTAGATCCTGCCTCTATTCCTTGTCATCGAGTGGTATTTAAAGATGGTGCCATGGCTTCGGGGTTTGCCTTTGGAGGTCCGGAGATTCAGCGGAAGATGCTGGAAGAAGAAGGGGTAATCTTCACTGACGAGGGAAAGGTGGCCATGGAGGTTTCTCAATGGGATGGTTCCACCGCTATTCCCGGTAGTGAACCCGCCTCGCCGCCCGCGGACTTCGATTGGGCCCGGGAGCTGGGCGACATCGAGTAGCGCGCCTCACAAACCGGGATTTCCGAGGAATTCGCCGCGGCAGACCCTGAGCCAACGGAGCGATTGCTATGATGAACATTCCCGCTTCTGGATGGGAAGCGGTTCAATCCTTGAAAGATTGAGGTAGCGATGATTGAAATACTATGGCATGGTCGCGGAGGCCAAGGGGCTTTCACGGCGGCACGACTCTTAGGAGCGGCGGCTTCGTTGGAGGAAAGCCTCTATGGGCTGGCGTTTCCCTCCTTTGGCCCGGAACGCCGGGGCGCTCCCATGCGTGCGTTTACGAAAGTGGCTGACCGCCCGATAGGGGATCGAAGCGCCATCAGTTCCGCCGACTATGTGGTGTATCTCGACGACACGCTGTTTAGCTTTGATCCGGCCGAAGAGGATCCCGCTTGGGCCCAGGAACTCAAACCCGGTGGGCGAGTGCTGGTTAACAGCACCGAGGAGTTTGCCGATCCGCGGGTGCTGAGCATTGACGCCAACGGACTTTCCGAAACTATTTTGGGACGGCCCATTCCTAACACGGTATTTCTGGGTGCCTTGGCGGCCCTCGACGATTCGCTCACGTTATCGGCGATGGAAGAAGCCATTCGCCAGCTCATGGCCCCTAAACTGCACGAGAAGAATTGCGCTATTGTGCGCCAGGCCTATGAGGAGGTGCTAGAGCAGAAGCGCCAGCGGGACTACTCAGAGGAGGAGTCGCGCAACGCTACGGCACAGTCCTCTTATGCCGACAATGAGGAGCAGGCAGGCGAAGCGGAGGGTCACTCTCAGGCCCCCGCGGAAGCTCAAGCAGTCACGCTCGCCGGGGAGCATGCGGGCTCCGGTCAACAAGCCACCGCCGATGTTTCTCGTGAAACGCTCACTCCCGGCCGAAACCCTCAAGCACTGATTCCCCAGCTGAGAGATACTCACGACACGGCGGCACCGAGTTTGGACCCGGCAGTGTTCGCCCAGAATACCTGCTATCAAGCCGGTCATTTAGTGACTCGCAATGCGGGATGGCGCAATCAGCGCCCCGTAATCAGCGCTGATGTCTGTACCGGATGCTTGCAGTGTTATCTCTATTGCCCAGATGGCACTATCTATAAGACGGGCGCCACAAAAGACGAGCTGGCTCAAGAGCGGCCCGGGTTTACCGCGGTGGCTATCGATTATGACTTCTGTAAAGGCTGCGGGATTTGCGCGAAGGTTTGTCGCTTCGATGCCATTGCCATGATTCCGGAGCAAGAGGCCCAAGAGGCGGAAACGCTGGCTGCCACCCAACAAGTAGTGGGGCTGGGGGTCGATAGCGCAGACGCCATCATGAGCAATGAATATGGAGAGCCGCTGAGTGCGGAAGAAGCGGCGGCAGGCGAGAAGCTCGCGGCTCAGTGGCTGGCAGAATTTGAACAGGCGAGTGGGGAGGCCCATCGATGAAGCAATTTCTTTCAGGGGACGAGGCCTTGGCAGAAGGGGTTCGCCTGGCGCGACCTCAGGTAATTTCCGCCTACCCCATCACTCCTCAAACCGTGGTAGTTGAACGCCTTTCCGAGATGGTGGAAGAGGGCGAGCTTCAGGCCGAGTACGTCCATGTGGAATCAGAACATTCGGCGCTGAGCTGCGCTATGGGAGCATCGGCTACGGGGGCGCGGACCTTTACCGCCACCTCAAGCCAAGGTTTGCTCTACATGGCCGAGGTGTTGACCTACGCGGCGGGCGGCCGATTCCCCATTGTGATGATGAATGCTAACCGCGCCACTGCGCTCCCCTGGAATATTTACGGGGACCAGCGCGATTCCTTAGCGCTACTGGACCACGGATGGATTCAAGCCTACGCGAAGGACAACCAAGAAGCGTTGGACCTAGCTCTTATGGCCTATCGCATTGCGGAGGACCCGCGAGTAAGTACACCGTTCATGATTAATCTTGATGGGTTTGCCCTCACGCACACCTACGAAACGGTGGACGTGCCTGAGCAATCCCAAGCCGACGCCTACCTGCCGCCCTACACCACGAGCAATCGGTTTGACTTTGGGCAGCCGGTCAACCTTGGTTATTCCGCCGGTCCCGAATACAACCGCTATTACAAATACGAGGCCCATCGGGCGCTTGAGGCTACAGCAGCAGTTATTGAGGAAGCCGAAGCGCAATTTACAGAGGTCTTTGGGCGCCCCTATAGCGGCATGATTGAGGCCTACCAGGCTGAAGACGCGGAATATATTCTGGTCACGCTTGGCTCCATCAGCGGGTTGGTGGCTCAAGTGGTAGACAAGCTCCGCGCTCAGGGCCAGGCAGTGGGGATGGTTCGCGTTCGCTATATGCGGCCGTTCCCCGCAGCCCAACTTGCCCAGGCCTTGGATTCCTGTCGGGCGTTCGGGGTGTTGGAAAAAGACATTTCCTTTGGCGCAGAGGGAACCTTGTTTACCAATGTGTGTTCTGCGCTGTACCAAGGGGGTGTAACCGCGCCGGGCGTGAACGTGATCGGGGGCCTTGGCGGCGATGACATCACTGATGGCCAGATTGAAGCCATCTTTACGGAACTGCAGCAACGAGCTGCGCTGAGTGAAGCCCATCAAGAAGTCCAAGAAGAACTGCCGTCGGTTATTTTCTTGGGAATTGAGGAACCAGCCGTAAGCGCAGATTCTGCTCGGGGGGAGGTGCACTAATGGTCATGCAAGGAAAACCAACAGCTGCATCGATAGGCGATGACGAGCTGTTCTTTGGTCATAAGGCCTGTGCGGGCTGCGGCGGTAGTTTGGCTGTGCGCGCAGCGCTGAAGGTGCTCGGACCTCAGGCGGTATGCGCGTTGCCGGCCGGATGTATGAGCGCCGTGGGCTTCAACTTCCCTCAATTATGCTTTGCCAACAATGCCATGATTACTCCCTTTGCCGCCACAGCTGCCGTGCTCACGGGCATCGAAGCGGGCCTGCGTGCCCAAGGTAAAAAGCCTGAGGATTGCACCGTGGTAGGGTTTGCGGGCGACGGAGGTACCGCCGATATTGGCTTGCAGGCGCTATCGGGAGCTATCGATCGCAATGACGATATTCTCTACATTTGCTATGACAACGAAGCCTATATGAACACCGGCATCCAGAAGAGTTCGCTCACTCCGTTTGGGGCCAAGACCACGACCACTCCCGCCGGCCATAATGCCCACGGGTGTTTGACTCAAAAGAAGAACCTCTTCGAGATTGTGGCCGCCCACGGTATTCCCTATGCAGCAACGGCCTCCATTGGGTATCTGCCAGATTTCATGGAGAAAGTTCAGAAAGCAGCGTCGATCCCTGGCACAAAGTACATTCATGTCATAGCGCCCTGTCCGACCGGTTGGGGCTGTGCGGTGGATGAAACGGTAGAATTGGCCAAGGAAATTGTGGATTGCGGTCTCTGGTATTTAGCGGAATACGAAGGCCCCACTCAAAGCGGTCAGCCGGGTGGCGTCTTTAGGCTTAACAAACGACCGAAAGCATTCAGCAGTGTGCAAGATTATTTGAAGCGCCAAGGGCGATTTAAAGCCCTTACTGAGGAAGAACTTGCTATGGTGGAACAAGGGCGCGACGAGCAGTGGGAGCGCATTACCAGCCAGTGGAATTAAGGGGGCGCCATGGAAGAAGAATTGAGCTTCAACGATCTCCTCATTAACATCACCGGAGTGATCGATGACTTCATGTATACCTACATCTTGGTATTTCTGCTTGTCATCGTAGGTGTTTGGTTCACGGTCAGAACCAAAGCCGTGCAAATTCGCTATATCAAAGACATGTTTACCCAGCTGGTGGAAAAGAAGCATGTCGAAGGGAAGAAATCCATTTCTTCCTTCCAGGCGCTTATGGTCTCCACGGCCTCGCGGGTAGGCACGGGAAATATCGCGGGTATCGCCACCGCCATTGCCGCCGGAGGTCCAGGCGCGGTGTTTTGGATGTGGCTGATGGCCATTGTCGGTTCTGCCTCAGCATTCATCGAGTCAACCTTGGCCCAGATCTTCAAAGTGAAAGCCGATGAAGGCTCGTTCCGCGGTGGTCCTGCCTACTACATTCAGCAGGGATTGGGGAAGCGCTGGCTGGGCGTCATATTCGCCATTGCCTTGATCCTTTGCTTTGCTTTTGGATTCAATGGGCTTCAGGCGTTCAACATGGCCTCTTCGTTGGAGCACTACATTCCGGATTACGCCACCAACGGAACGGCGGTAGCCCTTGGATTGGTGACTTGCGTATTCACGGCCTTCGTCATTTTTGGTGGGGCGAAGCGTATTTCTATCATCACCTCCATCATCGTACCCATTATGGCTATTGCCTACATTGCCTTAGCCATCTGGACCACCTTGACCAATGTGGGAGAAATCCCCGCTGTGTTTGCGCTCATTTTTGAGTCAGCCTTTGACTTCCAGTCCATCGCGGGCGGTTTTGCGGGATCGGTAGTCATGCTTGGCATCAAGCGTGGCCTGTTCTCCAACGAAGCCGGCATGGGTTCTGCGCCGAACGCTGCAGCTACGGCATCGGTTTCTCATCCCTGTAAGCAAGGGTTGGTGCAAAGCCTTTCGGTGTACATTGACACCCTGGTGATTTGCACTTGTTCAGCCATGATGGTGCTCATCTTCTTTGTACAGAACCCGGAGCTGGCGGCAAGCTATGACGGCATGGCGTTGGTGCAGCAAGCGGTGAATAATTCGGTGGGCGAAGTAGGCATTCATTTCATCACCTTCGCCATTTTTGCGTTTGCTTTCTCAAGCATTATTGGTAACTACTTCTACGCCGAGAGCAACATTCGGTTCATCTCTACGAACAAATGGGTGCTGCTCATTTTCCGCCTGTTCTGCTTGGCTGCTATTTTCTACGGCGCGGTTAACAGCTTTGCTTTGGCTTGGAACTTGGCCGATATCTTCATGGGATTCATGGCGATCATCAACCTGGTGGCCATCATGCTGCTGGGTAAATGGGCTTTGAAAGCGCTGGACGATTACACGCGCCAGCGTCGCCAAGGGATAGATCCGGTGTTTGTAGCTGACTCTATTCCGGGATTGCCGCGCACCGAGTGCTGGCACATGGACCATGTGGACAGCTATGGCGAACAACCCATCAAAGAATACCTGGACGAAGCTTTGGATGCTCATGGGGAAGTAGACGGGTTGCAATAGAACATGGTGAAGTCGGCTGCATGCAGCGTGGCGCGAAGCTCTCGACGGCTTTGGGAGTTGGATGTCTATCGACAGTTGGAAGGACCCTCAGCCGAGGGAGCGACCGTTCCTGTAAGCAGCTCGGAGGATGACGGGGGCAGCCGCTAGCCCTGTGGGGGGAAGTGTCTGTGAGGGAAGCAGGGCGTGCTTCGCTGGGTTCGCTTATTTGAGAGGCTGCTTAAAAAATCGGGATAGACTCTGAGGAAGTTCGAGTAATCACCGCCGAGGATGCAGGCGCCTGGGCCTAGAGCTGGGCGCTCTTTTCGACGCAGGCAGCAATGGCATTCATAGCGGCTGCGCGGAATCCCCCTTCTTCCAAAACCCGCACGCCTTCAATGGTCGTGCCACCGGGGGAGCAGACTTTATCTTTCAGGGCTTCCGGATGCTCCTTGGTTTCAAGGTAGAGTTGAGCACTTCCGAGCAAGGACTGCGCCGCAAACTCCAAGGCTTGAGCCCGAGGCATGCCAGCGGCCACGGCGCCATCGGCCAGCGCTTCAATAAACATGAAGGCGAAGGCGGGAGAGCTTCCCCCCACCGCACCGGCGGCATCCATGAGACGCTCGGGAATTTCGATCACGCGTCCAAAGCTGCCCATCAACTGAGCGACCAAAGCGCAATCTTCATCGGTGGCTTCCGCGTTTGCGCAAAGGGCCGTGCAACCAGCTCCGACGAGAGCCGGGGTATTAGGCATGCAGCGTACTAAGTGCAACGGACGACCGAAAAGTTGCTCAATGCGTGCGCAGCTTAAGCCCGCGGCAATAGAAACCACTAAGGTCTCAGGGCGAACGACGTCCTTGATCTCATTAATGACTTCGGGAAACATCTGAGGCTTAACTGCCAAGATCAGCACCTCTGCCTTTTTGGCTACTTCGCTATTGGATGCTGTGGTTTGGATCGCAAAATCTTCCACCATTGCGGTGCGGGTTTGTTCGTGAGGCGCGGAACCCACAATGGAGGAAGGCTCGGCAATGCCTTTGCTAATCAGGCCGCCAATAATGGCACGGGCCATATTTCCCAAACCAATGAATCCAATATTCATGAAACGATCCTTCTCGCGCAGACTTTAGAGTAGTCCCATTGTAGAACAGAACCTCGGCTGCCCGGGGGCGATGGGCGGAGGGTGCTGCCCGAGCGGAGGCAGAGCTAGGCCCAGTAAAAGGCAGCGTCGCCGGCACCGATTTCGAAATGAAGTTTGGCAATACCTAAGTCTACGCGGGTAAAGGCACCGCGCTTTGTGCTGGCGCGCACGAGCGGCGTGCCATCATCGGCGTTACCGGCCAGGGCAAAGCGAAACTTCTGTTGGTTGAGCGCCGTGGGAGCCAATAGGGCGGCATCCACTCCTTGACGAAACCAGAGGGGTGCATGGTCATAGTCGGAGCTTATAACGGATGGCGCCACGGAAGAATGAGGAGTGCCTTGGGTGGTGCCGTGGCCGAGGGCAATGATAAGCGCTAACTTCTGCCCGAGCGTAATGGAGTACACCCCGTTGACTACTTTGTAGGTGCCCCCAATCCAGCAGCTGTTTAGACCGAGTTGCTGAGCTAAGAGCACGAGCTGCTCTCCGTAATAGCCGGTGTATTCATCGGCCTCTTTGCCCTCTGGCTGTACGGCTGCAATGTAGTTACGGGCGCCACTGAACTTTACGAGTTTCGCCTTGAATCCCGATAAGGCAGCAGGCTCATCCAAGGCCAGCTGAAAGGCTAAGCCAGTTTCCTCGTTGATCTGGGCAAGAGCGGCCTGCAGGATTTCCACTACCGGCTCGCTCAAGGGCTCATCAGTGAAACTGCGCACCGAATGACGCTCACGCAGGGCCTCTTCAAGAGAGCAGGCAGGGGTGACGGAACTAGCGATACCTGAATTCTCTAAAAGAGGGAGAGTAGACAGGAATGAGGGCGCGGCACTCTCGATTGAAGTCACGAGGGAAGAGGCAGGGGATTGGTCGGAAGTCTCAAACTTCGGGGAAGAAGCAGCGGATTGGGTTTGGGCACTCATGATTGCTCCTTTAGGAGAAAGACAAACATCAACCCCGTTTATCAGGGCGGTGGTAACGGCGAAGATAGACTGCCCAACATCCTATCATCACAAGCACCGAGACGACGGCAACGGATTGCACACCTTCCACCATGCCCAGCCCCATGGATCCCGCAAACATTCCCACACACCCAAAGGCCGCAGCTGTAAAACTAATGAGAGATGAGGCCGTGCCAATGCCCGAGGTGAGGGGGCCCAACAAAAAGCTCGCTGTCATTGGCCGCACAAAGGCTCCCAAAAATGCCATCACCATCATGCAGGCCATGAAGGGCCACGGGCCGCTGTTTCCCACCAGCACTAAGGGGAACGCCAGGATGCCCAACACGGCAATAAATACCGTCATCAGGCGCGGAACATGGATGACGGATTCGTACTTCATGTAGATCAAGGGGCTCAATATTGCCGATACCGAGGTGATCGCAAAAATAACGCCAAAGAGCGCCGTAGACACACCGAAGTGTTCCTCATAAATGTAGGAGGCATTCCCGATATAAGCCATGAAAGGTGCGTTGAACAGGGAGCCCACAATTAACGGAAGGGCGAAGGAGCCGTGGCGCAATAGGGCAAAGCCGCCCAAAAAGGGCTTCACCAAAGAGCCGGTTACCCGTTCTTCAGCGGGAAGTGTTTCTTTCATAACCAGCACGAGGCCCAGGCAAAGAATTAAAAGAGCAGCAATGGCAAGGAAGCTGCCGCGCCACCCACCAAGGGCCAAGACGGCTACCCCCAAAAGCGGTGCCACTACGGGAGCCACCATGGCGACAGCCTGGGTGAACGCGAGGGTCTTCGCCATTTGGTCACCCTCAAAGCAGTCTTTCACAATGGCCATGCCCCCGGCTACCATGCCGCCGCTCGCAAGGCCTTGCAACGAGCGCAGCACCAACAGCACTTCAATGGTGGGGGACGCCGCACAGGAAAGGCAGGCGAGAGTGGCTACGAGACTGCAGCCAAGAAGCATCGGCCGTCGTCCTGTTTTGTCGCTGAGGGTTCCCCAAATCAGTGTGCCCACAGCCATGAACAGAAAGAATACCGTGAGGGTTTGGCTGGTAAGGGCCGCATCTGAGCCAAGCTCTGCGGTCACGGCGGGCAGACCCGGAAGATACATGTCTGCCGATAGGGGTGGGATGGTAGAAAGAAGGCCCGCGAGGGCAATGATGAGACCGTTGGAATTGGAGCCATGGTTGCGACCCGAGGGGGATAACTCAGGCGAACCAAGGGAAGTGTCAACAGTCTTTGCTATAGGATGCTCCTTCTGCAGCTATTGTGCGCCTTTGCTGAAGGAGCGTGGCGAACAGCGGTCAAAAGGAAGCCCTAATTGTTGGGTTGATTCGGTAAGAGGTGGGGTGAGAGACGGGGATCCGGGTGAGGCCCAAGCTCGATCTAGGATGGGTCAGTGGAGATAACACCGGCAATGGTGCCACCGCCTAGAACCACCTCGCCATCATAGATAACGGCGGCTTGGCCTGCCGCCGAGCGCGTTTGGGGTTGCGCAAAAAGAATCCGGAGGGTGCCATCTTCTTCCTGGTAGATGGTCGCCTCTTGGGGTTCTTGACGGTAATGGGTTTTGACCTGGCCGTGGAACGGGGAAGAGGGAAGCGACCCTTCAATGAGATTGACATCGCGCACGATGACGCCCTGGGCGCGAAGCTCAGCTTTCGGTGCTACCCAGAGTGTTTTCGTCGCAGGATCCTTGTCGTAGACATAGAGCGGCTCGGCATAGGCCACCCCAATGCCTTTGCGCTGGCCAATGGTGTAGTGAATTAATCCTTGATGTGTTCCGCGTTGGGTTCCGTCACGAGTGCAAATAGGTCCTGGCTCATAGGCGCTGGCCGCCTGATCTCCCAGCCGCTGCTGGATGAAGCGGGCGTAATCTCCATCGGGCACAAAGCAGATGTCTTGACTCTCGGGCTTTTCGGCTACGGCCATGGCTTGGTCTTGGGCCAGAGTGCGCACTTCTTCCTTCGTGAGTTCTCCTAAGGGGAACAGCATAGACGCCAGGTCTTGTTGGGTGATATGGAAGAGCACGTAGCTTTGGTCTTTCGCCGGATCCAAGGCGCGAAGTAACTGCCATCGCCCCGTCTGTTCGTTAAAGCGTCGGCGGGCATAGTGGCCCGTAGCCACATAATCCAAGCCGAACTCCTGACGCTTGCGCTGGAGAGCCGCAAACTTGAGATAACGATTGCAATCAACGCAGGGGTTAGGAGTGTGACCGTCCAGATATTCCTGGCAGAAGTGGTTGATGACCGCTTCATCAAAGGTGCCCCGAAAATTGAACACATGATGGGGAATGCCCAGTCGCTCACAGACGGCTTTTGCGTCAGCTATATCGTCGCTGGTACAGCAAGAAGGATCCGCCGTGAACCCCTGAGCTTCATCGTGAAGTTTCATGGTGGCCCCAACGCAGCGATAGCCAGCTTGGGTAAGGAGAAAACCGCAGACGCTCGAGTCCACGCCACCACTCATGGCCACCATCACAGAGGGAACAGTTTGTGCTGTCAAAGGATCACTCGATTTCTCTTTGCCGTTTTATGCGTGGAGCCATTGTACGCCTAGAGGCCAAGAGGGTTAGGAACGGTTTCGCTGAGAGAAGGGCTTCTCCACTTTTGGCATCTGGTGGGCGACAACGGCCCCAATACAACCAAGAACAAGAACGGGGATGATGATCTTGAGAGCTTTCATGATGGTTCCTTTCGTCGGGGGTCTAAGCGAGTCCAGCGAGGTTGGGTACGGGGATCGCTGGGTTGAGTCAGCGGATGCCTTGGTCCCGCTGCTACTTAGGCGGTGCATGGGACCAACCGACCTATCTCTTTCGGACGGCTACAACCTCTAGTCTAGAAGGCCTGTCTTGCGTCGGCCTTGCGTGAAACTTACGGTTGTGTCATGGAAGAAGTTTTCCTGAGGGGTGCATTGGGAGGCGAATCGAGCCGCGGGCCAACGTGAAGCCAGGGGCTTGGATAGGTCCCGTGGGTTGCATTGGCGGCGAAACTTGGCCTCGCTGGAGACGTCGCTCGTAGTACCATGGGCACCATAGCTGGGGCGAAAGGGGGCCAGATGATCACGGTTCAAGACATAGTGCAACTGCCAGAGTTTGATTCCATCCGACTGGCCGCTCCCTGCGCTGACTACCTTGAGCGCCCGGTGGTGCGCGCTGCCATCCTTGATCACGAGCCTTTTAGTGGGGAATACGATGTCTTTGTGCCCGGCGAATTTGTGTTGACCACGCTCGGGTTTGCCCAAAAGGATCCAGAGCTTGCCGAAGAAGCCATCCTGAAAGTGTTGTCTCGAGGCGTGGCGGCGTTGGCTATTAAGCCCGTGGCAATGAAGCAGCTTCCCGAGGCCTGCGCTCGCGCCAGCCAAGAAACAGGCGTCCCCGTATTCTTCTATAACGGGCGCTATTCCGAACATGTGATCACGGCCATCATGGAAGCCGTGGCCGAAGATGCCAACAATTCTCAAGCTCAGCGCATCATTGGGCAGCTGATTGCGCCCTCAGACGAAATGGCTGTGCGCACAGCGCTGTTCACGTTGGCGCAAATGACCGGTGCTACGTTTCAGGCGGTAGCGGTTCGCCCTCGTCATGAAGACGAAGCTAATGTGCGCGCGGCGGGTATGGTGCTCGAGGAGATACTTCAGAGCTATCGTAATCGATGGCCCGATGTGGAAACGGTTCGGGCGGTGCGCTATAGAAATACGCAGCTTGGTTTGATTTCCTATAAGCGCCCTCCCAAAGAGCTCATTGCCATGTCTGACCCAGACTTGCAACGGCGGATGGCCGAAGCCGGGACTCTCTATTGCGGCATCAGTTTGGAAATGCCCCTGGGCGAGGGAGACTTGGCGTTGCGCCAAGCCTTGGCTGCGCTCGACTGGGCGGTGGAACAGCAAGAGACTTCGGTGCGGTGGGCGTCTATGGGTATGGAAGCCTATCGGCGAGCCGTGGCGGCGGATCGCCTGATGGGAGGAACTGCCCGCCTTATGAAAGGGTTCCTCATTCAATACGATGACCTTCATGAAGGGTGGCTCTTCCAAACAGCTCAAGAGTTTGCGCGTAATTATGGGTCTATTAGCCAAACGGCAGCAGCTCTTTATCAGCATCCCAATACGGTGCGCTATCGGTTGAAGCGCCTCAAGGAGGTGTTGGGGGTTGAATCTATGAGTGATAGGGAACTGGCAACATTTCTTGCCCTCACCTTCTTTTCGCCCTAAGTGGTGGTGTGTGGTGCTCGGCGCTATGTTCGTGGTGTTTGTGTAAAAGTACAAATAAAGCCAAGAAGCTTCGTAATAATCACGAAGTCCGCGCCGATCTCTCCTTCTAGACTGTGAGCCACTTCAAAGTTGCTAACAGCCCCGCTACGGTGAATAAGGAGAGAACCATGAAACTGTTTGCAAAAGCCCTCGAAGCTATGAACAATGCCAGTGCCCAAGACAGTGCCTATTGCGCGAACTTGGCCAAGCGGTTTGAAGCCATGGGCATTTCTTCGGCTCAGGCCAGTGACGCCATCTGTACTCTGATCGAAAAAGAGGCGGTACCTCAGGTGGGGGTTTGGGCGGCAACTCCGTCTATGTTTAACATCAAAACGGAAGCTGCTTCTGCTCCTCAAGGGGACTATGAACTGCAAGGAGCCCTCAGCTAGGAACCAAACACCGAAAATTTTTTGAAGCCAGATGTGCCCGTGCCCCGACTCGCAAAAGAGCCGGGGCACTGCTTTTATGGGGGTGAAGTTGCCCGAGCTCTCAGTTGGAATCTAGGAAGGGAACGAGCGTATGTAGACCATGGTTGAGCGGTGCTGACTTCAAAACCTAAATCGGAAGAATGGATTGAAAAAGTAGGCTCTATCTGGTAGTACACCGTACGCATGTGCTATGAACATTTGATGAATGGGTCTGTTATACGTTGGTTACAAGCCGCGAAAACACGGAGCGATTCGCCGGGCACCGCTGCCGGTAATGCTGTGTGGAAAGGTCATGAAATAGGGCTCCCATCAGGGCATAAGGTGGTTGTAGGGATCCTGAAAACTTGTGGATTGAATGTTGCCAACCTGTTGAAACCTCTACCCTGCGGGCGTAGAATTGATTATTCCTACTTATTCATAGTAGGAGCAGTGTCTTTACCACTGGATTGAAGATAGGTGCAAATTCGAAAGGCTATAGCCATGAGCGACACCCATCATGACATAAAGAAGTTCAACCATCATACCTTCGCGGGGGGGGGGTCCTCTCAACGAAGATCTTCCTAATTCCCCCCATGCGCCTACAGGGTTAGGGGAAGAGTTACCACAAACGGCCGAAAGGACTGATTACCGTCGGCCGGCTAAGCCCTGGGAGAGGGTGGTGTCGGTTGTGATGGCGGTCCTTTTGGCCGTTACTATGTTTGACGCCAGTTCCTTGTCTCCATTAGTGGCAGAAGCGGCTCCCGAGGAGCCCGCAGTCGAGGCACCCGTCGATGACACTGCTGCCACCGAAGAAGCGCAGTCCGAAGAGAGCGACTCGACGGACCCCGATGCTTCGGCGACCGAGGAGGGGGAAGAGGCTACTCCGGAGGAGACCGAAGAGACAGCCAAGCCAAAGCTCTCGGAGCTCCAAGGAATTGCCCTTGATCAATCGGCACTAGAGACTCTTGCACCCGATGGTCTTATTCCCCTGGACGAGGTAACTCCTGCCTTTGAAGAAGGCACCGGATCACTTGAAGACATCATCATCCCGGCACTCAATGTATGGGGTGCTCCTTTGGCTGCAAGTACGGGATATCTGGTTTCTGACCAGCCCCTTCATGTCGCTTTGACCCTTGACGAAGAGGCGCTCAATCGCGGATTTATCGGAGGTACGGCTGCCGCTGATCGCTTCAATTTCACTATAGAACTGCCCTATGTCTATAAAGCTTCCGAAGATGGAACCCTCGGAGTTACCGCCTCGGCGGAAGAGTGGATGGTTCGGGCTGCCTTAGCGCAAGCCTACGATGAGACCGCTGACAACGCTACCACAGAAGAAATTCAAAGCGCCGCTGCAGCGCTCATTGAAACCATGGATCCGACCCAAGCCACCCGTGCGGTATTGCGCAGTAGCGACATTCCCCAAGGCTGGAAACTTTGGCAGCGTCATGGGTCTGGTTGGTTGCCCTTGACTGCCGATGACCTTGCGGCAGGTATTAGTGGCAAGGTGCTGTTCCGCTATGAGGGCCTTGGGCTCGGTGATTCTGCCGCAGATAAAGCACTGCAAGAGTCCACGGACGAAGCAGATATTGCCTTACGGGATGCCGTCGTTCCCGGTGCCCTCGATGCTACTTCTCAGCTGCCGGAATTCGAGCTCACCGTTGTAGGATCGCTCGACGAAGGTCACAGCATCCCCGTGGTCTGGGGTTATGAGGGTCACTCTTATACCAACAAGGAAGGTGAGGTCACGCTTGGTGCTGCCCGCCGGGCTGCCGTTGAATCCATCCCCCTTGCTGCAGGGGAGTTTGATGGCCAAGCCGAGCTTTCAGTGGAAGCCCTTGCGGCGCCAAAGGGTTGGAGCGTCCATGCGCTCACAGTCGCTATTCCCGAAGATGCTCCTCGGGCCCAAGCACTCAATGTGGCGGCGCTCTATCCGGAGCATTTGGCCCTTCGAGACGACGCTCGCTTTTATGATGTAACCGCTCTGGAGGCCGAAGCGCTCGTAGAGCTCGATTTCACGGACACGGCAGCCATGGAAGAGGCGGGCGCAACGCCCGTGGATGCTTCGGTGGTAGCTACGGGTTCCATTTCTGCAGCCCTCGAAGAAGCCGGGGCTATCGAGCCTGGTGAGACGCGCACGTTGGTAGTGGCCGTCCCCTGGGCAGAGGGCGCTTTCGCCTCGCTGTTGCCGGCCACCGACGACGCATCAGCGCAGGCTCCGGAGAAAACGCTCGTAACCGATGAACAATGGGCCGATGTCTTTGCCGTGCAGCGTCCGCTTTATGGGGGTGTTCTTCAGAACAAAGCCACCAGCGAAGAGACGCAGTCCGTGCAGGTCCCTGTGGTGTTTGAAGCGGAGCCGATCTTTGCTCAAGAGGATGACACCATTGCCCTGCGTTTGCGCGAGGAAGTAAATGCTGACGTTACCGATGCCCCCGCGTCCAAGGATGAGCCGGAAGCCGAGGAACCGAGTGATGCCGAGGAAGGCGACGAGTCCACAACAGAGGAAGATCCTGCCGACGGAAACACGGAGGCAACCGAGGAACCTGCTACCGAGATCGCCCCGCGCCCGGAGCCGGTGAAAAACTATGGCATGTATGCCAACGCCCTGGTGGAGCGTCCGCTCTATCGAGCTGCTGGTGCCTACAATCTGGCGGACCATTTTAATCCCTACCTGTTCCCGGCCACCACGTTGATGGAATTGCCGGAAACGGAAAACGTTTACATGGTGTCTAAGAGCACCGACGTAAAAGTTCAGACAATGATCGAGGTCAACTCCAGCGGTGGCTTCATTGGTGACTTGACCCACCCTATTGAACTCAAGATTGTGGTGCCCTTCATTTATAAAGATGCCCAAGGCAACGTGCTCACGGCCGATACTGAAGAGGCCTACAAAGAGGCCATGGGTATCACGGGTAATCTTACTCCCGAGCAATGCAATACCATGATGCGCCTCGCGGCAACACCTCAAGATACGGATGCCGCGGCCTTCTTTGAGGAATGGCGTGTATATGTTTGTCCGAATGGAACCACTGAGGGTATGTATCAGTTTGACCCGGAGTGGATGGATCCCAACAGCCCTTTGGCCTCTCCGCTCTATGCCGGCAAGGGTCTAACCGGTACCTTTATTTTGCAATACATTGGTGCCGGCGGCATGTTCAGTAATCAATACAGCGCAGCACCCCAGTTTGATATCAAATTCTTGGGATCCGTTCCCGAAAACACCGCCGCCACTATGAAGGTCGGCGGCAAAGTTACCCTCTACACCGACGATAACAACGAACGCCACGAGGGTCTCTATGAAGTGCGACCAGGCGAACTAGATCCGACCTCGGACAAACTTCGCTACATGACCTTTATTAAAACGAACCTCGCTTGGGAAACCGATCTTTCCGTCAAATACGACAAAGGTGATCAAAAGCCCCTGCTGTGGGAGCCCATCAACTACCTGGTGTACGAGGTACGGATTCGCAACACCTCGGAGGTGGACGACAGTGGCGAAGTAACCCCCATTGATCTGGTGCGGCACAACTTAACCGTTGCCTATGACGGCAGTTCTGTGGGCGGTGTCCGGCGTCGTGACCTTATGGCCTATATGTTGGACGAGTCTGGGAATGTGGTTCCCGTTACTACCTATGACAGTGACGGCAACATCCTTACCGACTTAACAGACGACATCCAAAAAGGGGGTACCTTCATTGGTGTTCCCAATAAGGGTGGCGCTCTCATTTATAACCTGGACGATTTGCGCCAACCGGGCGATAGCGAAGAGCAGTTGGCTCAACGCATTGCTCAATTCTGGAATACTGCCGATCTCATTTATTTCTCGGATATTGATGATTGGGGGTTAGAAGAAATCCCCTATCAAAATCTAGGTCTGAGTGGTCGTATCTCCTTTGTGGATGAGGGGCCTATTGATACGGGGCAAATCTCTACCTATTTAGTAGCTGTTCCTTTCACTACCAACATTGCCTACAGCACGAGTGCGGGCGGCACAAAAACCTACGCCACCTTGCCGGCTCGAAACATCTCCACTATTTTCTTTGGTGGTCGTGGGCTGGATGGATTCCAGTGGTCCAAGGATGATCAGGCGAACAACGGTCAATTCATGCCCGTGAAAGCTACGATGAGTCACCAAAAGCAAGCTTTTGATGAAGAAACCCAGACCTGGAAAAATGTGGGTCTGGGCCGCATCGGCTATCTTTCTAAGTATCGTCTCAACAACTTCAAAACTCAAGGCAACGTCTATATCTCAGGTATCCAAGATGGCTTGGAATATGGTCCGCGCTTGACGGAAACTCTTCCCACCAATTGGGATTTGGACTCCATTGAATTCCACGTGGGCAAATCCGGTGCCGGCTATGCCGCCAATACTCATTTGGACGAGAATGCAACGGTGGCCACCGGGGCACAAGCCCTGGGCAATTGGTTTGATGCCGATCATGGCCTACTGCAATTTGAAGTGAGCACCGTACCCTTAGATGATGGTTGGACGGTAGAGGGCGTTGATACTCAATGGGTGTCGCTGCCGTCGTCCATGACCGCCCATTTTGAGGGCGATGCTAACGGCTATGGCATCTGGAAAATCGGCTCGACCAATGGCCAGAAGTCCATCGCCGATGTGTTGGAGTCTATGGGTTATCAAGCCAAGAGCCGCACCAAGATGGTGGCAACGGATCGCCTGGGCTGGTTTACCGGCAACGTTCGTATCCTGTTCGCCCAAGGCTTTGATCCGGGTCTTACCCTTCCGGTAGAGGTGGTAGTTAACGGTACGATTCGCACGCCCCAAGGCGATGACGCCGGTGGCGCGTTCACCAACAATTCCACGCTCCTCTCCGGTACGCCTCAATGGGTGCCTCCCATCAACTACTCCGACAATACCCAAGGTCATTGGGGTGCAGCCATTTCTGCGAGCAAAGCGCAGGCTTCCTTGGAGGCCGATGGCCCGGTACAACCAGGCGTCCATGGTTTTGCTTACAGCTATGCGGAGTCCGAGGGTGGCACCATTACCTATGGCCCCGAAAGCGAAATCAAGGCAGCCCCGCTGGATCAAAATGGCGGCGGCTTCCTCTTCGCCCTGACCAACAGTTCTCGTTCTCGTATGGAACCGGGCACCTTTACCACGTCGGTATTCTCGGATGCCTCGGATCCGGTGGCGAAGGGCACCCTCTATGACGAGTGCGAATGCTTCTATCACCGGGCAGGCTATGACGAGGTTACAAATATCACCTGGCCTAATGCTGGCTGGGAGCGCGAAGGCCACAAAGGCTTTGAGGCCAAGTCCATCATCTTGTCCTCCAACTTCTTGTCTCAAGTTGATGTAACGAGCTTCACCATTCATCCGGTTCATGAGGATCCCGAAGAGGGAGGCACCGGCCCCGTTGTGCTTTCTCGCGCAGAGCTCGAATCCTACAAAGTGACGGCAGGGAGCGCTCTGGGCAACGCTCATCCCGAATTGGTAGGTCTTATCTACATCCCCAATACGGTATGGAACTTGCCTGGTTGGAGTGCCACGCCCTTAGAGAATGTAAGCTTCACCTTTGATTCCATCGAAGGATCTATTGGTTACGACGCCACCAACCCCGGTGGGGTATCCAATGCGAACAAGAACGTCTTTATTGCGTTCCATGGTATCGCCCATCGATTGGGTGAGCAGGACAAGCCGGAAAGCTATCTTCCCATGGGAGCCACGCTGGCTACCAACTACAACGATAGCCGCTATGAGGAAGTGAAGGCCTCGGACGACGCAATTCTCTTTGGTTCGCTAGCTAACCCCACGCTCTATGCGTTTGGTTTGAGCAACAGCCTGAGCAATACGGGCTATGTGGATATGACCCAAGGCAATACGGCGCTTCAAAGTGTGTATCTGGGACGCAATCATGCAGGCTTTAGCTTCTATCTCGAAAACGATACGGTCGCTCCCATCTGGGGTGGTACCTTCACCACTTCTCCGATGAAGTATCAAATTGTGGACGACCCGGTGGTAGGCAAATATCTTGCGGGCTATGACGCCTCCCATATCACGCTGTCGAAGTACCTGTTGGATGTTATGAGCTTGGACGATCCCAACGCTCCCTTCCTTACTATCAAAGCGTTGGCTTATAACCCCACGACTGACACCGAGACCATCAACACCTATACGTTCACACGCAACCAGCTCAATGCCTATGTGGGAAAGAGCGCTCACACCTATAAGTACAATGCCCAGCGTCGCTACAATACTGGCTATGTGACGCGAACGGGCTATAACACCACCGAAAATGTGGTTATCCCGAAGAGCGCCTGGGGCAACAATTACTTCCTCAGTCTTGAATTGAACTACGACTACTTCAAGAAAGAGATCAAGTTCAGCTCCAACTACGACGGCTACTCCTGGGATACCGGCCGCTACTACTCTATTTACGAAGACACCATCGTTAATCGTCGACCCACCGTGGCAATCTATGGTGCCGCTACGATGCCGGGCACCTACTCGGTACAAGGTACGTTTAATGCTGCCAAGCATCCGATCTTCCAGCCGCTCAATGCGGAGGCTAAGGCAACGGCCAACATCACCACCAACGCTGCAGATCCTACTGTAGTGGCTCGGGGTTTCGAAAAGTACAACATCAATGACACCACCGCCTGGGGTGACTTTGAACAGCGTAAAGTGATCGACTTCCTCGATAGTCGCTCGGGCTATTCCTTCTTCTTGGGTAATAACAGCTCATCGGTTATTACTCGCGGCAAGATTGTGATCGAGCAAACGGCACCCACGAGCAATCCGCTCTTCCAGGGACGCCTTGAAGGGGACGGCACTACCACCAAACTCTATGGGTGGGAAGCTGAATCTATTGTGCTGAATCAGAAGTTGCGCCAATCCGCCTCTATTCGCCGGGTGGTTATTACCACCATCGAAGATACGGATAATCCAGTTGCGCCTACGACGCCGGCCACCACCGTGGTAACTCGCGCCCAATTAGATGCGAGCTATCAAAACGGGGGTGCCTACGTTATTCCTTCCAGTGTGTGGGGTAATCATCACCTGCTACGCATTGAAATTGACGTTACTAACTTTGGTGCCTCCATTGATTCCGATCCTACCTATGAGGTGAAGCAGGGCAATAAGTGGGTCACCACCTCAGACAAGCCTCATCGCGAATCCATTCCGCGGGTTATCTTGCAAGGAACGCCCACTCGCTGGGGAGACCTCGATCTGAAGTGCACGTTTAAGACCTACAACGATTGCTATACCTCAGGGGATACCAGCAATCGATCGGCTGCGGACAACGCTATTTTGGCGCCGCGGAACCCGGACTATCGCATTTTGGCCTATGCCTTCCGCGACCACAACCCGCGGCAATATAGCGAAAACGAGCGCGATACCCGCAATGATGTATTTACCAACAATAATGTGGGTGCCCATAAGCAACTCGCTGACATGGAGATCGAGAATTCGGGCTATGTCTATCATCTGATGTCCGTGAATCGGTCGAAGTCCTTGATGGGTTCGTTTACCACGGGCAACACCGACCGCATGATGGATTCCCAGCTGCAAGACTACCGCGGATTCCATAGCTCCAAGGTAGTGCTTTCTGCCTCCTTGTTGGCGGCTATGACTAACCCCTCAGTCACCCTTACGTTCTATGATCGCGATCCCATTACCCTCACCCGGGGAGACGCAGATCCCACCCTGGATCTCAACCAATTCCTCGTGCGGGCCAATGGTACCAACACCTATGATCCCACCGTTAATCACGGAACTGACTTAGCGGGGGCCATGGCGATCCCGAGCGCCTATTGGGCACCGGGGTATCTTAAAAACGTTACGGTGAACTTTGATAGTTTCACCGGGTCGGTTCTCTTTGCGGGCACCACTTCGGGAAGCACCCGGGCTACCAACTTTATCCCGCCGGCCAACAAGGGCGCTGGCGCCTATGTAGCCATTTATGGCATGGCCGATAATCCCAACTATGATTTGTGGTTGCCCGGTACCTTCCGTACCACGTTCTATCGCAGTGGCAATGATGTGTCCTGCAATGACAATGCGGCCCTGGTGGTAGTCAAGCCTACCCCGCGCATTTTCACTCGCGCTTTCGACAATCGCTCCACGTTGCAATTTGATGATTTGGAGGATCCTCGTTCCCAAGCAGCCCCGCTCTTTAAAGAGCGCTCGGGCTTTATCTTCCAGCTGGGCAATGCCAGTACCTCAAATTTGGCACCGGCGAAATTCACCATGACCGACCTGCCCGCTGAGCAGTACGAATCCAAGCTTCGCGGCTTTGAAACGACCCATGTATGGGTCAGCGGAAGCCTGATCAATAACACCGATATTGCCTCGGTGACGTTGAAGGTGCGTGATTACGCGGACAATGTGGAAACCATCACGTTAGATACCACCAACACCGATCCTGCGCTGAACCTAGCTACCTATGCGAAAAATGGTGGCTTTGATATTACGCCTGGGGCCTGGGCTGACAGCGACGGCAACGCCCGGTACCTGTTGAACGTTTCAGTAAGCTTTAATCAGATGAAACGCAATACGGCGCCGGCGCGTAATCCTTCCTCTTCTACCATGGCGAACCAAGCCATGGTGGCGCTCTATGGCAAGCCCACCCGCGTCGGCAATATTACCGTCACGGGTACGTTGAGTTCTTCCTATGGAGCAACCTTAGCACCGGATGTTTCGGACTCCGATACTTCCACTCTTGAGGTAGTTACCGCCGAACCGGTACTGACCATTGATCGCGGGTGGACCCTTAATGGAAGCCCTGCCAATGGTGCCCCCACGAGCTCACCCTATGTTGATAGTCCGAGCGGGAAAGACACGAACCTCTATCAGCATTATTACTACAATTCGATTCCCTATCGGTGGGGCGAAGATGAGGCTCATGAAAAGGCCTGGACGGTGTATCACCTCTATAACGCCACCGAGTCTGCTGTGGACAGCATGGACCTCAATCTCATCTTGGATCAGACAACGGTTGATGCCAACGGTAAGAAGACGGGCTTTGTGCCCACCGACTTGGTGATCTCGGGCTTTAGAACGGACTCCTCGGGTCAGTGGTGGCTCAAGAACTCGAGCATCATCGAGGGCATTGACTTGTTCTACAGCGACCATACGCCGGTCACCAGCGCGTCGACCACCAATATGGTGAACTATGCGGCCGACGATGCCAGTGGCGCGCGCGTTTCCATCCCCATGGCAACCCTGGCCAACTATATTTCGGGTGGCACGCTGACGCTGCCCATTGACGATACTACCTTTACGAATACCTCGAAGGTGGTTAAGTCCGTGCGTATTCGCTTTAAAACGATGGGCGAACAGCTGACGGGCTCGAACCGGTTGGACTTCTACATCTACGGCAAGATGGAGCACCATGGCGCAGCTGCCTTTAGCGACGAAGCGCCCAATGGGTCCTGGCATAACAGCGCCTACTATGAAGCTAACCAGACGCGCTACATTACCACCCGGGCAGCACTCTATCCGCGTACCGGTGACTACGGCTACGGCATTTCGCGCAACGCGAACCGCGATATCCCGATTCAGGCATTCCAGTATGGTGCCTATGCCGAAGCCTTCCGTGGGGCTTCAAGCCCGGTTACCTCATCTCCTAACCCGGGTGAAATCGTAGAGGTGGCTCACGCCGATAAGGAAACGGGTTATACCTTCCAGTTCTGGAATAAAACCCAGGCCCGCTCCGACAAAAACAGCATTCTCTATGACCTGCGCAGTGTAGGGGATAAATCTGGCGGTCACGGAGCGAAGAGCGTTCATGGTCTTCTGACCAAGCGTGTAGAAATTGATGCCACCATGCTGACGGTAGGACGCCTGCCGGGATCCACTTCCTCGTCCCTGCAGTCCATCAAGTTCTCATTCATAGGAAACAACGGTGATCAGGTAATCACGATTACGCCAGATCAGTTGGCTACCTACTTGAGCGGCAACAAGTATATCTTCCGACTCGATAGCCAAGCCGCGTTTGCTTCAGCCACGGATAAATATCTCCGCAGTGTGGAGTTGGTTTATGGTGATATTGCTCCGAAGTATGTCTGCGGCACCGTTACTGCCAAGTTCTTTGGTGATGTGGACTGGTACACCCAGGTCTACGAAAACGGACAGGATTCCTTGCTGGAAGGCTATGTGGGCGCGCGGCAAACGGGGATGCCCGCATCGATTGCGCCACGCAATGCTTCCGATAGCGCGTTCTTGACCGTCAAGAAGCCCTATTTGGGCATTGAGACTCATGGTCGCTATAAGGATATAACGGAAAGTTACATCCAAAATATCAATAATTGCGATGGCAATCGGACGTACTTAACGGTGCCCTATGATCGGGACCATCAACTCTGGGTGAAGGTCTATAACCTGGACAACTTCTCCAAACTTGAGAAGTCCGATGTCAATATCAAGCTCTATCTTGAGCGCGAAAATGTGCCGCTAGAGTCTTCGCCCTCGATGCCTAACTGGCTCTGGACGGGCTTCCATGCTACCCAGATGACGGTGAACCGCGACCTCATGGATCGCTTTGGAACGGTTGGTGAAATTTGGCTCTATAGCGTGGAAGACAATGCCACGGCTAAGCCCAATACGCCCACTGTGAAGTTAGAGCCGGTCATGAATGCCAGTGGCCGTCCAACCGGATTCAAAGACAAAGCCACGGGTCAGGTCTATGCCCTCAATGGGTCGGGCAATTTGGTGTTGACCGAAGCGCAACTCCAGGCCATGGGTATCAAGAATCTGTACCAGGTGGATCTCCAAGACTGGTTGAACATGCGCACCCAAGTGGCCTCTGACAATGTGAATGCCCAGACGGTCATTTTCGATGGGTTTACTGATGCCAACTTTGGTAAAGACTTTATTGCCATTTCGGCTGATGCCAAGATGTACATGGGCGGCATTGATTACAACCCCGACTGTGTTTTGACGAAACATGATGACACAGCCGAACTGGTTTCAAAGATGCTCTTCGACACCACCACGGTGGCGGCCTTTACCGACAATCAAATGACCCGGCGTTTCGATCGCTGGGCAACCAGTAAAGAGGAAGGCCACGACTATCCGCGTCACGGAAGCATCAGCAATGGAAACACGACCGGTGAAGACCATGACCACGAATTACAAATAGGCTATAAAGCCCAAGGATCATTCCTGGTCGATTTCCGCCAAGGTCTCCTGGCCGCGGCAGAAAAGACTTCGAAGTACGAATTCGAAGACTATCCGTACTACCTTTATAGCGTTAAGAGTTTTGGGAACAAGCCGTTCAATACAGCGGCTGACCTTACCATGACCCAGACCATTCCCGCTGCTCACTTTGATGCCTACTACATCAAGATTCACCCCAATGCCATTAGCTACATGCAATCCATCGACATTACCTATGGGGATGGCTCGATAGCTACCATTGATCTTTCTAGCTATGGGGCCAATTCCGGTAACGGCAATTCCTGGGCCAACGGCAAACGCTTCTTGCGTATCGACCTGCTCTACAAAGAAAACGGTGTTCATAAGCCCTTCCTGCGCACGCAAAATGGCTCGGCCACCGATACGGACGACTATGCCTATCGCGCGGCCTTTGATGACACGGTTCCTCAGGCTGATCGCGTTAAAGAAGTGACCTACCACCTGCGTATCAACCAAACCGCCGCTTCTGGCAATACCGCCTTAGGTCCTGACTTTGGCAGCTGGTATGACTGGAAGTCGCTTGAGGCTACGCCCTTGGAAGTGACGGGCCGTTATGTGCCGGCCAAGGATGTGACTGATACCGGTGGGTTCTGGGCTGGCAATGGCACCTCCCAGGTGCGTACCTCAGTACGGGTTGGTGGCTCCTATTCGAGCAACAATCACCTGCGCAAGGCGGCCACCCGCTATGACCGCTGGAACGACCACAGCGCTGCCGACGGATTCCGCTCAAAATTCTCCTGGCAGGACTACTACGCCTTCACCGACTATTCGGAAGACTTAGTTGGCAAGATGCGTCACTTGGTAACCAATGTGGATTATCGCGTCTATGAGACTGGCAACTATGTGCGTGTGGCTGCCCTCAACAACTTCACAAGTGGGAGCAAGAAGCTCACCACCGCTACCCTTGATACCTACGAGGAATATCAAGGATTAGCCAGCTGGGAAAAGGGCACCGGCATCCGTGGTAACTGGGAAAAGGCGCCCTTTGGTAAAGACACCCAATACAAGGTGAGTTATTTCCGGTGGCAAGAAGCCATGAAATATCCCGTGGATTATGTTTGGGGTACCAGTAGCTGGCCGAATCAAAACGGCATGGGTGTCTATATCCGAAGCACGTGGAAGAATAATGACTACGTCGATAAAGGTCATATCTTTGACTTCATGAACACCGGCTGGCGCTTAGTTTCCTTTGCTGATGAGGTTCATGTGCGGGAAGATTTGCCGGTCATTCGCCCCGATGAAAATGGTGTCTACTATGGCTTCCTTACCACGGGTATGACGCTGCCCTATGGCGACGGTGATTACTATGAAGGTCTTCCGAACCCCGATGATACCGGCTATGACGACGACGATGATCCGTCGGGTGGCGATGATGACGGCCCACAGACGGATCCGGATGACCCCAACGAGGAAGACCCGGAGGATGAAGTTAAGGACGATAAGCAAGAGCGCAAGTCCATGCTTCGCTACGTAGATCACATCGATTTCTATATCCGCGAGTTTAGGGTTGATCCTGTTACCGGCGAGCCGCTGAAAAACGCTGCGGGGGAATATGAGTACAAGACGGCGCTTGGCACCTACGTTTCTGCCAGCACGCCAGGCTATACCCGCGTTCATCGCTTGAGCCAAGGCACCGGTGGCCCTGCGGCTAATGAAATTGACTTTGTGGGGGCCTGGAATGCGAAGAAGGACGTTCACGTTCGCTTTGACCATGCCGGTCAAGACAATGCGAGTCAAATCAGTTATGTGAACGCCTCTACTCCTTACTCTTACATCTTCACTGACCTGAAGACCTACGACTTTGTCACGAGCTATGACGTCGTGCTGACCGACGTTCATGGCTCGGCGGACTATACCGATGAGACCGGCTATGCCACGAATTCCCATGGTGACCCCTACGAGAAGTACAGCAGTTGGAACCGTCAGGACCATGACATGTTGGTCTATGGTCGTCCCTACACCTGGAAGCCTATCAATACCTCCAAAGAGCCCTACAAATCTGACTGGGCGCGGATGAAGAAAGACTCCATCAATACGGTATGGACCTCCACCTATCGCGACTACAGCAAGCTGGCGGATCAGGGTGGCCACCAATACGTTAATAAGGTCAAGGACACCGGGCCCTCCTATGGCATTGGTGACAATGACCACTACAAAGACCGTGCCTACATTGTGTCCTTCGGTATTCCCATTCAGGCCAATGTCTGGCTCGATGCGCAGAATAGCGCCGGCAACAATGCCGATGGCACCACGCTCTATGACTATAAAGACAACAACGTCAAGAACGTGACGCCCAACATTGGTACCTATGAAGCCCGTATGCAAAACCTCAAAGACAAGGGCGGCGAAGATGCCACCGGTCGTGCCACTCATATTTCCTATGCACAGCTGACGGCCAACCTGTCTTCTTACTTGCGTTTGCAGAAGGTCTATATTCCCAAGGGCTTCATCGACAACATCAAGAAGAACGCCGATGGCACAGCGGAAAATGGCGGTTGGTTCGAGTTGCAATCGTTCAAGTTCACGGTGCAGGTAGACGGTGGCACTCAGACCGTTACGGCTTCCTGGCAAGACTTGGTGGATTGGGGCTTAACCAGTGGACCCAATAGCAGCACGAAGTATCCTGACTGCTATGTCATTGATGTTGAGAAATATCTGCGCCAGAAGTTTGATGATGGCAGCTGGACGTTAGCTACCTATAAAGCCTGCGACACCACCAATACCATCGAGGGCTATCGTGGCAATCCGGAAGTGAACCGTACCTATTCGCGGCCTCGGGTAGTATCCATGGAGCTGACCTATAATTCGCCGAACGCCCTGCAGCGTCGTGAGCTTCGTATGCTGGACTCCGAAGAGTGGCTCACCGACACTAAGGCCAAAGCTGGGGTGAAGAATTCTCGCGATGCCGATTCCTATGCCTTCGCCTTTGCCTATGATGGCGTCTTTGTAGACCGCACTCCCGATAGCTATACTTCGGCCACGGCCACCGGCAATGATCCGGCCACGGGCAATTGGGATGATTACTCAACCCCGACCTTTGGTAAGCAAGGCACGGGCTTCCCGGATGTCTACTCCAACGACACCGTCGTAGTAACGGACCTGAAATCCAAAGACCCCCATGCCGACATGTCCGTTTTGCCGAACGTTATTGACGACGATGGTGGCTATAACCTGCGTCACCTTTTGGGTATCTTGGATAGTTCCATGACCCGTGGCGCAACCCTGCCGGTTCGCAGCGCCTCAGGGTCTATCACGGGCTATCGCCATGTGTTTGCTTATGACAAAGCGGCTACCGATGTGGAGTCGCCGGTATCCTACGATCCCGATTCCGAAACTATGTGGACCAACATTCCTGATGGTGGCCTCTACGTGGGCGACTATGTGGAATACGACCTCTATATTGGTGCCGATGCGGCATCAGTGCTGCCCATGGAATCACTCTCCGCTCGCTTTGAGGTGGAGAAGGGCCAGCGCATTATTGGCTGGGAAGTGAAGAAACAACAAGATGGAACTGGCGCGTGGGTTGACGCGAACAGTGCAAACCTGCCGGTGACGGCAACCCTTGGAAACGCCAGCGGCACGAACACCCAGGAATGTCTGCCCCAGGTGGACTACAGTGTGACCACGACGGTGACCTATCCTGACCCGGAGCCTGACCCAGATCCAGATCCCGACCCGGATCCTGATCCCGATCCCGACCCAGACCCAGACCCTGATCCGGACCCCGATCCGGACCCCGATCCGGAGCCGAATCCTGATCCCGAGAACCCCGAGCCCGAAACTCCGGAAACCCCGGACACCCCGGAGGTTCCCGAAGAGACTGCTTCGGTCCAGACTGAACAGCTCACTCAAAACGAGATGGCTACTCAGGCACTCGTTCAGTCTGTTGCGGCCGCCATGCCCCTGGTGGATCCCATCATCACCACCACGGAGAACTACGACAACAACCGCGTTCTGGAATTCCAGGTGGGCCGCACCCTCTATGAGCTCAACGAAAATGGAGAGTATGTGCTCACGCCGGAAGCTGACCGTGTGGTACAGCCGGGCAAGGGTGTTCATATTCGCGTTATTACCCAGCTGACGGACGAGGTTTCTAACAGCACCTATGACCAGGTGAAAGAAAATACCGCCTGGAATGATGATCGTCCGACCCATTACATGAACTATCACCCGCGGGCGTACTTCTATGGCACTTCGGCGCCGAAGCACGGCTTTACCCAATATCGTGCTAAGGGCAGCAGCGCACAAAATTACAGCACTCCCTTCACCTATAGCAATGACGAAGGGTTGGGTACGAGCGACATTGCCCATGAGCATAGCTATAACTATGTGGTGGGTGGCATCAAGCAATACGGCGTCCGTCTGCGCTCGGATTTAACCTACTACAATCATCGCAGCGACCACACGCGCACCCATATTGAGACGGGTTCGGATGGCTTCTCCTACGTAGTGAACGACGACCACGCGAAAGACCCCACGCTGGATATGCAGTTCACGGCAACCTCGCCCTACGGCGTGGCTAACGTGGATGGTAATCCCGCGCAAATGACCGTAGGCAATCTGATCAACCCGACCTACCACACAAGCAATATCACGGTGACGGTACAGCTCTTTGATGCCCAGAAGCTCAAGGGCTTCGAGCTGACCCAGACGCCCAAGATTGCTCAGACCAATAAGAAAGTCCTGCAGGCCAATGGTGCTGATGTCGACTTGCGCTATCCTCCCACCTTGGCTCCCAGCGTGAACCTCGAGGCGGGGCGTGCCACGGCTACCTCGGACGGTCTCAACGCTGATCCTGATCGTCGTCCTACCATCAAGATCGAATACTTCGACGCTCCGGGTACGGATCCGTTGGTGGGCACATGGAAGAGCGAGGCAGAAATCCGCGCTGACCACGGTGGCAATGTTCAGGCGGGCTACCTGGTGAACGTAAATCCGTTCCGCACGGTAACCCAAGTGCGCTGGACCTACTACGATATCCCGGCCACACAAACTGATAGCGCAGGCAACCAAGTGCCCTATCGTCTGGAGGATGTGGCCTTGGTAGGCGTTGGCCGCTACCTGGACAACCGTAATCAGAACTCTTCCTTCCATTACAGCGGCACCTATCAGGAGCAGTTGGAAGGCTGGACCAGTTCTGAGTTCGCCATGGATGTGGGCTATACCCACTATCACGAGGAACGCACCCAGGTTGATTTCTGCGGACTTCCCAACAACACCGATAAAACTTGGTTCCAGGTGGAGGAGCCGAAGGTCCATGATTTGGTCATGACCAAGCAAGATTCCGGTGCGACCCAGCGGTTCACCACCTATCGTCGTATGCCGGTTATTCGCTTCCAGACCCAATTCTTCCAGAGCAAGACCTTGGCTGAGCGTCCTTACAAGGCTAATGCTGAGCAGAAGATTGGCTACCTTCCCGGTGAGCGTCTGTGGATCAAGGACGCACTCTACAACGTACCGCGAGGCGCGAATTCAAACCAAGGAACTTCTGCAATTGAAGGCGAAATCTATAACCCGGTCTTCTATGAGCGTATTCCGCTGAACTACCTGGTCGATGATGATGGCCATGAGATTGATGCGGAGTATCTGTTCGAGCGCCTGAGCGCCGAAGGTGCGATCCGCTGGACCGATGCCCAAGGTCGTGACGTTTTGAAAGAACGTACTGTAGATCAGAAGGTGCATCTGCGGGTTACGAAAGTAGACGAAGCCGACGCTCCTGAGACCGCGCGGGACTACGGCGGAATGATGGTCTACCAGAACGCTAATCAGTCCATCACCAACACCTCTTCTCGTACGTTCCAAGATCTGGTGCCGGCAACCTCAAGTCAGAACAGCCGCTTTGGCCTCTTCCGCATTGAATGGGTTCCCGATGAGGACCTGACGGGTGGCGTGCCCATGGTGCCCGCCGGTCGTGACCCGTTGGCGCCGGCGGACAAGACGGCTCCGGGTAATGCCTGTGTCGAGGTGGGCGACACCATCGAGCTCATCTTTGATGTAACCGCTGCTCTAGACGGCCTGCCTCAGGTCTATACCAACGTGGGTGCCAATACCGGTGCCAAGGCTGGCACGGTGGGTCTTGAGCCCTGGTCGTTCCCGCGCATTGGCGAGTATTTCCATCAGTGGTCGGCGGGGGATCGCTGGGGTTACAGCGGGTCTAACCCCTTAGCCAGCAACTTCAGCTACTCCTCCATTAGTCGCGGCATTGTGAAGATGGAAAACCAGAGCAAGCTTATGGACCTGGATTTCCTCCATCACGAAGCAGCCTTCACGGCCGACAAGCCGGGTTCCGTGGACTTGTGGGAGATGTTTGACGGTTCCTACACCTACATTCCTGGTACCGATGAGAAGACGGAGAGCTACGTCATCATCGGGTACAAGAACAACAAGGGAGAGATGCAAGACACCCAAGACTCGACCCATACGATTCCGGTCTATGGGTGGAAGTCGAAGAACGCCAAGGGAACCGATGGTTCGGGTGGCACCTACTTCCTTGACGAGGATGCCTCCACCGGCAATTACGTTCAGACTGCTCGCTACACGCCGCGGCCGGCTGTCAATGGCACCGTGGCCTCGGTGGCGTCGCGCCTGCCTTCCGAAGCCTGGCTTGTGTCTCCCAACAACGAGTCCGCTAATCGCGCTCAAGACACGCGCTATCTCCGGGATTACTGGTCCTTCGTCACCAAGCTGCGCACCACCGGTCCGCGCGGAACGGCAGAAGGGGCCGAAACCGAGTGGGGTTCCAAGACGCCCTTGGTTTGGAGTGAAACCCATCTGCACCTGCAAAAGGCGTGGATCGCAACTACCAGCGAGTTTGTAGCGGGAGCTACGGGCTCGGTAGACGAAACGGCTGATTGGGAATCCCAGCGTCAGTATGCGCTCTGGGACGCCCATGAGAGTTGGCCGGAATCTTCGAGCATGGTTTCCGACTGGAAGGGCTTGTTCTACGGTCAATACACTACCGCCCTCCAATACCATCAGAGCTATACCGCGAAGCTCCAGGCTCTCAACTATGGCGACCGCACCCTGGACGGCGTGGAGTTCACCTATGTCATGCCCTATGGTGCCGAACCTGAGTTTGAAGCCGACAGCGCGGGCAACCTCGTACCTAAGGTATCTGCAGAGGTGCTGGCTAATAGCACGGGTATGACAAATCTTTCCACCGATCCGAAGGTCAACGAAACCTATAGCGCTATTGACTCGTCCTTGGTAGAGGTAGAAATTCTTCAGACGCCCTATTCGGCCTATGCGGGCTATGACGCGCCGAGTGCGTCCCAGAACCCGGCTGATTATCGCGATGGCCTCATCCAGAAGAGTGGCGTGGTAGATGTCTCTGCCGATCGCGATCGTTCCACCTATGAGCCCAAGAACGCTACGGGGAATTTAGCTACCGGTGGAGCTCCGGTGGTCGATACCGCTGCCATGACAACCCAAGCCTATGTGGAAAGCTCGCAACCCTGGGTTTTGAAGATCACGGTGAAGCAGCCCTTGGGCAAGTGGTTTGGCCGCAACAGCGACGGCACAGCAGTGGGCGAAGATAAGAATGTCGTCGACCCGGATGCCTATAGCGGAAACGCCGGCTACAAGATCAACGTGTCCGTGGCTTCCCGTATCTTTGCCAACCCGGCTAATGACGAGGGCGAATGGTATGACCGCGTCATGCTTTCTCCCTGGGATAAGGAAGAGGCTACCGGCAGCGATGTGGCCAAGGGCGAGCGCCCCAGCCGTTCAAGCGCCTACTTCGCAGTCTATGACCTTGATCACTACGAAGGCATCAGCGCTCAAGCCGATACCAACAAAAACGATGGCGATCTGAATAACCTCCAGATGGGTGGTATGGATTGGCGCGTTGTCTTGAGCCGCAACCTGGCTGACGATACCTCTTGGGGTTCCTACAACATGCCCAGCGTTAATGGCCGTACCGTGTTGAACAACGCGATTTTGGTACGCACTCCTGTGGCCGATGAAGACGAGGATGATCCGCTGGCAGCCGCCTCGGTGCAAGGAGGTCGCGCCTACAACCCCGTGACCATTACGCCGCAACCGACTCAGCCCAAACCTTCGACGGGTACCGAGGAACCGGTGGATCCGGAAGAGCCGGGAACGACGCCGGAAGAGCCGGGCGTTGATCCGACCGACCCCACCGAACCGGAAGAGCCCGGGGATGAAGAAGCCTTCGATCCGACCCACGTGGTTTGGTGGATGGCTTATAAGAACGAAGAGGCTGCTTCTTCGCCGAAGCTCTATGCGCAAACCGGTACGAAGGCAATCCAGCGCAAGCCCCTCATTCGTGTGTGGAACACCATTGGCGAAGATGGCGTGGGTGCTGATTCCACGGCCTATCACGTTCAGGACGAAGGCGATGTACGCCAGCTGAATATTCACGTAGAGAACCGCTATTGGTGGAACGATACTGCGGTCAATTCCGTCAAGCGTAACAGCTCGTCGGACACGCAGCTCAACGAACGTCGCAGCCATACCTATGCCGTAGATGGTGGCCAGATGGGCTCGCTCATGCAGCCTATCGTGACCATTGTGCTTCCCGAGTCCTTGGCGCCGGTGGATTCCAGCACCCATCGTCCCTATGCTCGCGTTATCGATTGGGAGCAGACCTTTAAGTCTGCTGACTGGGATGTGGTTTGTGCCTATGACGCCACTGCCGATTCCAAGGCAAAAGTGGGACCCTCGGCCAACCTGTCCAAGGAAGAGGCCGCCAAACTCTTTGATGCAACGGTGACCTATGAGAAGGTGGAAGACCCCACGGCCTTAGATGGCGCTACCGATGAATACCGGTTTGTGATTCGTTTCACGGCCAAGCATGAGATCAATGGCGATCCGACGCTTGAACATGCGTTGCGCTCTAAGGGCACTGACGTTTTCAAGTTTGACATCATCACTGTGGGCGACTCGAAGCTCAGCGAAGAAGACCAGAAGCACAGCGAAGTGCTGCGCTCCATGGAAAACATTCGCACCTATGTCTCAAGCCAACTGGAGAATTCGCAATTCTTAACGGACGAAGATATTGCGGGCAACCCCTATACCGTGGGCAGCCCCTATCAGCGGCGCTTCCCCGGTGATACCTCCGACAAGCGTCTGGATTCTCGCCAAATCAAACTGGCAACGAAAGCCACGGTGCTGACACCGGTGTCTTCGGCCTACAACTACTTCAATGGTCCCCATGCAATTCCTAATTTCTGGGATTCTACGGACTATACCTTTATGACTCAGACGGAAATTGATCGTCTGACGGCACCCTATGCCAAGATCGATCCGAATACTCCCAATAGTAATTACCCGAACGGCCGGCCCATCGGCGGTAAGGTCTTTACCTACACTTGCGATGAGGGTGCAGACATTTGCTTGGCTTGCACGAACTACGCCAATGAGCAGGCAGCGGCCGCAGCTGGCCAGTGGACGCTCGGCACGGCACGACCCTGCGAATGCGTCCATCGCAATCAAACGGACTGGGGTAACTTCGGCTGGGATTACAACAAGAACACGTTTAAGAACCCAGGCCAAGTGGTCTATAAGAACTACAAGACGAAGTCTGACGGTAGCGTTGGAGATCTTCGTGATGCCTTCAACAATCCCAATAAGAACAACTACTACCTGACTTGCAAGCCGGGTGCGGGTGGTTGCGCGGGCGATGACTGCGGTTGGACTATCAATTGGTTTGCGGGCTCCTGGGGTGATCGTTACCGCTGGGTCGGATGCCCCACCCATACGCGGACCCATCGCGAGACTATCCGCATTGATGAGTTCAGTACCTATGGTGTACTGCCGGCCGATCCCATTAATGACGGTGTGAAGCAGCGCGATCCGAAGTCAGTGACTCAAGAAGGCACCGAGGCTGCAAAGACCAACAAGCTGGTGCGTTTCGCTGGTCGCTACTATGAGGATCAGGACGCCTCCTCGGCTCTGGAGCCGGCTCGCCTGCATGTAGAAGACTACTGGTTCCGCGCTAACCACAGCCTCTCGGCTGAGTCCACTGCTCGCTTGAACGGCAATGAGGGCACGCTCTCGGCTAAGACCTTCATGAATCGCCGCACCGGCAAAATCGCCTCCACACGGGACAGCGGTGTGATGGCGGGCCTGAAGCTGCGCCGCTGGTCTTCGCCGCAGCTCGACATCCTCTATGAGGTAGAGCACGAGAGTGGTTATGGCGCCACCGGAGACACTACAGGTGCTGGCGCCATCGAGGGCCAGACGCTGCAACGCTCTGGCGCCTTGGGTGAAAGCGCTCAGGATTCCTGGCAATATGGCGAGTCCCTCTGGTATGCCGCTAAGCTCACCAACGTGAAGGGCGAGGACCAGTTCGATGGTTCGCCTATCTTCCATGGCAAGTATGTCTTTGCCTTTGATCTGCCGAAGGAGACTACCTACTTCACCAACCAGGCGGCCATGACCTTTACGGATACCCCCGATGGTCTGGCTGCTATCAAGCAAGTGCTCGCCCAAGGGGTGGACTACGATGACGACAACCCACCCTTCGTAGTGGAATGGGGTCATACCGATCGCCACACTGGCGCCTATCGGGTGGATCATCTCACACCGAAGCAGCTCATTGAGCAAGGCTGGACGGTGAACATTACGACCCAGCCCGACTACGGCACGAACACCACCGATAATCCGGAGTTCGGCAAGCCTGACAGTGATGATCCTACGGATCTCATTAACGACGCCGATCCGGTCTTTGGCGTCAGCAAAGAAAAAGAACGGGATAACGAAAAGGTCGTCTTTGAGATTGCGATGCCTGACGACGCCTCTGACGAGGAATTCAACCGCTTCGACACCATGCTCGAGGCCTATTGGGGAGGCATCCATCCGACTGGCTATATGGGTGTGGGGGACACGCTGACCGTGAAGGTGCGGGCACGCATTGATAACCTTCCCAGCGAAAGCTATGTGAAGACCCGCTTCCCCGATAGCCTGACCTACAAGGAAAAGATCAACCGGATCAACACCTGGCGGGGCGAGACCTCGACGGTTCATATCACACTCCATGATTCCCAGCTTTTGTGGTTGGACAACAACTACAACGGTCGGGGCTGGCGTCACAGCTTCGCCAATGGTTCGACGGGGGCAAAGTCGGCTCAGCTCTATCAAGAGGCGCCGGCTCCAAACCCGGATCCCTATACCATCCATCCTTACAACTTTGCGTTGCTGGATACGTCGCGCTATCGCATGGATGCCGCCGACAAGGATGCCGATCATGAGGATCGTTATAACAACACCACCGGAGCCTTTGAGCCAGCGGTTGACTATGACAACGACGGCGATTTAACCGACGAATACCTCACGGCCACCACCGGTACCTTTAAGATTTGGTGCCCAAGCTCCTCGGTTCGTGGCGATACCTACGCTCTGCGCTCCCTGGTGGTTGACCAAGACTTTGAGGTGAGCTTGGCCAACGACGCCTTCTGGCAAGCAGACAACAAGTTCTATATCACCCAAGCGGTGAACACTGGCGGTGCGGTCAACAGCTTCATCATGGATTGGCAGTTGCCCTACTATGCAACCCAGAATTCTTCCATCTACGATGCTCAGTATCAGACCACCTTGTCTCCCATCTGGCGCATTCGCAAGCAAAATGTGAAGACCATTCATCCGGGTGTCTGGGAAGTAACCGGAGCGGAATACAACGAGGATGGCACACCGGCCAATGAGTTGGCGGAGCAGGCAGAAGCCTTACGGCTCTATGTCTGGGCACGCGTGGGTTCTACGGACATCACGAAGTCGAACTCGGTGTACTTCGAGCAAAACGGTGCCATGAACAACACCTATGAGAACTACGCAATGCCCGGTACCGATGCTGACCGAGACTACTTCTATGGCGAGGACGACTTCGCGGTAAATGGGGCAGGGCAGTTTATCTATGGTCCCGATGGGAACCGGGTAAGCGACGACTTCAATACGGCCGACGCCGAAAATAAGACAACCAATGTGCGCAATCCCAATAGTCCCTGGGTGTTGCTCGCGGTTTACAACGCTACGGATGAAACCAACAACGAGCGACCCATTGATGTGTCCTATCTCACCGGCGGCCAGCAAGACATTCGGCAAATTCGTTGGGTCGTGAAAGCTGTTGATACCGATGCCGTTCATGCCACCTCAGGAAAGGGCTTGAGCAATAGCACCGCTGATAAGGCGTTAGGACAAAGCCTTGATACCTATAAGACCTACGAGAAGGGCGTGCCCCACGGATTGCGTCTGAAGGTAGACGCCATGCCCGATGACTTGAGCTCCGATGCGTTGAAGGCAGCCACGGAAGGACCCCAAGAGGCAGACGAACTTGATCCCGATCGCCTGAACGTGGGTTGGGAGGCCACTAAGAATCTGGAAGGGGATGACTTCCTCTATTCATCCCATGGGAAGCTACTGCTGAACAAGGGCGTTCCCATGCCCAGTTCCATTACCGACAACGCTGCTGCGGTGCAGTGCCAAATTGATGTGGACACCCGTAAGGCCATCAACGACACCTCATCTCCCAGCAATCCCGACGACGATGATGATGGGTTCCAAGGTGGCGAATCGTCTGAGACACCGTCGGTTCACCTGAATCACTTTGTTTCCAGCGTGCTGCGCTACGACGATACGAAATATGTAGAAGTAGAGCGCCAGCGCGTTGGCTTCTATCGTATTCATGAGAAGCCGGCGTTGATGCTGACCATGGAGCAGGCCTACTACAACGGCAGCGCCAACAAGGGCTATAAGTGGGAAACCGGCACGCCGTCTTTGAATTTGTCGAATTCAAAGATGATGCGCTACAAGATCACGCTTACGAACCTCGATGAAGACATGTTGAATACTTTGGGACTGATCAACCTTCAGCTCGATACCTGTACCAACCCTGACCTGTCCATTCTCTTCCCGGTCCTCGAGCAGTTTGGCGCTGCGGCGGCGTTGAATAATCAGACGCTGACCTACGTGCCCTACCGGGATACGCTCGGAGTGGACAGCGACGGCAATCCCACCTGTAAGTTGAACTTGGGTTACAAGAGTGACCCGGTGCTGGTGGAGGTCGAAAAGACCATTCCGGGTACTGACATCACCTACACCACCTGGGAAGTTGACCCGGATCACCCGGCCGTTTCTATGGACGGTAGCACGCCGCTGTGGACCTATCACATTGAAAACCAGACGCCGGCATTTACCACCGCGAAGAAGACCAAACAGGTGACTACCGAGCTGCCCGATGGTACAACGCAAACAGAAACGGTGCTTACGGATGAGGATGATATCTATGACATGGATCCCACCGATCCTACCAACGTTCATCCGCTGACCCTGACCGACCCGCAGATTCGGGCGGAAACCGACCCGGATTATCCCGGCAGCATGATTGCCAAAGATAAGATGCGCGACATCTTCTCTCAGGCCGATGCAAAGTACATGAGCTGGCACTTCACCGGTCGTCAGCTTGAGGATGGCTCCTATGACAGCGCGTCTCTCAACCCGGGCCAGGCCATTGTGATTGAGATCATGATGCCCATTGATCCGACGGCGGGACCGCACATGCCCACCGATCAGCTCAAGCCCAGCGGCTATGCCTATAAGGAAGGTAACTACGAGCCCTATATTCCGGTGAGCCAAGAGGTCATGAGTACCAACTACATCTTGGATACCCGTGACTGGAACTTGGATGATGACACCAACGAAATGCTTATGCAGGTAGAGCTGCCGGCTATCGGCTTTGCTACCGTTGATGTCCATACTCAGGCAAAGATGTCTACCTCTCAGCTGGGTACTGACTACACCAAGACCATTCAAGGACCGGTGGGCGTACCCGAAGGTGGCAACTACTCCTATCGGGCCCAAGCCATTAACCGTGGCATGAGTCCAACCATGTCGCCGAACTACACCCATGGCATCCTCTTTGACGTCTTGCCCTATGAGGATGACGTCCATGTGGTCAACAGCGAAGGCAACCAGCCGACCACCCGTCGCTCTACCTGGAACGGTTGGGTAGATGACCTGGATTCCATCACGCTGACCATGAACGATCCGACGGGTGAGCAGGGCGGATCTCGGGTATTGGGTACCGCCGAAGCTCAGTTGTGGGTTGGCCCCTACTCCTATAACCAGGCCGCTGATGTTATGACGCCGCTCACAGAAGAGGCGCTTCCGCAGGTGTGGTCACGGGCTACCGACATGAACAAGATCGGCTTCATGAACGATCGTCACGTAAACATTAATGCCGATGCAGAAGCTAATTTGCGAGCGAGCAATTTTGTGAAGTTGGAAGAGCTCAAGGAATACTGCGAGAAGCACCCGGCTGAGGCCGAGAACTTGCGCAAGGCATTGCGTGGGGTTTGGGCTGAGATTGTGGACAATCCGCTCTATCTGCCCAAGGTGGGCAACTTCGAGCTGTCTTACGAAATGCATGCCCCACTTAACCTGCCGAAGTATCTGGGTACTACCAATGGTCAAGCCAGCATTGATATGTCTGAGGTTCAAAACCCCGGCCGCGCTCAGCGTCTGGCGGCGGTAACTCAGTGGAACTCTATGGCTCAGCGTATTAACCAAAAGGGCGGTGCTGCGGCAGACAAGACGGCGTTCCTCTTTGAGGATCCTGAGGCCGGTGCCTACATTGATGCCCCCGATACGCGCGGCTATGTGGGTGACTACATCTGGATTGATGCAAACTGGAACGAGCTCCAGGACGACACCAATGCAGACGTTACTGGTACCACGGTGGATGATCTGGGTCGCACCACTACCTATCACCGGGGCGATAATGGCCGCTTCCTCTTGTCTACCGATAAGACCTTCGATGCTGAAGGCAACTGGCTGGGCAACTTCGTTAACGAGCAGGGCGAAACGGTCCAGACTGCCGATGCCCTCATCGATCTTGATTACGATGGGGAAGTGGAAGACCCCGGTGTAAACGGCGTTACCGTTGAACTGCTGAACCAGTATGGCCAACCGGTGAACCGCGAAGGCCAAGTGGCCAAGTGGGAGCAGCATCCCGACTCCGGCGTGTGGCGTTGGGTACTCTATGACGCCTATGGCCAAAACCGCGTCCTCACCGAAACTGGTGGTGGCTGGGTAGCTGCTTCGGGCGAAGGTCCGGTTACCTACACCTCAGAGTCTGACTACTACGGCAACAAGGGCTACTGGATTCTGTCCAACATTAACCCCAACGCCGTCAATGAAATGGGCGAAAAGGTTGAGTACAAACTTCGCTATACCTTCCCCTATGAGTATGCAAACTATGCACTGACTACCAAACTCATCGGCCCTGACAAAGACAATAAACTCATCATTGAGCGCATCGAGGATGATCCCGATACGCCAGAAAACGAGGCACGTCTGGTGCTGACCACTGAAGACACCATTGAATTGGTGGAAGTGGCCTACGAAGAAGACGAGTTCAAGAATATGGCCAATGAGGACATCTTCATGAACCCGGATCCCACTCATCGTAAGCAGGACGCTCGGTCAACCAGCTACGACGTAGGTATTGCGCGTCCGGTTACCTACCAAGGTACCGTGTTCCGCGATGACATGCTCGAGTCAACTCAGCCGAACTTCGCCTATGCTGACGGGCTTGAGCTGGATTATGACTACATCGATGGCTACTTGGATCACCAGCAAAACTACAACGATACCAGCGCGGCCATTGAGACCTTCCGCGAGCAGCGAGTGGCTTCTATGAATGTGTCGGTCCATCGCTACAGCCCTGTTACCAAGACGGTGGATCCGGTGCCGGCCTTAGATGTGGATGGCAACCCGGCGGTTTATAAGACCGAGACTGATGGTGCGTTTACTTTTGTAATGCAGCCCGGCTACCACTATGTGGTTCGTTGCGATGACCAGGTGCCGACGCGCTTCCTGAAGCCGACCCCCTATCTGTTTGTTCAAGATCCGCTGGCTGAGCCCAATGCGACGCAACCGCTCCACGACAACGACGTGCGCATTTCGAGCCTTGATGGGCTGACCTATTACGAAACCCATTCCTTCTTGGCAAAAGTCCCGCTGGATGAAGCAAACCATGCTATTTATGAGCAGGATGAAGAGTGGCGTGGTTATCGCTATTACCACCAGATCGACCTGGGCTTTGTCGATGGTGCCCGGGGCTTCTTGGGCAATAAGGTATGGGACGATAGCGACTACAATGGTGTTCAGGTGGAAGCCAGCGACCAAGGGGTTGAGGGCATTCGCGTAACGGCTGAGCAGTACTGGTGGAATCCCAATGCCAATGGCCAAGGCCAAGGCGGCTGGCAGTTAGTGGAGAAGGACTTCTTCACCCAAACCACCAACCGGGCTGGCGTCTATGTATTCAAGGGTCTGCCGACCTATGTCTATGACCCGCTGGATACTACTGAAAACAAACCTGACGATCTGAAGCAGCGCTACCTAGCGGGCTATCGCTTACGCATTGATAACGATACGTTGGCTGACCAGGACGAAACCTGGAGCTTCACGCTGCGCAATAACGCCTATACCCATACTGGTGCGGTGGACGATGAACTTGACTCCGATGCCTGCACCATTGAAATGACGGGACCGGACGATGCTTCCTTTGGCAGCGGCGCCACGACCACCAAGACTGTTCATTACCTGAACGAGGCAACCCCCTCTACGGCGGTGAATATCGACGAGGGCATCTTCGTGAACTCGATGATTGTCCTGGCAGGGTTGTCGATGCCGGGCAAGAGTGATCCGGCCAACATTGTGCAGGTAACGGTTCCGGGTGGTGGCACCTACGAGTTTGACTTCGCCAATGCTCAGCGCTTCGACCAATGGGATGCCGGTCTTGTGCGGGTACCCACGGCTGCGGTTACTGGCCGGGTATGGCATGACGCGAACTACGATGGCGTTCAGGCTAAGGATGCCGATGGTGCTTGGGCAAGCTCAGAGCCTGGTTTGGTTGGCGAACAAGTACTGTTGACTCAGTGGTACTACGAGCCGACGAAGACCAATCCGGCTGATGGTGGAAGCCACTGGTTCCAGAACCTCGACTTTGGTAACGACGCGCGGACCACGGCTATCAATAGCGCCCAAGCCTATGATGCGGCCAGCGCTACCACCGAGGGCGGCCCGGATGCTGCAGGCTTGATGCCGGGTGAGTTGTTGACCACCACCGATGCCGATGGCGTTTATCGCTATGAGAATCTGCCCACCGCATGGACTGCCGATGATGGACGTCAGCGCTTGGCAGCCTATCGGGTACGACTGGTATCCATGCACGTGGATGACAAGGGCACGGCTGATCCCAGTGACGATAATCATTGGTTGCCGACCCGCTTCCATCAAGGAGTAGGAGCTGCGGCTATTGCGGTGGACTCTGACCTGCAAGACCAGACGGATCTGGTGCTGAGCAACCGTGAGATGGTAAATGGTGTGGCCCAAAATCGTGCCCTGTCGGGTCAAACGATCTTGGCAGCACGTATTCCGATGGCTCGCTATGGTCAAGCCTCACAGGTGACCATTCCTGCTGGCGAATGCCCAGGTGGCGTGGGCGCTTCCTATGACTGGCTGAAGGTTCGCAACGATGCCTGGCGTGAGGGCGATACCTGGTGGGTCGCCTCGGGTGATGCGGGTGAATTGCCGCGGCCGACCGCCGACATCGAGGGCTATCTCTGGGAGGATCCCGACAACGATGGTATCCATGATGACGCCGAAGCCGGTGTTGCCGGCGTGCGTGTAACGCTAGAGCGCTATGTGCCCGATCCGGCCAACCTGGATGGCGATGGCGACGGCTGGCGTCGCGATGAAACCTGGCATAGTGACTGGGCAAACGATCCTGACTACACTCTCTACAACCCCACACCTGGGGTAGAAGAGGTGTCAGCGTGGGATGCCTATGACGATCATCCGCAACGCGGCATCGGCTCGGACTACGCGGGCCACTCGATGCGCACCGATGCAAACGGCCACTTCCTGTTTGCTGACCTTGAGACCCAGCGCCTTGAGGCCGATGGCACCACGACGGTGTTTGCCTATCGAGTGCGTGTAACGGTGTCACCTGACCTGCGCTACACCTACCTCATTGCTAAGTATCGTCAGGGCGAGAATTACACTCTTGACTCTGACCTGCGTTATCAGGATGCCTACCTCATGGATCCTGAGAGCCGCGAATATGACGTTCTGCTCCACCGTGCGGATGTGGCGTCTCATAGCGCTAACGTGGTGCAAGCGGCTTCCTCGAACAACCCGAACCAAGGCGAAATCCGCGTTGGGCGTTCCTTGGCTGCTCGGGTGGCTGCCGCTACGGGACAACGGGCTGCTATGAACTATCCCTATGATTTGGCAAAGCCTGCTGACCGTGCCAACAACGACGGCATGGTTGAAGAAACCATCGATGCTGAGATTGCTGGCGATCTGTGGTTCGACACTGACCACAACGGTACCTTCGACGAGGGCGAACGCCCGATTGAAGGCGTGCGCATGCGGTTGGTGAAGTGGTATCTGGATCTGGATGACACTACCTGGGTGCGGCTTGAGGACTATGACTACGCCTACACCGACGCCGAGGGTCATTACAGCTTTGGTCCGCAGCTGGTGTACTTCAAGATGGATCCCGAAACCATTGCTGAGCGCTATCCCGATTACGAAGGCGATCTGGCTACCCGTCCGTTCCTTATGGGTTATACGGTTGAGGCTCAGCAAGATGATGCTGATGGCCATGGTGTCGGGTATTTGCCGGCAACCCATCGGGAGGTGGGCGATTGGACCACGTCCTCGAAGGCCATGGATCCGGGCACGGCTGATCCGGAGCTGGGTTATAGCGATAACTGGTTCCCCATCCAGTGGAGTGACGATTACCTGGCTGTGACCGATGAGATGCGTGCGGTGGATCAGCGTCTGGTGCTGGCCAACCCCATCGTGGAAGGCTCTTCTGATGAGCATAAATTCCGCGGCTTCGACGTATCTTCCGGGGCCTCTCAGCTACACATGAATGGTGGCTTTGTGCCGCTAGAAATTGAAGGCATCGTTTGGGAAGACGATAATGACGGCGTGCGTCAAGAGAGCGAGCCGGGCATTGAAGGCGTGCGCATCGAGCTGCGTCGTTACTGGTATGACCCGAATTGGGAGCCTGAAGAAGAGCCTGGTGAAGGTACCGAGCCGGGTGAAGGCGAAGAACCTGGTGAAGGTGAAGAGCCGGGCACGGGTGAGAACCCTGGCGAGGGCACTGAGCCTGGTGAAGGCGAGAATCCCGGAGAGGGTGAAGAGCCTGGCGAAGGTGAAGAGCCGGGTGAAGGTGAGAATCCTGGTGGAATCACCGAGCCCACCGATCCTGATCAGCCTACTGAGCCTGAGCAGCCCACTGAACCTACCGATCCTGAAGAGCCCGGGGAGGGCGAAACCCCCGGCGGTGAAGGTGAGACCGAGGGCGAAGAAACCCAATCTGTTCTCTTCCAGCAAAGCGTTGCCCGTGTGATGGCTTTGGCCTTTAGCGATGCGGTAGCGTTGGCTGAAGGGGATAGCGCCGATGGTGAGACTGAGGGCGACGGTACCGGCGACGGAACCGGCGAAGGTGCGGATGCTGGTGACGGCACCGGTGATGGTGCGGGAGACGGCAGCGGTGACGGTGCTGGCGATGGAACCGGCGATGGCGAAGGCACTGGTGCTGGCGATGGAACCGGCGATGGTTCTGGTGACGGTACTGGTGAAGGTTCTGGCTCGGGTGAGGGTTCGGGCGAGGGCACTGAGCCGGGCACCGGTGAAAATCCGGGCGAGGACGAGACGCCTGACGGCCCCACGGATCCGACCGACCCCACCGATCCTACGGACCCGACCGACCCAACTGATCCCGAAGAGCCTACTGATCCCACCGACCCCGAAGATCCTACGGATCCTGAGGAGCCGGCCGAGCCGAAACAAAAGGGTCGTTGGGTCTATGATCCGACCTTCGATGATCCCGATGCTGATGGCACTGATCCGGCTGGTATGCGGGTTATGGAAACTGATGCTAATGGTTGGTGGCGCTATGATCGTCTTGAGTCGACCGGCGTTGTCGAGATTGATGGCGTGCCTACCGAGGTGGTCTATGGCTACCGCGTGAACATCCCGGGCTTGCCGGAGAACTACTCCGTGACGGTCATGAAGAGTACGGCCGACAATCAAGCAGGCTCCGACCTTGACCAAATGACCACGCGCGTGGTTCCCGATGAACCCGTCAATGGTCTCATTATGCTGGCCGAGCCCTATCGTGTCGAAGCTGGCGAAGGTGAAGTTGTGGCCGAGGGCTTAGGCGAGGGCTCCTGGTCTACCCGCTGGACGAAGTCGAGCTACGCCAACGATGCCGGTTTGGTACTCCATCGCATGGCAGCTATTGGCGGTCGCTCCTGGAAAGATATGAACCGCAATGGTCTCCAGGAGGCGGATGAAGTGGAGCTTACCAATGTCCACGTCATCCTGGAGCGCACCACGCTTGATGAGCTAGAGGGTGCCGAGACCATTGAAGGCTTGGGTATTCCTATTACCGACGGCCAACCGGGTTCTGACCTTGACCGCTTTGGCGAACCGCTGCTTGCGGCGCTGCGTCCGTTGCCGGTAGTGCCTGATGAGCCTGGTGATAATCCGGGTGAGGACGGTGACGATCCCACTGATCCGTCTGACCCCACGGAGCCGACTGATCCGACAGAACCTACTGATCCAACGGAGCCGACCGATCCGGTTGACCCGACGGAGCCCACTGACCCGAGCACGCCTACGGAGCCGACAGATCCTGATACGGGTGACGGTGGCGAAGAAGGCGACGGTACCGAGCCGGGCGAGGGTGAACCCACGACCCCCACAGAGCCCACAGAGCCGGGTACGGGTGACGCAGAAGAGACGACCAGCTATCGCGTTCGTGCTCTGGCCGATGAGACTACCGAGGATGGCGTTGGCGATGGGACCGAAGGTACTGAGCCCACCACTCCTGATGAAGGTGACGACAGCGAAGTAGTACCGCCGACGGATTCAGATTCAGAAGATCCTGATGAGGAAGAAGAGGAACCGGTACACGAGCCAGAGTGGACCGCGATTCGCGATCAGTACACCGATGAAGAGGGCAATTATCTCTTCGCCGGCCTTCCCATGGCTGATGCCGAGGGTCGTCCCTATTACTACCGGGTCCGTGTGGATCGTCCCGAGGGAGGCTTCTATGTGGAGGCACTCCAGGGCGATGATCCGAACTTGGATAGCGACATCGTTCCGCTGGGCGATGACTATGAAGCTCTGCAGGCGCTTACCACAAGCTACTCCGTGGGAGAAACCATCCCCGAAGGCGTCAATGCCTATGGTCAGCTCATTACCCAAAACGAGCCTCATAGCTGGACGAGGGAGACGGGTTGTGCGGTAGACATGGGCTTCGGCTTTGACCCGCTGCGTCCTGATCAGATTATCGACACCATGGTTAAGCGGGCCAAGAAATTAGGACTTCCGCAAACGGGAGACACCCTTGCACTCTTCGGACTGCTGCTCTTACTTGCCTTAACGGGCGGCGCCTTAGCACTAAGTCGTCGTCGCTTACGGCGAAAGGAGCAAGCGGAGTAGCCCGCAGTAGGGCATAAAGTGTGGCGCACGATGCGGTGTGCCATCGCAGGCGGGGTCGTCGGGGGGCGGCCCCGCCTGTCTTTTTGTAAGAGGCCGGGGCGCCTGAGACGGTGTCGTGGCTGCATGCGCCAGGACAGGCGAGGCGGCAGTTGCCGTGGTCAGGGACTCGTTTCCCTAGAGCAACTACCTCGCGGCACCTATTCCGGTCGCAGGTACTAGGAGGATTCGCCACCCAGTAATTTGAGTCCAATAATGCAGCCTACAAGGCCACAAATGAGAAGCACCCGGGCCACTGATACGGGCTCAGCGCCGGTGATCATGCCATAGACAACGGTGAGGGTGGCCCCTATGCCTACCCAGACTGCATAGGCTGTGCCAGTCGGCAGTGTTTTGACGGCATAGGAAAGGCCGAGCATCGACAAAATGAGGGCGCCAATAAAGACGATGGTAGGACCAAGCTGGCTAAAGCCCTGAGATTTTCCCAGGGCTATCGCCCATACTGACTCCATTACTCCCGAGGCTATAAGGACAAGCCAGTTCACTCGTCAATCACCATGGTGGGGTTCTCGCGCGTAATAATTTCCTTTGCAAAAATCTCGGCGCCCAGGTGCTCAGAAACCAGCTCGGCAAGAGTATCAACAGCGGCTTTTAGATCTTCGCTTCGCGCAGGATCGACCGATTCAATAATCAGGAACGCTTTGCTCGAATCATCGGTTAACGCAGTGCGCTGACCGTCACGCCAGTTCCAGCAGCGGCAAATAGCGCCCGCATCGTCGCGATAGCAGAGCTCTCCTTCCAGGGTGGGAGCGTCCTCTTCTTCCCCTAATGCCCGAAACGCATCGCCGCCATCGGTGATGCCCAGGCAAATATCGCCCTCCATAGCGTCAATGTCTTCGCCGCCAACGGGCAGGGCATAGGTCAACGACACAATGTTGTAGGCGTCAACCGAAGGATTGATGGAGCCTACTGGGTTGCCTTTCAAGACGCGCTTAAGCAGATTTTCGACAGAGCAGCGAGCGCCCTTCTTCGTCTTAAACTTCTGGTAGGCGTCACGCCAGACTGCCACCACTTCGTTTTGGGAAATGGTGTTAGAGGTAAGGTGTTGGTCGGCGGCAGCATTTGCTTCGTTGAGTCGACGAGCCAAAGCCTTGGCATCCTCTTCTGGAATCTGATCTGCGGGCTTCATGGCATGGGCGACCACCACACCGATTTCTGCATTGGGGAATAACTCCCAAAAGGAATCCTCCGTCACAAACTGTTTCATAGAATCACCCTTTCTGTTGTACTTCATCTGAGTTGCCAAGATAGAAAAAGGCACCTACCGATGCACATCTTCAAAGGCCTAACGATGCGCACCCATAGGTGCCTTGTGTCTACCCGGCGGCAGACGAATATGTCGCGACGGAGTATATCATAGAACGCCCGGGGTATTCACCGTGTCTCCTGGCTTAAAGTATGGGCAGGGACCGCTCTTGGGATCAGCGAGGTAGCTCTATTAGAGATCTTCGAAGCATTTTGTTTCTAGGACCGCCACGTTGCATTCGTAGCGCATAGTTCACTCCCAATTTCTCGGATCCTCGCGTATTCTGGAGGGGAAAAGAACGCCAATCTTGTTTGAGCGAGGAGCTGTCACCTAAAGGACACCCATGAAAAAGACGCCCATTTCAAATATTCCAGGCGCCGTCTCGGAGGAGATTCGCTCCATCCTGGGGAGCACCCGTATTTACGATAGCTCGTGTTCTCCTGAGGCGCGAGTGTATTTCATTGACCAAGGCAACGGTCTCTATTTGAAAACCGCAGCAGCAGGAACCCTTGCGAGCGAAGCCAAGATGGCAGCCTTCTTCCATCACAAAGCGCTGGGACCTGAAGTTCTAGCCTATTTCTCCGATCAGCGGGATTGGCTCGTGACAGCCGCTGTTCAAGGGGAGGACTGTGTAGCTTCGCAATACCTTTCTAACCCTCAAAAACTCTGCGACACCATTGCTCAGGAATTAAGACGGTTGCACGAAGTGGATATTGCCGGATGTCCCGTGCCGGATCGAACGGCTGTCTACCTTGCTCAGGCAGAACAGGGATTTTTCCAAGGGCGGTTTGATGTGACGCTCTTTCCTGAAGGGGTGGGGCCTCAAACGGCAGAGCAGGCCTATGAACTTCTTGAGCAAAGCAAAGGCAACTTGCGAAGCGATACTCTCATCCATGGGGATTATTGCTTGCCCAACATTGTGCTGCGTGATTGGAAACTCGCCGGGTTTATCGACGTCGGCTGCGGCGGGGTAGGAGATCGTCATATTGATTTGTTCTGGGGTCTTTGGACGTTAGAGTTCAATCTGAAAACGAATGCTTATAGAGATCGGTTCCTTGATGCCTATGGTCGTGATCGTGTAGACGAATCTCTTCTTGAGGCGGTGGCTGCTGCTGAGCGATTTGGGTAGGGAAAGTCCGAACACAAACGAGAGTATTATGCGGAAAACACGAACGCCGCCCCGAAGGAAGCCCCTACCGAGACTCTTGATTGGTAGGACCCCCACTTCCTTGAGCCTTAACCCTAATCCTGATGCCTGGCAAGAGGCCTAGAAAAAACTAGGGCCAATCCCGCGAGATCGGCTCTATCCGTTCCTCCGTCAGAGATTGTGGTTTTACGTATTAGCTGGAATGAGTGAAATAAGATGGCGTATAATTCGACAGAACGCGGGCGTTGCCAAGTGGTAAGGCCCAAGCTTCCCAAGCTTGTATTCGCGGGTTCGAGTCCCGTCGCCCGCTCCATAGAAACAAATCGAACGCCGTCCTTCGGGGCGGCGTTCGTGTGTTGTAGGTGTACGCGCGGCTATCCTTTGTGCTGACAGCTATGCTCGGGTGGTTTTCATCTGGGATAAAAGAAGTCCCGCAATGGTAAGGACGAGACCGAGCAGAATGGTAAGAGTGACGGGCTCGCCTAAGATGATGATTGAAGCGGCTGCGGTAATGGCAGGTACCAGGTAAATATAGGTGGTGGACAGCGCGGCTCCTAATCGTTTGACGCATAGGCCCCAGGTCACAAAACAAGCCGCCGACGCAACGGCGCCCAAGAATAGTAAGTTCGCTATATTGAGGGGGTTTGAAAAGGCGGAAAGACTTGGCAGACCTTGACCGAACAGTGCTGTCGCCGGAATGATGAACACAAGTCCCCATAAAAATGTTCGCTTCGTCGAGGCAATGGTCTCATAGCCCAAGTTGGCAATACGTTTTACTAAGAGGGAATAAAAAGCCCACATCAGAGCGGCAAGTAATGCCAGCAGGTTACCAAGGAGAGCATCGCCACCGAGGGAGAATTGATTGGCGGTTTCACCACTGCTT
>CAJUNI010000001.1:81035-91316 GCA_910587945.1 uncultured Parvibacter sp.
ACTAGGGCAAGGCCGACCATGGCAACCACAAAACCGGCAAAGAACTGAACGCGCAGAGCCGAGCGATCACCTAAGGCTGCTTGCAAGAGCGCGGTAAACAGGGGCGCTGCTGCCACAATTACCCCCACGGCCGTTGCGGTGGTATAGACTAGGGCAATGTTTTCCATCAAGTAGTAGGCGGCAATGCCCGTAGCTCCGGCAGCAACAAACAGTAGTTCATGATTACGCTTCGCGAGATGAAGAATGTGCGGGCGCAGAATGCAAAGAGCGCAAAAGCCCACAAGGAAGCGGAGCATCAGAATCCAGAGTGGCGAGAAATCTACGAGCAAGACTTTTGTCGAGACAAAGGTGATGCCCCAAACAGAGACGGTAAACAGTGCAATCAGATGGTATTTCATGGCGTCGGTTTCGTTGGTGAGATCATCCGTTGGTAGGCGGCAGGGGTTACCCCAAGGCGTTGCTTGAAAGCGCGCGTGAAGTGGGGCTGATCAGCAAACCCCACTGCGGTAGCTACAGCCGAGGGAGCGACTCCTTGGCTCAAAAGTTCGGAAGCCCACTCTACTCGAAGAGAGGCAAGATGTTTTTTGGGAGTTATCGAAAACCGGCGATGATAGGCCCTGATAAGGGAATAGGGGGAGAGACCTTCCTGGTCTGCTAGCGTGTCGAGACTCTCTGGTTGGGAAAGATGATCGGCGAAGTGGTCCCGCACGTGCATTGCTGCCGCTTCATGGAGGGTCGAAGGACTGCTGGGAGTATCGGGATGGAGCAACAGCGTACTTAGATGAAGAATATGGTGGAATATCTGCGGGGTAGTCTGCGTGTCAATGGCAGCAAGGGTCTCCTGGAACACCTGACGTACGATCGAGTTCTGGACGCGCGGCCCCTGGAGGAGAATTCCCTGAAGAGCGGAAGGCTCGAGGGCGATGCACTCGTAGCTAAACAAGTTGCCGTCGCACTGCTCGCAGGAATGGATGTCTCCGGGATTGAATACCACCAGGTCATCGGGCTGGAGTTCGAAAGACTGGCCGTTGCACTGGAGCGTGCGTCTGCCCTCTTTGACGAGGCCAATCACATAGTAAGAGTGAGCGTGGGCGACAAAGGGCTGACTGAGATGGCGGTAGGAACGGCGCTCTCCTATTCCCGGTATTGCCGTAATGAGACAGTCGGGCTTTGGCGTGTCTGAATTGGTAGTGCTGCTGGCTTGCATAGTGCTCTTTCCCCAAGGGAGAATCTGCTTTCAGAGCCATTGTAAAACGTGGTCAGTTCGCGGTCTTGAACTAAATTGCGGTGGGTTTTAGGGGAGGCTGAGGCTGGGTCCCGATGCGTTAGGTGGTGGACTAGCTTGAGAGCCTAGAGGTTCAACTCATCTGCTGAAAACAGAACGGCCTTTCCTCCGAGGATAATGCGGTCGCCTTCCACTCGGCAGAAGAGTTCGCCACCACGCTTGGAGGCCTGGTAGGCAACAATCTCATCTTTTCCCAAGCAGTTCGTCCAGTAGGGGGCGATGTGGCAGTGGCCCGATCCGCATACTGGATCTTCCGGCACATCAAGTTTTGGCGCGAAACTTCGCGACACACAGTCATAGTCGTTGGCACCCGCTTCAGTGACGTGGCAGAGTAATCCGTCAAGCTCCAATAAGGCGGCCATATCTGGGTCCAAGGTAGCCACCGTGCCGGGGTTGTCAAACACACAGAGCAGATCGCGCCCCATGAATGCGTAGGTCGGTCGCACGCCGAGCGCTGCCTCCATCTGATCGGTTACTGCCACAGCTTCAAGACGATACGCAGGAAAACTCATCTCGTAAATGCCATCGTTTTGGGTAACCGCTAGATCGCCACTCAGGGTATCGAACACCACCGTATTTGTTTCAACGCCCACGCAATTCATCAGTACAAAGGCGGACGCCAATGTCGCATGGCCGCAGAGGTCAATCTCGCCGCCTGGGGTAAACCAACGAAGATGCCACCGATCTTCCTCTTGGACGATAAAGGCCGTTTCGGAGAGGTTATTCTCCTTGGCAATATTCATCATCAGCTCTTCAGTGGGCCACGTATCCATCAGACATACTGCTGCTGGGTTGCCCGTAAAGAGTTTGTCTGTAAATGCATCAACGACATATTGCTTCACGATTCGGTCCTTTCAGGGGCGTTATTTGTCGTCAAGTCAGGGGATGTCTTCTCGGGGATGATGGCGCTCGCTATACACGCGATGAGGCACAGGACCGCATCCAATAGCCATAGAGGGGTATAGCTTCCAGTTGCTGTAAACAGGGTTCCTCCAAGCCATGCACTGGCGAAGGCACCTATTTGGTGGCAGAAGAACAGCACACCTATAAGGGTTGCAACCTTCGAAAAGCTGAACTCGCGACTTACGAGGCCGGAGGTGGGGGACACGGTGGCGTCTCCTGTCATCCCCAGTCCGATAGAGAACACGGCCGCAAAGAAGGCTGTTTTTGGGGAAAGAAAGATGAACGCAAGCACCCACAAAGCACGGAATCCATAGTAGAACGCAAGCAAGCGCCCTTTCGCCACGCGGGTGCTGAGCCAGCCTGACAGCAGGGCGCCGAAGATGGTGAACACCCCGTAGAGAGAAAACACCCAGCTCGCGATTTGGGCATCGATGCCGTAAGAGACGTACTGGGAAAATAGATGGGACTCAATAATGACCATATGAAAGCCGCAGGTGGTAAAACCGACCACAAGCAGCAGGAACGTACGGTTGCGAAGCGCTTCGCCCATGAGAGGTCCAAGCTTAAAACTCTCTTCTCCGGCCGATTCCTCCTGTTTCGCACGTTGGTCGCGAGAAGTTACGACGAGTGCGATGGGTACGAGTGAAAGTATCGGAACGAGCATTGCGGTCACCGCAAGGCCAAGGCCACCGCTTTGAACGAGCGCACCGAGGATGGGAGAGAGCGCGAACGATCCCATGCCAGCCGCCGCGTTCAGCATGCCCGAGATTGTCATGGCGCGCGACTTCCCGACAAAGTTAATGGAAGAGGTCAGGATGAGCCCGAAGGATACGGCGCCGGCGCCAAGGCCAAAGAGCACGCTAAGTGACAAGAAGAGGGACAGGAACCCATTGGATATCCGGATGCCAATGAGGCTGGCAGCGAAGAGCAAGGCTCCCAACACCAGTACGAAACGGGACGATTTTCGATTGGCAAGAATGCCGAATGCCGGTTGGCTTGCGCCGAACACAAGCTGCATGACAGCGATGCAAAAACTTACGCGTTCGTAGGGGAGACCTGTTTGTTGAGCAATCGGATTCAGCAAGATTCCGACATCGCCGCGAAGTCCGGCGCCGATACCATAGAGACAGCAGGAGATAAGGCCAAAGGCAATAAAACTCAGCCAACTTGTACTGGTGTTAAGGCGCTGATTGGGCACAATGTTCCTTCCGAGAATGTGAGTGACGGATTGGGTTCCTACGCAGGAGGTTTCGACAAAGGTCGAGCGCTTTTGCAAGAATAATGAGCGGGTTACAATAAGTAAAACAAAAGTTACTTACTGTGACATTAGGAGAACTAATATGGAAACCGATCGCTATCGTGTCCTCGCCAAGGTGGTTGAGCTCGGTAGTTTCTCGAAGGCTGCCACTGCGCTCGGCTACACGCAATCGGCCATAAGCCAATCAGTTGCCGCAACGGAAGCCGCCTTGGGTTTCCGACTTGTTGTTAGGGATAGGGGTGGCGTGCGACTGACTCCCGAGGGAAGCGCGGTATTTCCCTCTATTGAATCGGTGGTCAACGCACAACGTATCGTTGAGGAAAAAGCTTCGGAGGTGTTAGGGCTTGAGAGGGGAACGGTGCGCATGGGCACGATTGCCAGTATCTCTGAACACTGGCTGCCCGCTGTCATAGCCGAGTTCCAAAAGAAGTGGCCTCAGGTTGAATTCATCATCCATCAAGGTGACTACGACTCAATACCCGAGTGGATACGTACCGGGAAAGTGGACTTTGGTTTCGTGAATCCGGCCTCCGTTTCTGGCCTCAAAACAGAGTTTATTGCCCACGGGGAAATGCTTGCAATTCTTCCCAGGGAGCATCGTCTTGCTCGTGCTAAAAGAGTGCCGCTGAAAGACCTTGTTGATGAACCATTTATCTTGCTTGAAGAGGGCGGTTACTACGAGCCCCTTGAGGCGTTTCAAAGGGAAGGGCTTGAGTCCGATATACGATTCACCATCCACGACGATTTCACTATTATGGCCATGGTGGAGCAAGGGCTGGGAGTCAGTATCTTGGCCGAGCTGGTCATGAAAAAGTGTCCTTGGAAGGTAGTCGCGCGTCCTTGTGATCCGTCGGTGGTGCGCTCCATTGCTCTGGCCTGGAGAGATGACGCAAGTGTTCCCATTGCCAGCCGGCGTTTTATGGATGCTGTCCTTGCGTATTGCTCTGATGATGGGTGATAGCTGGCGCCTGGTCCTCAAAGCCGATTCCAGCTTCCCGGTAGGTTGCCGCATCCATCTTCGTTAGTATATTATTCTTGACAAGAAATAAAGCACAGCACTGATACAGCCGAACAAAGGAGCCTCATGGACTGCTCTCCCGAGTATTGGGCCCACGCCTACACTTCCATTCATCGCACCTATGACAAGGCAGCGCCCGGTAGCGAAGATTCGCGAGCGCACTGGGATTCCAAGGCTGCTAGCTTTGCCCATAAGCCTACCCGCAGCGACTACGTCCATCAGCTCATTGAGCTTATGAACTTGGCTCCCGGCGAGACGCTCTTTGATATGGGTTGCGGTTCTGGCACGTTGTCGGTTCCCGTAGCCGAGGCGGGCCATGATGTCATCGCCGTGGACTTCTCTTCAGCCATGCTTCGCGAGCTTGCCCAAAACGCCGAGGAGCATGGGGTGGCATCGCGTATTCAGCAATTCCAACGCTCGTGGCAAGAGTCCTGGGAAGGGCTGCCTCAGGGCGATGTGGCACTGTCTTCGCGTTCCTTTGTGACCAGCGACCTGGCTGATGGTATTGCAAAGCTCGAGGGGCAAGCTACCAAGCGCATCATTCTTACCTGCGGCGCCGGGGACCTTCCCTATAAAGATGCTCGTATTTTTGCAGCCATGGGACGCCCCGAAGAATCCTTTATGCGGCCCGTAGAACTCATGACCATTGCCAATTACCTCTGGACTAGCGGACGCCTTCCACGTATTGACTACATTGAATACCCGGGCGTTTGGCACAGGCCCACTAAAGAAGCCCTGGTGGAAACTATCTATGCCGGTCATGAGCCTCAAAATACAGAAGAGGCCGAGCGACTTGACGCCTATCTTGAGAAGCACATTGTGCTGGACGAGACCCATGAGCGGTGGACCCTCGATTATCCGCGCCAGGATCGCTGGGCAGTTATTTCTTGGGCGAAGCCGACGCCGTTCGAAGCCGAATAAGGGAGTCCTTAGCATGTATACGCAAGAAGAGCTCACCGAAGCGCTCCGGCAGATCGATTCAACGCTGCATAAACTCAAAGAGACGTTGAAGACCCTTGAAGCCAAAGACGAGCCAGGACGCTATAAATCCCAAATCACCTTAGCCAAGCGGCGCATTGAGGCCTTCACGATTGCCCGCACCTTGATTGAGCGGGAGATGACCGAGGGCTAAAAAGGCCGCGCTCCTTATCCCTCGTGAGTGTCATCCAGATAATCGCGAAGAGCCTGCATTCGGTTATCGAGATCCGCAGCGGTTTCGGCCAGTTCGGCTAATTCGGTAGCCACCGCTTGGGCAGTAGCCTCATCAAGCCCCTTCTTATAGCGAAGTTGATGCTCAAGGGATGCCCAAAAGTTCATCGATATGGTGCGCAGCTGTACTTCGACCTTCACCAGACGCTTTTCTTTCTCAAGGAAAATGGGGGTCTCAATAATGAGATGAAGACTGCGATAGCCGCTGGGTTTAGGGTTGCTAACGTAGTCACGGCGCTCAATGAGCCGCACGTCATCCTGGGACAAAAGGGCGTCGGCTAAGGTGAACATATCCTCAGGGAAGGTGCACACCACGCGCACCCCGGCCACGTCATAAATATTCTCCTCAATGGACTCAACGGTGAGCGGGAATCCTTTGCGTGCCAACTTCTTCGCCAAACTATCGGTGCTCTTCAGGCGCGTCTTCACGGATTCAATGGGATTGCGATCATGCTGCAGGCTATATTCAGCATCCAAAACCCGAAACTTGGTCTCCACTTCCATCATGGCGCACTCGTAATAGGTCATAAGTCGCCGGAACGGTCCCAGATTTCGTTCCATCATCTGGGTAAACTCATCGCTGGTAGCCAGGCGAGTCATCACTTGAGTTGTGAGGTCTTCGCGATGTTGGCGTACGGCATCAAGCATCGATGTTACGCCCTCTGCCGTGTTATTTGAGTCATCAAGAATGCGATCGAGCAAAGCCATGGGGTTCTCCTGAAGCTAAAGAAGTAGGAATAGCGCCTTACTATACCAACACATCCAGGAGTGTTCGCAAAAAAGAGGGGCGGCGCTGAGGAGGGGAGCCGCCCCCTAAGGAGAGAAGCAAGACGAAGAAATGGGGGTGACCGTCTTGCAAGAGAGAGGAGGGAGAACGAATTCTCCTTTAACGAGAATAAATACTAGCGCAGTAATTATTCTTCAGCAAGAACAACTTGATAAGAAAAGGAAAATTGTCAGAAATAAGTAACCACTTCCCGCCTTGTAAAAGACTACCAAATAGCTAGACTATTAAAGCGTTCAAGACAATAGGGATAACTGCCAACGCACTCCCTAGGAGCGCTTCACCCGTCAGGTCCCAGAGCAGGAGGAATTCCAATGGCTATCCATCGCAATGTTATTGAGCTTGTGGGCCACACTCCCTTGGTAGAGTTGACCAATTACGAGGCTAATCATGGGCTTGAGGCACGGCTTATTGGGAAAGTTGAATATTTCAATCCGGCCGGATCCATTAAGGACCGTATCGCGAAGGCCATGATTGATGATGCCGTTGAAAAAGGACTCATTGACGCCGAGACCGTCATCATTGAGCCGACCTCGGGCAATACCGGCATTGCTCTTGCTGCTATTGCGGCCGCCCGAGGGAACCGCATCATTATTACCATGCCAGAAACCATGTCGGTGGAGCGACGCAATTTGATGAAGGCCTATGGCGCCGAGCTGGTGCTCACCGAAGGGGCCAAGGGAATGAAGGGAGCCATTGCCAAGGCCGAAGAGCTGGCTCAAGAGATTCCCAATTCGTTTATTCCCTCTCAGTTCACAAACCCGGCCAATCCCGCCATTCATTACAAAACCACCGGTCCGGAAATTTGGGAAGACACCAACGGTCAGGTGGATATTTTGGTAGCGGGCGTCGGCACTGGCGGAACGCTTTCGGGCACAGGCGCGTACCTTAAAGAGCAGAATCCCGATCTTTGGGTAGTGGCGGTAGAGCCGGCGGATTCTCCGGTGCTTTCGGAAGGCCGTGCGGGGGCGCACAAAATTCAAGGTATCGGTGCGGGCTTTATTCCTGAAACGCTCGATACCTCGGTCTACGATGAAGTGGTTACGATTGAAAATGAAGAGGCCTTTGAAGCGGGCCGGGAGTTGGCCGGCAACGACGGGCTGCTTGTGGGTATCTCCTCTGGGGCTGCGGTGGCGGCTGCGGCCAAGCTTGCCCAGCGTCCCGAAAACAAGGGAAAGAACATCGTGGTGATCCTCCCTGATACGGGCGAGCGCTATCTCACCACCGCAATGTTTGGCTTCTAATCCTGTCTGACTAAACGGCAACGGCAGGGTTGAGCTCTTCGGGAAGAAGATCTCAACCCTGCAAATGACGCTACAATAGTTGCAATCGTAGGCTTCAACGATGGTCGCCTTTCGGCGGCCATTTCGTTTCAGGGAGAACTCATGACCAACGAACAATCAACCCCATCCACCACAGAAGTATTTCCTGCCCCAGGTCAGCCGCCCTTTCATGGGTTCATCTTCGACTTGGATGGCACGGTGTTAGATACCCTGCCCGATCTGGTGGAGTTAACTAACCAGGCGCTGGCATTAGAGGGCTATGGGCCTCGCACCACCGACGAGATCCATCGCTTTGTGGGTAATGGACTCAAGGCGCTCATGGTGCAAGCAGTGCCGGACGGGGTTGATGAAGAGGCAGCCGAGCGGGCGTTGGCTCGATGGAAAGAGGTCTATCAAACCTATCCGAATCCCTACACCCAGCCCTATCCGAGTGTGGTGGACACCCTTGAAGCGCTGAAGGTTCGAGGCTGCAAGCTGGGAGTACTCTCCAATAAGTTTGACGAAGGGGTACACCAGATTATCGACCAGAAGCTCCCAGGGATATTCGATGCCGTTCAAGGGGAAAGCCCGACGGTGCCTCGCAAGCCCGATCCTGCAGGTATGAAGGCCATGGTAGAGCGGCTGGGAGTAACACCTCAGGATGCTGTCTATTTTGGGGATTCGCCCAACGACATTTTGACCGCCAAGCGTGCGGGCCTTTTCGCGGTGGCGGTGGCCTGGGGCTATCACCCACTCGAAGATTTCTATGCGCCCAGCGCTGTCGAGCCGGATTTGGTCATTCATTCCTTCGATGAGCTGTTAGCGCTAGCTCCGCAGCCGGGTGAATGATGCCGGGAAATCTTCGCTCGAAAAGAGGGTGGCGTGCTCAGGGCGATAGCGATAGGCTGCTAGGGCCGAAGGCACTTCGTGCCGGCAGCAGGCGATGCCCGGGGTCGGTGCGCCCCGCTTGGACAGTGAGCGTTCCGCTCGGCTAGTTTGCCATAGCTTGGGAAGAAGAGCCCATCGCCCAGGTGTCTGCTTGATCCATGATGGCTTCGGCCAATTGATCGAGACCTTCTTCCGTTGGGATTAATAGCGTCTCGGGACTCACCCCGCAGGCATTGGAAATCTTCAGCAGATCGAAGAGAAGGGGATTTCCCAGCCCGCGCTCAATGCGACTAATGGTGGGGCGGGAAAGACCAATCATGTCCGCAAATGCCTGCTGGCTAAGACCGGTCTGGTCGCGAAGAGCCCGCACGTTCATGCCAAGAATAAGCGACAACTCTTTTTGGGAGAGTTGCATAGGCAAAGCGCTATGTGGCTGATCAGCAGGCATGGGTAAAGCATAGGCACGCCCCAGGCAGCGCTTGTAAAACGCATTTTACCGCGGATGGGTTCTCTAGGAATTCACCAAAAGTTTGGGCCCGGCGGAAATTAGTCCACTCAGGCCCAAGCCTAGAACGCGGTTATAACGGAAACCCGTTGGGAATAGTGCACGTCCAACAATTAAACAGTGGCGTACCCATCGGGGTTTTGAGATTGCCAACGCCAGCTGTCCTCGCACATGCGCGTCAGATCGTATTCGGCAGTCCAACCCAGCTCATCGGCAGCCTTGTCGCAGGCGGCATACATGGCGGCAATGTCGCCGGCCCGTCGCGGCTTGATCTCATAGGGAAGCTCATGGCCACAAGCGCTTTCGAAGGCATGGACGACATCCAGCACGCTTGAGCCTGTGCCGGTACCCAAGTTGAAAATGCCTACGCCGCGGCGCGTGCCATCGGCGGCAGGAGTGCCGGCCATAGACCCCAGACCAATGGCCTCACCAGTACCGACGCGACCGGCCATCCAATCCAGGGCAGCCACATGGCCGCGCGCGAGGTCCACTACATGGATGTAATCGCGAACGCCGGTGCCGTCGGGAGTGGGATAGTCGTCACCAAACACGCCCACGGCCGGAAGCTTTCCAACGGCCACTTGAGCTACATAGGGCACCAAATTGTTGGGAATACCCTTGGGGTCTTCGCCAATGAGACCACTCTCATGGGCGCCAATGGGGTTGAAGTAACGGAGAAGAACAACGTTCCATTCGTCATCGCCCACATAGAAGTCCGTGAGGATCTGCTCCAGCATGGTCTTCGTTTGGCCATAGGGGTTTGTGGGCGTGTGCTTGGGGCAAGACTCGGTGATCGGGACGAATTCGGGTTCGCCATAAACCGTCGCGCTGGACGAGAACACGATGTTCTTGACACCATGCTTCCGGGCCACTTCGCACAACACCAAGGTTCCCGCAATGTTGTTCCAGTAATACTCCAGCGGCTTTTGCACCGATTCGCCTACGGCCTTGAAGCCGGCAAAGTGGATGATGGCGTCAATGGGGTAGGTGCTGAAGATGTTCTCCAACGCATCCCGATCCAAAATCGAGGCCTCGACAAAGACCAACTGCTCATCCGAGGCTCCCGTGATGGTGCGAATGCGATCCACTGCCACTTCGCTGGAGTTGCTCAGGTCGTCGACAATGACCACGTTGTAGCCCTTTTCCAAGAGTTCAACACAGGTGTGGCT
>CAJUNI010000001.1:91326-116830 GCA_910587945.1 uncultured Parvibacter sp.
AAGGGACGCATTGGCCATAACTATCTCCTTAGGGTCATGCCGTAAGCTGCCGAAACGGACGCTCGCGGCAAGGGTGCATGCCTACAACGGGCACACAGGGGGCGCTCATAGATTTCTGCTGCCTGCAGAAACTCGGAGCGCTTTCTTAAACGACAAACACAATGGCGCTATGGTATCGCAAAGGACTGCGGTTTGCGAAAGTTCTGTACGCGCTGATGACCTTTGGCGGGGATAACAGACACAGTCGGGTACCATAGAACCTAGCAAGAGATGTAGTGCTAAACAGAAAGGAGCCCTGGTGGCTGATATTCATTTTGGCACCGATGGCTGGCGTGCCATCATCGGCGAAGATTTCACGGACGAAAACCTGGTGCGCGTGATTGATGCTGCGGCTGCGGTCTTCAAAGAGGATGCCTTGGCAGCGGGTCGTACTCCGGATAACTTGGGTACGCTCATCATCGGGCACGATTGTCGTCTGGATGCTCACCGCTATGCCCAGCTGGCTGCTGAAGTAGCGGCAGCCCAGGGCTTTACGGTGGTGCTAACCGAGGATTACTGCCCGACGCCCACCCTGTGCTGGTCGGTGGCTCATAACGATGACGCGGTGGGTGGCATCATGCTCACCTCTAGCCACAACCCGGCTGAGTATCTTGGCGTCAAGCTGCGCATGGTTGACGGTGGCGCAAGCCCGAAGGAGTTCACCGATCGCGTGGAAGCTTGCCTGGCTGAAACGCCGACGGAGGCGCGCGGCACGTACCAAACGGCGGATCTCATGACCCCCTACCTTGAATCCCTGCGTGGTTTGGTGGACGAAGAGGCTATTCGCGAAGCCAATCTTTCGGTGGTAATCGATCCCCTCTATGGAGCTGGCCGTCATTACTTGGCAGACCTCTTGCGCTCCATGGGTGTGACGGTGTGCGAAATCCATAACGACGAGGATCCTACATTCCAGGGACTTCATCCCGAGCCCATTTCGCCGTGGATTGACGAAGGGTTGGCCAAGGTGCCCGAGCTTGGCTACGACGCAGTATTTATTAACGACGGTGACGCCGACCGCATTGCAGCAGGCGATGCCGCAGGCAATTATGTGAACCCCCATCGCATCATCACGCTCATTACTGAGCATTTGGTGAAAGACAAGGGACAAACCGGTCGCGTGGTGAGTACGGTGACGGCTTCGGCCATGCTGCAGCGTCTCTGCGATCAGCTGGGTCTGGAGTTTGTGGCAACGCCGGTGGGCTTCAAGTGGATTTATGGCGAAATGGAAAAAGGCGGTGTGCTGGTTGGCGGCGAAGAGTCCGGCGGCATTGGCATTCCGGATCACGTGAAAGAGCGCGATGGCCTGCTGATGGCCCTGCTCCTTTGCGAGACCATGGCTCAGCGGGGCAAGAGCTTGGGCGAATTGGTTGACGATCTCTTTGCCCAGGTGGGACGCCGCGAGTTCGCCCGCCGTGGCGTTACGCTCACGCCGGAGCGCATGGAGGAGTTCTGCCAGAATGAACTTCCGACCTTTGAGGCTGCCACCATGGGCGGCTATGAGGTGTTAGGTTACGACCGTCGCGATGGCGCGAAGCTTCTTCTGGAAGACGACGCCTGGGTAATGATGCGTCCCTCGGGCACGGAGCCCATGGTTCGCGTCTATGCTGAGGCTGGCACCCAAGAAGAAGTGAACCAGCTGCTGGATGCCGCTGAAGCGGTGGTGAAGGGCTAAACGCTCAAAACTGCAAACGTAAGAAGGAATGGGGCTGCGGGAGACAGGTTGGATCTCGCGGCCCTTTTCTTATGGTAGGTGGCATCGAAGGCCGCGGCCGCAAACGCAAGCGAGCCCATGTTCGGCGGAGGGCGATTCGTAGGGGAAGCTCAAGGCCTGTAAACGCTGGGTCGTTCGGCGGAATGTGGGAGTGGGCGCAGTCTGCTCGATAACAACTACTGCGAAATCTTCAACGCCTTGAGGAGATTCCAAACTACTTGCTTGCCCGCGGGCTGTGTATCGGTGGCAGGCTGAGCCATCAATTCCGGAAGGGAAGCAAAGGCCACCACGGTACGCCCCATAACGCGACAGTGATTATCCAAGGGGATTTCGCAACGATAGGCTTCCCCAAGCAACACACTCACGGCGCGATCGGCGGCCACAATGGCCAAGGGATCGAGGCCCTCCACAATGGAGTACACATCGCGAAAACCCGCATCTACCGCCATGGTATCTAGCTGACCATGGGTGATGGCAAACGCTACGCTGCCTTCGCCATAGCCAAGGGCAACAGCGCTTTTTACCAGGGCGCCTCGACAGGTGTCATCCAACGGATGGGTGCTGATGGCAAGAAGGGTTTCATTGCCAGTGCCTTGGAGCAGCGGGGCATAGGCGGCCAGAACCTCTTGGGCTGAGATGTTGTACATGTTACTTTCTGTAGAATTTTTCACACCATCCACCGTTCTGGCTTTCTATTTTGGACTTTAAGCATACTATCAATTTGTGTGACCGTTCATGGGGGCTTTGGCATAAAGCCATGAGATTTTAGTTTTCCCGAATCTGCCCTCGCGAACAACATGCTGACACAACCACGTAAGCACCCTGCCTATAAGGAGGATCTCATGTGTACCAATGGAATTAACACGGGACAATTTGAACAGCTGATCGAGCAGATCGATGACCATATTAAATTAGAGCGTCGCTGGGCCCACAACTTGGCTCATCAGGCCGAAGACGCTGGGTTTCCGACGGTGGGCGAAAAGCTCCATGCGGCCCAGGCTCTTCTCGATGAGGTGCGCGCAGCCTTAGATGAGGCCAAAGACGCCCTTGAAGATGATGCCGAAACGGCCAATGGCGTGACGGTGAGCCTCGTCTAAGCCATGGCAAACTACGGACTCATGCGGTTCTCGGTAGCTATGCCTGAGGACCTTTTGGTGAAGTTTGATCAGCTGGTGGCTCGCCGTGGATTGGCGAAGAACCGCAGCGAAGTGGTGCGCGACCTCGTACGGGATGCGCTCGTGGAAGACGAGTGCGCCACACCGGGCGTGGAAGTTATAGGTACCCTGACCATTGTCTATGACCACCATGCCAGCGACCTTCAAGAGAAGCTTCATCGCATCCAGCATGATTGCTATCAATCCATCATTTCCACCATGCATGTGCATGTGGACGAATCCAACTGCCTTGAAGTCATTGTGATTCGCGGCGAAACCAGCTATGTCCAAGATGTGGCGAATTTGATCCTTGGAACCAAGGGCGTACAAAATGGCAAGTTGGTTTTAACGAGCACGGGCAACCTAGCGCCCTTTTAAAGGAGAACTATCTATGGAACCTCAGAACACCGTCATGCTTGGCCATGGCAGCGGGGGCTCTATGATGAAGCGCATCATAGACGAAGTATTCTTCAGCGCCTATGGCAACCAGGATTTGCTGCGCGGTGATGATGCAGCGGTATTGGCGGCACCGCAACCGGGTGAGCGCATTGCCTATTCCACGGATAGCTTTGTGGTGACTCCTCATTTCTTCCCGGGTGGCGATATTGGACGCTTGGCCATTTGCGGCACCGTTAACGATGTGGCTACGAGTGGTGCCAAACCGGCCTACTTGAGCTGCGGATTCATTTTGGAAGAGGGATTTGCGCTCGAGGATCTCCGTCGCATTTGCGCCTCCATGGCCGAGGCTGCCGCCGAAGCTGGCGTCACCATTGTGACGGGCGATACCAAAGTAGTAAATCGCGGTCATGGGGACGGCATCTTCATTAATACCTCGGGAGTCGGGTTTATCCCTGAGGGCGTGGATCTCAGTGGCGCCTACTGCCAACCTGGCGACAAGGTGCTGGTCAGTGGCACGCTGGGGGATCATGGTATTGCCATCATGAGTTGCCGTGAGGGCCTGGGCTTTTCGGCTGCTGTGGAAAGCGATGCTGCACCCCTTAACCACCTCATTGCTCAAGTGCTAGAAGTGGCTCCCCATACGCGCTGCTTCCGTGATCCAACGCGTGGGGGTTTGGCCTCTACCCTTAATGAGCTGGCCGAGCAGTCTTCGGTGGATTTTGAAATTGCCGAGGACGCCGTCCCGTTCAAGGATGCGGTATTAGGCGCTTGTGACATGCTGGGCTATGACGTATTCCAAGTGGCGAACGAAGGCAAGATGGTCTGTGTCGTAGCCGCCGACGAAGCAGAGGCCGCTTTAGCTGCCATGCGCGCCAATCCTTACGGCGCAGATGCTGCCATCATTGGCGAAGTGCAAGCCTGCAATCCCGAGCGCGGACCAAAGGTGTATCTGCGCACTGGGTTTGGTAGTCGCCGTATTCTCGATATGTTGGTAGGGGAGCAACTTCCCCGTATTTGCTAAAACGGTGGAATTGGTCTGGTAGGAACGAGCCTTTGCGAGATACGGGCATACCTGGGCTTTGAACAGGGAAGATGCTAAGCAACTGCCCAATAAAGCCAATTTCTGTCAGGGCTTTCGCCTGAAAAGTTGCGGATAATGCTTGCGCAGGTTGGGTTTCGTGTTATCTTGCGCAATGAAAGCCATGGACAACTAGAGGGGGCTTTCATTCCGATTCGAAGGAGTATTCCATGTCTCATCCGATTATCGAAACCGATGAGTGCATCGGTTGCGGGATCTGCGTTGACGCATGCCCGCAAGAAGTGCTCGAAGTAGTCAATGGCGCTGCCGAAGTGGTAAACGAAGAGGCGTGCATTGCCTGCGGTGATTGTGTGGAAGAGTGCCCCATGGGTGCTATCCCCGAGGTTGTTGAGGACTAAGTACTCTCAACCGCTCGCCTTACTACTATATAAGGCTTCTAAATAGGCCGGTGCGTTTTGGCGCGCCGGCCTATTTGTATCTAGTCGCCGGTTTGTCGCGTGGCGCACTCGCAGATCTCGGGCGCGCAAGGCCTCAGGAGCCTACAGTCTGTGATGATTGCGGTCCGCCACCCCAGTTTGCAATCGAAATTGCGACTTTTGGTCAAATCGGGACGATTTTAGCGTGCGCTTCTGTCGTATTCCTTAGTTTCTAACGATCGCAGCATTAGATAATCAACATAAATCAAAAATATGTTGATTATCTAGGCCATAAACGGTTGATATTTCGCATCAGCAGGGCTCTAGCACCCAACTCGATGATAAAAACGCGATTGTTTGACCAAAAGTCGCAATTTCGATGGGAGTTGGTGGCCACATCCCAGGCTCATGGAGCCCTCGGCGCAGGGCTACAGGGGTGCCCTCCATAATTCGAACACAAGTTCGCCTCGGGTTTTTGGAGGCTTGGTGACAGAGAATCTAACAGCTCAGTTAAAAGAATCGCCCTGATGACAGCCCTGTTTTAGGTTGAAAACGAAATACAGGCCACTCTGCACGCTCCTATAAAAGACGGTAGAGTGATGCACGTTGAGCTTATTTGAACATTTGTTCTAAAGAAAACTTGACACATAGGCACTAAGATTTTATAGTATGCAGCACTAGGATTACGTAACAGGAAAACTGTGAAAGCGAGGCATTAGCAATGGGCAAGATTCTTGGAATCGACTTGGGCACCACCAACTCCGCCATGGCAGTCATGGAGGGCTCGGAGCCCGAAATCTTGGTGAACGCCGAAGGCGACCGCACCACTCCTTCTGTAGAAGGCTTCCGCAAGGATGGCGAGCGCGTTGTTGGCAAGGCCGCAAAGAACCAGGCCGTCACCAACCCAGAAAATACCGTTTCATCCGTCAAGCGTTTTATCGGCCGTTCCTTTAATGAGACCGGCGAAGAGCAGAAGACGGTTAGCTACAAAGTAAAGGCCGGTAAAGACGGTCGTTCCGTTATCGACATTGACGGCAAGGATTACACGCCGGAAGAGATTTCAGCCATGGTTCTGCAAAAGCTGAAGTCTGATGCAGAAAAGCAGGTAGGCCAGCCTATCACCCAAGCGGTCATTACGGTTCCGGCTTACTTCAACGACGCTCAGCGTCAGGCAACGAAGGACGCCGGCAAGATCGCTGGTCTTGAAGTTCTTCGTATCATCAACGAGCCGACGGCTGCAGCTTTGGCCTATGGCCTTGATAAGGTTGACCATGACGAGAAGATCCTCGTCTTCGACTTGGGCGGCGGCACTTTTGACGTTTCTGTCCTCGAGTTGGGCGATGGCGTCTTTGAAGTAGCTTCTACCGCAGGCGACAACCACTTAGGTGGCGACGACTGGGATCAGCGCATCATCGATTGGTTGGCTGACAAGTTCCAGGCCGACAACGGCATCGATCTTCGTCAGGACAAGATGGCTCTGCAGCGTTTGAAGGAAGCTGCTGAGAAGGCAAAGATGGAGCTTTCTTCCACCACGCAAACCAACATCAACCTGCCCTTCATCACCGCTGACGCATCCGGCCCGAAGCACTTGGACTACACGCTTACTCGTGCTGAGTTCGAGCGCATCACCAAGGACTTGCTGGATCGCTGCAAGAAGCCGGTGGAGCAAGCACTGAAGGACGCAGGCTTAAAGATCGGTGAAGTGGACGAGGTTATCCTCGTAGGTGGCTCTACTCGTATGCCGGCTGTGCAAGAGCTGGTAAAAGAGCTCACGGGCAAATCCCCGAACATGTCGGTGAACCCCGACGAGGTAGTGGCTATGGGCGCTGCTGTTCAGGGCGGCGTGTTGGCTGGCGACGTTCAGGGCATCCTGCTTCTTGACGTTACCCCGTTGTCCTTGGGCGTTGAAACCATGGGCGGCGTGATGACCAAGATGATCGAGCGCAACACCACCATTCCTACCCGCAAGACCGAAATCTACTCCACCGCGGCTGACAACCAGACCTCCGTTGAGGTTCACGTCCTCCAAGGTGAGCGCGAAATGGCTGCAGGCAACAAGACCTTGGGTCGCTTCCAACTGACTGGTATCCCGGCTGCTCGTCGTGGTATCCCGCAAATCGAAGTTACCTTTGACATTGACGCCAACGGCATCGTGAACGTATCCGCTAAGGATCTGGGCACGGGCAAGCAGCAGCAGATCACCATCTCTGGTTCTACGGCACTCTCTGATGACGAAGTCGATCGTATGGTAAAGGACGCCGAGAGCCATGCCGAGGAAGATCGTCAGCGTCGTGAAGAGGCTGAGGTTCGCAACAACGCCGACGCCCTGGTAAATGCTACCCAGCAGACGCTCTCTGAGCTGGGCGACAAGGTTCCGGCTGACGCTAAGGCTCAGGCTGAAGAAGCCATCGCTGAGACCCAATCTGCTCTGGCAGGTACCGACCTTGAGGCTATCAAGGCTGCTACGGAGAAAATCCAGCAGGCTGGCTATAAGTTAGCTGAAGTGGTGTACTCCACCGAGGGTGCTGCTGCGGGTGCTCAGGCTGCCGCTGCTGAAACGGCTCCGGCCGATGACACCATCGAAGCCGAGTACGAGGTTGTTGAAGACGAGAACGAAGGGAAGTAATTGCCATGACGACGCCCGATATGGACAACGTCAGCACTTCCACCTCTGGTAATCCGGAAGCCGCTTCGGCGGCTTCCCGCCCGATAGCCGACGAAGAGGTTCTGGAGGCCAGCGTTATTGAACCCGATGAGCTGGACGAGGAACTTGAGCGTGCGGCCGGCGAAGCGGTTGCCGGTGTTATTGAAGAGTCTGAAGCAGTAGCCAAGGCTCAAGCCGAGGTTGCTGAGTGGAAAGACAAGTACCTCCGTCTTCACGCCGAATGGGATACCTATCGTCGTCGCATGACCGAGCAGCGTAATGAGGAAAAAGTTCGTGCCGCCGAGAAGATGGTGGAGAGCTTGATTCCTGTCATCGACGACTTCGAGCGCACCATCGACTACGCACAGCAGAACGGCGAAACCGGCCTGCTGGGTGGCGTGCAAGCGGTTCATTCGAAGCTGATCGACGTGCTGGGCAAAGATGGTGTCGTGGTAATTGACCCGGTGGGTCAGGCCTTCGATGCCCTTGAGGCTCAAGCGGTAGGTACTGTGGATGACCCTTCGCAGTATGACGAAACCGTAGCTCAGGTCTATCAGAAGGGCTATCGGTTGGGATCTAAGGTGCTGCGTCCTGCCATGGTGACGGTCACCACTGGCGGTGCGAAGCGCCCAGTTGAATCTGAGGATGAGGAATCCTAACCGCCCCTCAACCAAGACAAGCCCGTGTTCGCAAAACGTGTCCACGGCTTGGACCTAAGGGAAGGCTGACAGGGGCGGGCCGGCTGGTCCGCCCCTTGTTATTTCCCTGCTGCAAGGCCTATGGCGACAGGACATTCAAAGTACTGTCGTTATGGGCTTTGCAACAGGAAAGCAAACTACGAAGTAACTACCAATCGGCCGAAAGGCCTATCGAAAACCACTCAAAGGAGGTGGAACCGAATGGCGTCAACGCCTGATTACTATCAAACGCTAGGAGTTCCACGTACCGCCACGGCCGATCAGATCAAGAAAGCGTTCCGCAAGTTGGCACGCACTCATCATCCCGACGCGGGCGGCGACGAGGCAAAATTCAAAGAGATCAATGAGGCCTACGAGGTCTTAAGCGACGAAAAGAAGCGCGAGCTTTACGACCAATACGGCACCGCAAACGAGAATGAAATTCCGCGGGGCTGGGGCGGTGGCTCCGTCAACATGGATGACATCTTTGGGGGTGGCGCAGGCTACACCACTAGCTATAGCGGTGGCAGCTGGGCTGACATTCTTGAGAGCATCCGTCATGGCGAAGGAGCTTTTGGCTCCGATTGGGACTTTGGAAACTTCGGTCGCCAAAGTCGCTCGATGCGAGGCCAAGACATGACCGTCAACCTGGATGTGACCTTTGACGAGGCCTTCAATGGCGTCGAGAAACTGGTCACCGTTCGTATTCCGGGCAAGGCGGAAGCAGACACGCTTACGGTTAAAGTACCGGCCGGTGCCATCGATGGCGGCCGTCTGCGCTTTAAGGGAAAGGGCGGCTTAGGCGAAAACGGTGGCGAAGCGGGCGACCTGCTCATCATCACCAAGATTGCCCCCGACCCACTCTATAGTCGCTCCAAAGCTGATGTCCTTATGACGGTGCCGGTGACGGTGGCCGAAGCTGCCCTTGGTACGTCCATTGTGGTACCCACGCCCGATGGCAAGAAGGTGCGTGTGAAGGTGCCGGCAGGAACCCAAGATGGCACGGTGCTGACGGTCAAGGGCAAAGGCGCTCCCGACATTAAGAACAAAGGATCGTTTGGCAACTTGAAGATCACCATCGAAGTGAAAGTGCCAACGTCCATGAATGAACAGCAAAAACAGGCAATGGAAGACTTCCTTGCGGCGACGGAAGAAGAAATCAGACCATGGCAATAAATGACAGAAATCGTCCGGTGTACATGATTAGTGTGGCCGCCCAACTGGCGGGGGTTCACCCCCAAACCCTGCGGGCCTACGAGCAAAAAGGCTTGGTAACGCCTCAGCGGACCAGCGGCAACACGCGCATGTATTCCCAAGCAGACATTGAGCGGCTCGAGCTTATCAACGAACTTACGGGCGAAGGCATTAATCTTGCCGGCGTAATTCGCATCCTGGATCTTCAAAGCCGCCTTGACGATCGCGAGCAGCAACTGGACGACCTCCATAAGCGGGTACGTCGTTTAGCCGACCGCGTTCGCGAATTAGAAACGCGGCGCAGCATCACTGCTTTGGTGCGCGCCAGCGATCTCCCAACGTTCCATCACTCTCGATAAAGGAGACCCCATGAGACTAGATAAACTGGCGCTGACGGCGCAGGAGGCCTTCCAAAACGCCATGGGCGTGGCCTCGGATGCCGACTCTGCCATCATTGAACCCATTCATCTTCTCAAGGCATTAATGGATGCCGATGAGAACAACATTGCGGCCATCATCAAGCGCATTGGCGCCGATCCGGTATGGCTCGCCCAAAACATTGATGACGCTATTGCCAAGATGCCCAAGCAGTCGGGTGCGGCGCCCATGCCTATCCCGGGTCAGGACCTCATCAAGGTCATTGATAACTCGGTAAAGATTGCCGAGAAGCTTGGCGACAGCTATGCCACCTCCGAGCACCTGCTCATCGCGCTTTCTGAAGATAAGGGCGAAGCGGGTAAGTTGCTCACCACGGCAGGCATTACGCGCAAGAACATTGAAGAAGCCTACGAAAACCTGCGCGGTAATACCCGTGTCACGTCCCAGACGGACAAAACGGAGTTTGAGGCTCTGGAACAATACGGTCAGAACTTGACCCAGAAGGCGCGCGAAGGAAAGCTGGATCCGGTTATCGGTCGTGCGGACGAAATCCGTCGTACCATCCAAGTGCTCTCTCGCCGCACCAAAAACAACCCGGTACTTATTGGTGAGCCAGGCACGGGCAAAACGGCCATTGTTGAAGGCTTAGCCCAGCGCATTGTGGCGGGCGACGTTCCCTCAAGCCTGAAGGATCGCGAGATCATTTCTCTTGACTTGGGTGCCATGATGGCCGGTGCGAAGTACCGTGGCGAGTTTGAGGATCGTCTGAAGAACGTACTGCGCGAGGTTAAGGAAGCTAACGGCGACATCATCTTGTTCATCGACGAGCTTCACACCATCGTAGGTGCTGGTGCTGGCGGCGATAGCTCCTTGGATGCGGGCAATATGCTCAAGCCCGCCTTGGCTCGTGGTGAGCTGCGCGCCATTGGGGCTACTACCTTGGATGAGTATCGCAAATACATCGAAAAGGACGCTGCTCTCGAGCGCCGCTTCCAGACCGTTATGGTGAATGAGCCGACGGTGGAAGACACCATCGCCATTCTTCGTGGCTTGAAAGAGAAGTACGAAATCCATCATGGCGTGCGTATCACGGATGGCGCGATTGTGTCAGCGGCTGAGCTTTCGGATCGCTATATCACCGATCGTTTCTTGCCGGACAAGGCCATTGACCTTATGGACGAGGCAGCCAGTCGTCTGCGTATCGAGATTGATTCCATGCCTGAAGAAGTAGACATGGCCGAGCGTAAGCTCATCCAGATGCAAATTGAAGAGCAGGCGCTCATGAAGGAGACGGACGAAGCATCGGCTGAGCGATTGGAGAAGTTGCGCCAAGATATTGCCGCTGCTCAAGAAGCCCTCGATCATCAGAAGGCCGAATGGCAGAACGAAAAAGACGTCATTATGAGCGTCCAAAATCTCAAGGCGGAACTGGAAAGTGCCCAGCTTCAGGAAGAGAAAGCCACTCGTGAGGGTAATCTTTCCCTGGCCTCTGAGATTCGCTATGCCCGCATTCCGGAACTGCAGCAGCAATTGCAGGTGGCCGAAGAAGCGGTCAAGGTGAAGCAGCAAGACGGCGCTATCTTGAAAGAGGAAGTGTCCGAAGAAGAAATCGCTGCGGTGGTATCAGCGTGGACGGGCATCCCGGTAACCAAGATGATGCAGGGCGAAATGGAAAAGCTCGTGGATTTGGAAGAGGTCCTCAAGAGTCGCGTCATCGGCCAAGACGATGCCGTGAACGTGGTGGCCGGAGCTATTCGTCGTAACCGCGCGGGTCTTTCTGATCCGGATAAGCCCATTGGTTCGTTCCTGTTCTTAGGCCCCACCGGCGTTGGTAAGACCGAGCTTGCCAAAGCCTTAGCCGAGTACCTCTTCGATTCCGAAAAGGCTATGGTCCGTATCGACATGTCGGAGTACATGGAGAAGTTCTCGGTCCAGCGTCTGATTGGTGCGCCTCCGGGATACGTGGGCTATGACAAGGGTGGTCAGCTGACCGAAGCGGTGCGTCGTCATCCCTACTGCGTCATCTTGCTCGACGAGGTCGAAAAAGCTCATCCGGATGTATTCAATATCCTGTTGCAAGTGCTGGATGATGGCCGCCTGACCGATGGCCAGGGTCGCGTGGTGAACTTTAAGAACACCATCATCATCATGACCTCCAACATCGGCAGCCAGCTGATTCGCGAGCACAGCGCCAAGCAAAACGAAACCATGGGCGACATGCTCAATGACATGACGGAAATGACGCCGGAAGCTGCGGCAAAGCGCATGGCGGAATTTGCCGAGAAGATGCAAGATGCTTTGCGTAACACCTTCCGTCCCGAGTTCTTGAACCGTATTGATGACATCATCACGTTCAACGAGCTCAACATTGAAGTCATTGAGTCCATTGTGAACTTGCAATTGGAAGAGGTTCGGGATCGTTTGGCCAAGCGCCGCGTCACCCTGGACGTCACGCCGAATGCCATGGAGCACTTGTCCATTGACGGCTTTGACCCGGTCTATGGTGCGCGTCCGTTGAAGCGTTTGATTCAGCGCCAGATTGTGGACCGCATTGCCGAGAAAATTATCACGGGCGAACTGCACGATCACAGCCATGTGTTGATCGACATCGATGCTGAGGGTGAATACACCTGCCGCATCGAAGGTCCCTTGGATCTTGACTGGGACAACCTACTTGAGTCCTAAGCTGCAACGCTTTCATAGCATACTGGCATAAAGGAAGGCTCGCTTCGGCGGGCCTTCCGCCGTTTGGAGGGCCGGCCGGGGCGTCTCGTCTGTGACAGCATCTTTTCGGGTCGGGCTTGACGGGCGGATTGTACTAGAATGACCCCATAGGCTGGGGCCAAGGGCCTCTATAGCGTTAGGCTGCTTTTGTTGTAGTGGGGGAGGTGTCCAAGGAATGCCGGTGCGGGCCAAGCGTCGTTATCGTAATTTGCAGGAACGCGCGAGTGCGGCCTTCCAAGGAGTGTCTCTCATGCTGCTCTCTATTGTGGCGTTCATCGTGCTGTTGTGGGTAGTTATGACCGTCGTGCGAGTGGTGGTGGGATAAGCCATGCTGCAGCGGTTTACCCTTCTCGACCTGCGGGTTATTGGCCACTACCTGGGCATGCTTATTATGCTGTCCTCTCTGCTGATGGCTATTCCTTTTGTGGTAGCGCTGCTTTTTGGCGAATGGGAACCCGCTGCTCGGTATCTCTTTTCAGCAGGCATCGCCTTTTTAGCTGGCTCACTCTTGCGTTTTTTGCGTATTGAGCCCGGTCGGTTAAGCCGTCGTCATGCTATGGCTGTTACGGGCCTTTCTTGGATGGTGCTGGCGCTGTTCGCTTCTATCCCGCTGTACTTTTCGGGCCACTATCTATCCTATGCCGATGCGCTGTTTGATGGGGTATCGGGGCTGACCACCACGGGGGCAACAGTTGTAGTTGATCTGGATCACCTTTCGAATGCCGATAACATGTTCCGCTTTATGATGCATTTGCTGGGAGGTTTGGGGTTGATCGTGGTGGCTCTTTCCTTTGGCATGTTTGGCAAAGGCGGGGCTTCCCTATATAACTCCGAGGGGCGCAGCGAACATGTGCTTCCCAACGTGGTGCAAACTACCCAGTTCATTGCTCGCATTACGGCGGCCATCATTGCTATTGCCACCCTAATCATTGGTATCCTGTGCTTGCTTTCTGGCATGGAACCCGCCCGGGCGTGGCTTCAAGCGCTTTGGGTCTCAATTTCGGGCTTTGTTACCGGCGGTTTTGCGCCCATGAGTCAATCCATCATGTACTACCATTCGCCCTTCTTGGAGCTGTTCTTGATGGTGCTTATGATCTTAGGCTCGCTCAGCTTTGTGATTCATTCCGAGGTGTGGCACGGCCGCGTGGGCATGTTCTTCCACGACATTGAAAGCCGCACCATGTTTGTCTGGCTTATAGGCGTCACCATTGTGTTCACGGCTGCCTTGGCGGGGGGTTCTCACTTCAACGAACTGCCTACGCTCTTGCGCCGCGGCATGTTCATGATCATCTCGGCCTTCTCGACCACGGGCTTCCAAACCGTCACGTCAAACCAGCTGACCACCGCCTTTACGTCAGGGGCTTTTGTGACCCTCGCACTAATCATGGCCGTTGGTGGTGCGGCCGGTTCAACGGCCGGCGGCTTGAAGCTCTCCCGTATGGGTATCATCTTTAAGTCCATGGTATCCACGGTGAAAGAGGCGCTCGCACCGGACTCAGCTCGCGTGGTGGTGGACTACAACCACGTGGGGCGACGGGTGCTCACTCCTGAAGTAGTAAAAGAGGCCATGACTGTGTTCGTGTTGTTCGTGGTTACCTATGCTATTGGGGCGCTCGTGGGTATTGCTCACGGCTACGAAGCTACCCAGGCGGTATTTGAGTCGGTGGCTATGACGTCTAATGGCGGCTTGGTTTCAGGCATCGTGACCCCGGGCATGCCGCTTTCTCTGGAGCTGTTCTATATCTTCCAAATGTGGGCAGGGCGTCTGGAGTTCATCACCTTGCTTGCGGTGGTAGTGGAGATTGTTGTTTCCTTTATCCCTCGGCGAAAGGCGCGCAATGAAGGCCTTCGCTAATGGTTCTCATATACAACGGCGCCGGAGGCTGGGTGCACTCCTGATCGGTTTGCTACTGGTCTGTATGGTGGGCCTGAGTCTCGGGTGGGGCAGTTCTCTGGCTGTGGCCGAACCGCTCGCGCTAACCCCTGAGCGCCTACCGCTGCAGCCAACCCCTGCCGATGATCTCTCTCAAGGTCAGGAAGATCAAAGCAATCAGGAAACGGAAGGGGCCGATCCGGTAGCCCAAGCAGCAACAGCGGGCGAAGAGGCCCAAGACCCAGCGGCTACCGAGAATGCGAATGGCGCTGACGACGGCGAGGCTCAGCCGGTAACCCTTCCTGAGGATAGCGATGCAGAAATTGCCGAAGACGCAGGAGTAACCGGCGAAGACGTAACGGCAGTTACCACTGGCGACGACAGCACCTCTCCCATTTCCAGCGACAACTTGGTGAATCCCCAGCAAATGCCAGATAGCTCGTTTATCTACGACACCACCATTACTGACCTTGAAGGGGCGGAAACCTATCTGGATGATCAGGTGGTTCAAGTGGTAGGTGAGGCCATTGGCGATCGCATTAACGCAGAAATGGAATCGGGATTCTGCTGGATTGCGTTGCAGGAACAAGGGACGGGCAGTGCGGTGATCTCGGTGTTTATGACCCGCGATAACGCGTCTGTCATCGATACTTACGGGCGCTATGGTCAGGTGGGCACTATCTTGCAAGTGCGCGGTATCTTCCATCTGTCCTGCCCTCAGCACGTCGGATTAACCGACCTCCATGCGGAAAATGTCAGCGTCATTTCTCGTGGCGTGTTGGTGAAGCAGGGCTTTGAGTTGAATCGTTTCATCCCCGGTATTGTGCTGGTAGTGCTGGGTCTGATTTCGACCCTGGTGTTCCGGTGGATGCGGGAAGGGCAGCGATGATCCAGGGGAGAGTGGTAAAACTCGACCGAGGATACCCCTTGGTGGCTCTTCCAGATGGGCGCCGCCTGCGCTGCGAACATGCTACAGCGCTCGTGAAAACCCAAGACCAACGGGCGGTCATTGGGGATATCGTAGAGGTTGAAATCCCCGCGGATCACACCATGGGCATCATTGAAGCCATTGAGCCTCGGCAGCGAGAATTCGTGCGCAAAGACCCCACCGAGCGCGCCCAGGCTCAGGTACTGGCGGCTAACTTTGATCGGGTGATTGTGGCCCAGCCTTTGGCGGAAGTAAACCTGCGTCGCTTAGAGCGCGAATTGGTGTTAGCCCACCAAACAGGAGCTGCGGTGACCGTGGTGCTTACCAAGACTGACCTAGCCGAAGATGAGGCGCAGATTGAAGCGGTTCGCGAGAAGGTGCGGGCGCTGGTGGGCGATAGCGTGGAAACGCTTTTAGTAACCTCAGCCGATCCGCAGTCGGTGGAAGCGGTGCGCGCTCTTATTCCGCCCCAGACGATGGCAGTGTTAATGGGACGCAGCGGTGTGGGCAAATCAAGTTTGGTGAATTTGCTCGTTGGGGAAGATGTCCAGGAAACCAATGCTGTGCGCGAAGGCGATGGCAAAGGACGCCACACTACGGTAAGCCGCGAAATCATCTCCATTCCTGGGGGTGGCTTCATCGTGGATATGCCGGGCGTGCGCGGGCTTGGACTCTGGGAAGCAGAATCGGGCTTGGAAGCAGCCTTTTCTGACATCACTGAGCTGGCAAATCAATGTCGCTTTCGGGATTGCCGCCACCAGGACGAGCCGGGTTGTGCGGTGCAAGCGGCGCTTCAAGAGGGCAGCTTAGCCCAGGCGCGATTCGATTCCTATCAGGCACTCAAGGCCGAAGCGGAAACCCTAGAGCGACGCCGCGAAGAGGCGCGCTGGATGGCGGGTGAGCGCAAATCCGAAGGAGGTCGCGGGGCTAAGGCGAAGCGCGGTCGAGCCAAAAGCGGGTCAAGCCGATCTTCAAAAAAGTCCCGGTCCTAGCCACGCAATGAACGTTCGCGGCTGCTGGAGTGACAATTCTTTGCCGGCTGAGCGGCGGATTTCGCCAAACGGACCAAGACGTCTAAAATACAGAAGTTAATCTCATCGCCAATAGTTAGCCGAGAGGAGCTCCATGAACCCTGTGGTGATTATCCCAACCTATAACTGCGCTCGTCGCCACCGTGCCGGTTCTTCTGCTATTGCTACCTACGATCACGCTACGCCTCTGAATGAGCCGGGCGAGCTTGATCGCTGTCTGACGTCCCTTGAGCGTGTGGAGGGGATCGGCCTCATTGTTATTTTGGTAGCGGCAGAAAAGTCTATTGAAAGCAAGGCGGTTGAGAAGGTTCAGGCTATTGCCGATGGTCATCCTGATTTGAGCCTTCTGGTTATTGGCGAAAAAGAGTTGGCCCTCATTCGTCAGCGGATGGAGCAGCTCAACATTGGTCGCTTGACGCGGGAAATTGGCCTGGAGGGCTATGGTGCCGTGCGCAACCTCGGTTTGGTGGTGGCCAATGTATTTGGATTCGATTCGGTGGTATTCCTTGACGATGATGAAGTCATTGAGGCGCCGGATTTTCTCCATCGCGCCATGTACGGTCTAGGCAAGCTTACGAAAAATGGCATCCCTATTTTGGCCAAGACGGGGTACTACTTAAATGATCGAGGCTCCTATTTATCGAAGTGGGAAGACGCCTGGTATAACCGGTTTTGGCAGCAGGGACGCGCCTTTAATCAGTGGATATCTAAGGCTATGAAAGGCCCGCGACTGTCGCGCTCGAATCATGTGTGCGGTGGCTGTTTGGCTATCCATAAAGAAGCCTTTAAGCGTTTGGCCTTCGATCCGTGGATTGCCCGCGGTGAAGACCTGGACTATATGCTGGACTTGCGCATGTATGGCTCCGATATTTGGTTTGACAACCAATGGGTGCTGCGTCATCTTCCGCCGGAATCTTCCAGCGAAGGCGATCGGTTCCGCCAGGATATTTTCCGCTGGATTTATGAGTATCGGAAATTGGAATACAGTCGCGCGCTTATTGACCTGCAGCAGGTTAAGCCGAAATCCTTGGAACCCTACCCGGGCCCCTTCTTAGAGCCGGGTTTGGTGCGCCGTATTCGCCTCACCGCGTTCTTGCGCTCCCTCGTAAGTTCGGACAAGAAAGCCTATCGTCGAGCGGCAAAAGCGGCGCGCAGTGAGGCCATGGCCTATGCTGAGCGCAACTGTGCCAAGTATTTCCAGTTCCAGTATGCATGGCCCGAACTTATGAATCGCTTAGAGGGCGATGAAGAGTTGTCCGTTGCGTTGGTGGAATCGGCTCTTCACAGCGTGACGCCACAGGCTCCTCAGCAAAGGCGAAGCATCGACCCGGGTGTAACGAGCGAAATTCGTCTCAACATTGGGGATTAGTAGGCTTGGTTAAGGCACCGCACGGGGTAGAGTGACATGGATCTTTTGCTAACGGGAATTCCCTCCATCGTGGTGGGGCTGGGGGTCGGCATCTTGGCCGGTCTCTTGGGAGTGGGTGGTGGCACCATCCTGATTCCTCTATTCAAACTGGTCTATGGGATGCCCTCTCTTGGGAGCACAGCTACGTCGCTTTTCACCATCATTCCGACCTCTCTGTCCGGAGCCTTTAACCATTGGAGAGCGGGTACCTGTCTGCCGCTGTTAGGTCTGGCCATTGGCCTTGGGGGTGCGCTCACTTCTCCTTTGGGCGTATGGCTTGCCACGGGTTCGCCGGATTGGCTGGTTATGGTGGTAGCGGCCGCCTGCATTGCCTATTCGGCGGTCAAAATGGTACGCAAGGCGATCAAAAAGCCTGTGGCCCCGTTGGCAGAGAAGCCGGCAGCGGAGGGCGACTCAACCGCGGCTCCCACCTCGGGTGCTCAGGCAACGGCCGTCAACTCAGCTGTCACCTCGGAGGGGCACGCAATCCCCAGCGATACTGCCGAACAGAACTCTGCCGCAATCTCTGTCGCTTCCGCTTCCTCTGCGCTTCCGCGATCCACCTATGGCAAAGGAGTGGCCGGAGGCTTGGTGGCCGGGGTGTTCTCAGGCTATATCGGTCTTGGCGGCGGCTTTCTTATCATGCCGCTGTTGACAGAAATGCTGGGAGTCCCGCTCAAAAAGGCGTCAGGCACCTCTTTGATTGCTGTCATGGTGCTGGCTATTCCCGGCGTTATCACTCAGGCAATGCTTGGCAACATCCAGTGGGTGGCTGGCATTGCGGTAGCGCTCGGTTCTATTCCCGGTACCTTTATTGGTGTGCGCTTGCTGCCGAAGGTAAATGAGCGGGCTTTGCGTCTGCTTTTTGGGGGACTACTTTTATTTGCGGCCCTCATGCTAGTCATCGACCAGCTAGGCGTGTTATAAGGGGAATAGTCACCCCTGAGTTTTTGAGGAGAGAGTTATGAGCAGCTCGGAAACTGCCCCCACCGACACCCTAGCCGCAGCTGAATCTCTGCCAAACGGGTCCTATCAAAGTTGGTTTACGGGTACCGCATCCCGTCGCCGCGTGGGACCCTATCATTCCACGCGTTACGTCAATCTGCGCGCCTTTACCCTGGCCCTTACGACCATCGCGGGCATTGGTTTGGTGTGGTCGCTCGCCACGCCAGGGATCGATGTGATTGCGATCGTACTCATTGGCATCGTGTTTACTATTTCCTTTGTGGCGGCTATTCGCCTGTTCACGGACCCGGATTCCGTGCGAGCTCACCAGGCCGATGATGTGCTTCGTCTTTCTCGTCAAGCTCTTGATGTGATGAAAAACGGCATGACGCCCGAGGCGGCCCAAGAAGTGTGCTCGCTGCTTTTGCCAAGTACCTCGGCGGTGGCGGTAGCTATTACCGATACGGAACAGATCCTCGGCTACGCGGGCTATCGCGAGCACGCCTATCAGCCTGGGCAGCCTATCCATACCAAGGCCACACTCAATACCGTCAACGATGGCGAGATGCGGGTGCTCGTGAATCGCAAAGACATCGGGGTGGACGAAACTGATGCCGATGTGGGAGCGGCCATTGTGGTGCCGCTTATGCTGGGACGAAGCATTTTTGGCGCCCTCAAGTTCTACTATCGAAAGCCCCGCAAGATCACCGAAACCCAGTGCTCGCTGGCTCAAGGTTTTGCTCGGTTGCTGTCTACCCAAATGACCGCTGCCGAAATGGAAACCCAGCGCAAGTTGGCCACTTCCATGGAATTGAAGATGCTCCAAAGCCAGATCAATCCGCACTTTCTGTTTAACACTATCAATACCATCGCCTCTCTGGTGCGAACAGACCCGATGAAAGCGCGCACGTTGTTGCGCGAGTTCGCCGTCTTTTATCGTCGCACCTTGGAGGACTCGGCCGACCGCATTATGCTTTCCCGCGAAATTGAGCAAACCATGCGCTACTTCTCGTTTGAGGTGGCCCGGTTTGGGGAAGAGCGGCTGGCCTTGTATGTGGGCGTGGGGCCTGAGATGGAAGACATGTTGGTACCTCCGTTCTTGATTCAACCCATTGTGGAAAATGCGGTCAAACACGCGATGCCCTCAGAAGGGAAGCTTACGGTAACGGTAAGTGCTGAGATTGATGGCGACGACGTGGTGGTTGTGGTCCATGATGACGGCGTGGGTATGTCTCAAGAGGATTGCGACAGCATCATGAATCCGCACAAATCTACGGGCTTGGGCATTGCAGTGAAGAACGTTCATGATCGTATGAAGGGTTTCTTTGGGCCTGATGCATGCATGGAAGTAGAAAGCGAACTGGGCGTTGGTACGTCGGTGCTGTTGCGATTCCCCGATTGCGCCAAGGAAACCGCAGCCCAGCGAGCTGCTCAGGAGGTCGAGCGCGGGGATGCACTGGTAACATCGGCTCTTCCGGAAGAGACGGTGGAAGCAGCGCGTCCTATTCCAGTGGAAATGCTGGATGGTATTGAAAATGCCGCCGCCCGAAGCGAGCGCGAAGAGGAAGCGCGCGAGGAGGAAGAACGCGAAGAACAGCGTGATCACCTGCGCGCTCACTTTGAGACCATTTTGCAGGACGTGGAGGCGTTGGAGGGCGAAGAAGACGATGAGTCCTTTGACGAACTGGACTCTGCCCGCGCCTAAGACTCAGGTGAAGTGGGATAATAGCAAGCAACTAAGAGTAATCGTAAGAGCGGAGCGCTCATGGCGGAATTCCTTCAATCTCCTTTTGCAATCGTGGCCTTGGTGCTGCTGATTTTTGCGGTGGCTATTCTGGGGCTTGTCGGCTCGCTTGTGGGTACCAACCGACAGCTGCGGGGCTTGGTGGATGGTCTGGAAGCGGAGCGCCGGAAAATCGCTCAGATCCAAATGTATTTAAGCCAGCGGTCTCGCCAAGGAGCTCAAACCCGTCGCCCGCGTCCCCAAGAGCCTCGTGGAGCTGCGGCTCCTCAGGCTGGGGTGGTGACCGAGACCTCTCAGACCGGACGGTCCGCCGTGGTGGATCCTCAGCGAGGGCAAGCCTATGGGGCACCAGCCTATGAGGAGCAAGCCTACCAGGGGAGTGTTGCTGCGCGTACGGGGGCTGGGGCTCGAACCCAGGGCGCCTATGGTGCAGAACAGGTTTCGCCGGCACGCGAGGCCTATCGCCCGGAGGCCGCCTCTACCTTTGATTCCCAACCGGCGGAGCAACCCAGGACGCGCAGAGAACCCGCCTATCGTTCTCCGGCCTATCAAGCCGCCCAAGCCGAAGCTGAGCGTCGACGTCAAACCTCCCAAGCGGCCCGAGCCTCCATCGAGGCAGATCGCGCCGATGCAGCAACCCGAGAGCGGATGCGCCAACAAGCAGCGCAAGCGCGAGCAGCCCGAGCAGAAGATGCCCAAGCGGCAAGCATGGCTCAGGATCAGCTTTACGGGGGCGCGGCTCAGCCGGCTCGAGGCGTTACGCAATCAGCTCAGAATGTGGCGCAACCAGCCAGGAGTGTAGCGCAGTCGGTTCAGGGAGTGGCACAACCAGCTGCATCGGGCTTTATTCCCGCTACAGCCCGGACTGCACAGCGTAGTCCGCGAACAGCGGGGGCCTACCAATCGGCGGTGGCCCAGGCGGGCAGTCCCGGTCGGGCCGAGGCTGCCGAGAAGCCAGCAAAAAGTCGACGAGCGCGCAGCAAGGAAATGGAAATCCCTCGGGCTCCTGATCAAACCCATGGGGTGCCCTTAAGCGAGTGGCCCACCGATGATGCGGTCTTGGGCCAAGGAGGATCCACGGCTGCTCAACGGGCCCGGCAGCAGGCGGCAGCTCGCCAGGCGGCCCAGGTACGCCAAGCGGCTCAAGCCCGCCGTCAAGGCGCAACGGGTGAGGCGCCGGTCGTGCAATCACCGAGTCAGTCGGGGCGGTTGACCCCTCGTGCGGGTCGTCAGCCCATGACGCGGCAACGGGCTCAGACGTCGGTGCCTCAAGGGGATCCTATTCCCGTGCAGGTAGAGGCCGCATCTTCCGTGGGACTGTTGCGCCGCAAGCGGGGCACCTCCGGCCATCGCGGCTAAGGGGCAGGGAAGCACTACCTTTCAAAGACGATTGCGGTTCAAAGGCTGCCGCGCGGGTCGCTGGCACGGCAGGCGTCAGCGGAATTCGTCACTGGCAAGGGTCAGAGCTGTACCTATACCTTCGCCTCAAAGACAAAGGCACAACTCTGCCACGATCCTCCACTTTGGTACGCGCTTTAGGGAGATTCCGAGCGATTTTCGCGTGCTGAGCTCGGCCGCCTTCTAGCCTGTATCTGAGGGACAGGAGTTTCCGCAGATGAAAGCTATGCTCGAAAGAGATAGCAACTCGGAAAATACGCGACCGTGTACCAAAGTGGAAGATCGTGGCAGTCCTCACCCAAATGAACGTCGAGATCCCGATGCTGTGGTAGCCTCACACGCCAGATCCTGGCGCTGGGGTGTAATTTGCATTCAACTTGCGAGAGTCTGGGATCAACCGGGACTTACGCACATTTGCGTCGTAATCCGGTAAGCGCGTCGAAACGTGAAACAGCCGCCTAGCGAGTAGGCGGCCGTTTCATGTAAGGAGATGACGCTAGCGGCCGACCTCTCCAACAGGTAAACCGCCTCTACCTATTCTACCCTACGCTCCGCCGCAGCAACGCGCAGCTCAATGTTTCTTGGACTCGCCAGAAGGCTTTGCGGGATGGAAAACAATCGGAAACATACAACGCTTAGCTTGAATAGCGTCCGTTAGGGAAGGCAAAAGCCGTTCTCCGTGGTATTGTTGCGACACCATAATTTGAGAGTGTGGGGCCGTGGCAAACTCAAGAAGAGCAGCCAAGGGGTTAGTGAGGAGTGTGTGGTTCATGTCTAATGTTACGGAGATCTATGGCTCCATGGTGTTTAACGAACACACCATGAGAGAGCGTCTACCAAAGGCCACTTACAAGCAGCTCATGAAAACCATCAAAGAAGGCGAGCCTCTTGATGAGGAAGTAGCCAATGTTGTGGCTCATGCCATGAAGGAATGGGCCATCGAAAAAGGCGCCACCCACTACACTCACTGGTTCCAGCCCCTCTCAGGTATCACGTCAGAAAAGCATGACAGCTTTATTGACCCCACCGATGACGGCCGCACGATCATGACGTTCTCCGGCAAGGAGCTCATTCAAGGAGAGCCGGATGCTTCCAGCTTCCCCTCTGGTGGCTTGCGTGCCACTTTCGAGGCTCGTGGCTATACGGCTTGGGATCCCACCAGCTATGCCTTTATCAAAGATGAAGTGCTCTGTATTCCTACGGCATTTTGTTCCTATACCGGAGAAGCCCTGGACAAGAAAACTCCGTTGCTTCGCTCTATGAAAGCTATTGAGCGCCAAGCCCGTCGCGTTCTTGAGCACTTTGGCGACGACGAGGGTGAGCGCGTAAAGACCACGCTGGGAGCCGAGCAAGAATACTTCCTCATTTCTGAGAAAGATTATGAGAAGCGCCTGGATCTGATTCTGACGGGACGCACGCTGTTTGGTTATCCTCCCTGCAAAGGTCAGGAGTTGGAAGAGCACTACTTTGGCGCTATTCGTCCGACCGTCAATAACTTCATGAAAGAGCTGGATGACGAGCTCTGGAAGTTGGGCGTGTCGGCAAAAACAAAGCACAATGAAGTGGCGCCCGCTCAGCACGAGTTGGCTCCTATCTTTGCCGAGTCCAATCGTGCCGTGGACGAAAACCTACTGACCATGGAAGAGATGCGGCTTCTGGCCAGCCACTATGGATTGGTATGCCTGCAGCACGAGAAGCCCTTCGAGTCTATCAATGGCTCCGGCAAGCACAATAATTGGTCTATTTCTGCCGGAAGCAAAAACCTGTTAGATCCCGGCGAGAATCCCATGGAGAACCTGCGCTTCCTGGTCTTTTTGACGGGAGTCATCGAAGCCGTGGATGAATACCAGGAGCTCCTGCGTATGACCGCCGCTTCTGCGGGCAATGATCACCGTTTGGGCGCCAATGAGGCTCCGCCGGCTATCGTGTCCATCTTCCTAGGAGAAGAGTTGAGCCGCGTGGTGGATGCCCTCATTAGCGATGGCGAATATTCCTCGGCTGAGCGCGTGGCTATGGATCTGGGTGTTGATGTCCTGCCGAACTTCTTGAAGGACAACACCGACCGCAATCGTACGAGCCCCTTCGCCTTTACGGGCAATAAGTTTGAGTTCCGTATGCCCGGTTCTGCGCAGAATCTTTCGGACTGCAACATGGTGCTCAATACGGCCATGGCGAAGTCGCTGAAGGAATTCGCCGATGCCATGGAAGGCAAGCAAGGCGAAGAGTTTGAAGCGGCTGCTATCGATTGCATCAAGAAGACGCTCCGCGATCACGAGCGCATCATCTTTAATGGCGATGGCTATTCTGAAGAATGGCCTCTGGAGGCCAAGCGTCGCGGTCTGGCAAATCACCGCACCACAGCTGATGCCCTACCTTGCATGATTGACCCGAAGAGCGTTGAGCTCTTTGACGAGTTTGGGGTGCTTTCTGAAACTGAGCTTAAGAGCCGCTATGAGGTTAAGCTTGAGAAGTACAACAAGATCATGAACATCGAAATTCGCACGATGAAGCGGTTGGTGCGTCGTGACTATCTGCCCGCTATCAATAACTATGCGGCTGAAGTGGCGCGAGACATTGCCCAAATTCGTGCTGCCATGGGGGATGCGAACACCCTTCCCATGGAAGAGCGCCTGCGCGAACTGACCGACGGTGCGGCAGAGATTAATCGCCTCTTAGAAGAGCTTCATCGCCTTCACTACGTCTCTTTGGATCTTGAAGATCAGCAGGAGCGGGCAAACATGAACGCGCATGAAATCATTCCAGTAATGGATGATTTGCGCGCCGCCGTGGACGCGATGGAAATTATCGTGGCGCGAGAAGCGTGGCCGGTGCCAACCTATAACGAGATTTTGTTCTACGCTTAAGACACTACTGCTTACACGTCAATCTCGTCTACCAGGCGCATGAGATCCTGCTGGCTGTGGATGTTGAGCTTGCGGTAGATATGGCGAATGTGAGTCTTGGCCGTGCCTTCGGAAATATAGAGCTGCTCTTGAATGTAGGCTGAGTTATAGCCGCGAGCCAGGTAGCTCAAGACTTCGCTTTCCCGACGGGAAAGTAGGTAGGTGTTGGCAATAACATCACAACGCCGACGGAAATAGCCGGGTGATCCGTCACTGACCTGGTCGTCGGTGACGGTCTGCTGGCCCATCATCGCCAGACGTGCTTCCGACGGGACTGCAACTGTGGCAGGAGTGGAAGCTTCTGGGGCTGCTGACACTGGACTCTCTGTCTTCGCCGAAGCTTGGGCGCTCTCGACTTCTAGGGTAACTGCGGAAGTTGGCTCTGCGTCAGAGGCAGGCGCTGGTCCTGGCGTCGGAACTGTTTCGCGGCCATCCTCTTCAGAGACAGGGGCTTCCGATGAGAGGGTAACGCACTCCGAAGAGTCGCTGTCTTCCACTCCTACCACCTGATAAGGTTTGCGCCCTAGTCGCTCCACGGCGGCAGCCATAGCGGGATCTAAGTCGGTAATAGAGGCAATTTCCTTCTCGTCGGGCAAGAAGGCAAAGGCTAACATCATGGCAAGAATGACTACGATCACAATGCCGGCTTCGCCAAACGTAGACATAAGCGGCGAATTGGCAAAGGGCGGAAGCATGGATCCACCCAGGGCGGCCAAGGCCATAACACCGCGCCCTAACCCAAAAATGAAAATGGGGGAGAGGCGGAAGCGCTGAGAGAGTTCGGCGAAGAAAATCCACATGAGGGCTTCAAAGGACATATAGCCGGTCAGCAGAATGTAGGTGCCAAAGCCGCCGGTGTTGCTTCGCGAAAAAGGAATGAAGAAGGCCGTAATAGCAAT
>CAJUNI010000002.1:0-60780 GCA_910587945.1 uncultured Parvibacter sp.
TCCTTGCCCACAAAGCCTTCGCCTTCGGGCAAGAAGTTCTCCACATCAGCAATGGATACACCGTTGTATTGGGTGACCTCAGTCTCTTCACCCTCTTCATCGGTACCCAGAACCAGAGTCTCCACATCATTCTGTGAGAAGGTCCAGTCGCGACGCCAAATGCCCGCACCGCTCGGATCGAAGCGGATGTCATCCTTGAGTTCCGCTAAACGGGTATTCAAGGCCGCCGTCACCCGATCAGAACCTTCTTGGCCCACACCATAGAGGTAGTCGTAGTGCAGGTTGCCAAACACTTCCAGCTCAACGCGGGTCGTGCGCGTATTGATCCACTCAATGAGCGCCTCAGGGTCAGACTCATCTAGTGCGGCAATGGCGTCGATCTCTTCCTGAGTGAGACCCGTGCGATCGGGCTCAGGAGGCGTCTGGTCATCACCAGGCTGCGGCTCGTAGACGCCATAGCCCGTGGTGTCATACCAGTAACGCGTCAACTTCACTACTGCACCTTCAATACCAATCTCGCCCTCGTCCTGGAGGCCATTAGCGTCGGCATCTTCCCAGACCCGGCCATCGATGCGCACCGGCTCTTGGGTGGTCAGACCAGCGTCGCCAGCATGCTTGACCGACATGCGGTTCGCCAAGTCGTAGGTAGTATTGCGATAGGTAACCTCATAGGTGTCATGAGCGAAACCGCCCGCCTTAGACTTCTGGGACACAACCGCCTTCGTCTCTTCCACCGTTCCGTCTTCGTTGTAGTTGCCATACATGTTGGCTTCGAAGGAGAACAGGTCAGAGTCTTGGACGTTCGGATCGGAGTTGGCTACGTGGAAGCGGGAGGCCAAGTACTCGCCTTCGTCCACGATAGATACCGAGTAGCCCGCCATGTAAGCCTTAGCCGTCTCAAACTTCTTCTGGCCCTCAGTCCAGGCTTCGTCCTGCGGCTGGTAGACGTTGGTCATGTCTTCGGGCTTCGAGGGGTTCGTCTCCTCGTCGTCCAGCAAGATATAACCCGGCAGGTCGTCGAAGGTATAGCGACCCTCGTCGTCGGTCAGCGTGAGAGACTGCCAGGACTCCAGCTCAAGCTTCGGCTGTTCCGGCTCATCCGGATTCTCCGGATTGTCGGGATCGGGGTTATCGGGATCAGGATTATCTGGATCCGGGTTGTCGGGGTCAGGATTGTCAGGATCCGGGTTGTCAGGATCCGGGTTATCCGGGTTCGGGGTGTCCGGATCGGTGCCTTCGCCCTCACCAGAGCCCTCGCCAGAACCAGAGCCTTCGCCCTCGCCCGTGCCGGTGCCGTCACCCGTGCCGTCGCCAACCTCGGTACCTTCTTCGTCGGCCAGAGCAGCCGTCTTTTGAGCATAGCCCTCAGGTACCACACCTTGGAAGTTGGTGTTCAGCACCCACTCGCCCCGTTCATGGAGCTCATGGTTAGTGTCGTAGTTCAGCAGCAACTGATAGTTGTAGCTGTGGTCGTTCTCGAAGAGTACCACCGTAGGCACGCCGTTGATTTCCATCTCCTGGACGTTGCCCTTCACCGATGCACGATAGAGACGCAGACGCATGGCATCCGGATCGCTCGGTGTCGGAGCACTCTCGTAGTAGAAGACGTTCTCGTAGTTATCCTCCAGCAGCTGGTGACCGTTGTAGTCATACTCCGGCACGAAGTACCACTGGGACAGAATCACCTGGACGTTCTCCAGCATGGAGTCGTCGGTCAACAGGCCGTCGTAGTCTTCGTCGAACCACACATCGCCCACGAGCTTTGCATGATCCGGCGGAGCGAAGCCGGCATTGAGCGAGGTCTGGGACTGGCCAACTACGAAGTCGAAGTTCACGTCCACACCGTCGCCGGTGGTCTGCACCGACTGGTTGCTCAGCGAGTCATCGTCGCCAATACCCGCAAGCACGATCTTATGGGTCAGAGCGTTCTTCGTGATGCGCTCGCCCGGCTCGCCAAAGACGTCGTCAGCCATACCCTCGTTATCCACAAAGGTTCCGGTCTGAACCGTCGACTTGCCCAAGACCACGGCGTAGTTGTTGTCATCGCAGGAGATGCTCGGATCCCAAGCATTGCCCTGGTAATTCTGCTCCGTCTTGATGGGCAGCGCGTTGGAGTTGCGCTGATCCTTAGCGGTGGTCATCCACTCATAGCTCGTCACCAAGGAGGAGAACATGCCTTCCTCGGTATTGGAGCCATCCACCTCAACGGTGTAGCCAGCCAAGTAGTAGACCCACTCGTTGTGGTTATCCCGCACCCGATAGTAGGTGGTCAGGTTGTCGAAGCGGTACTCGCCTTCCACTTCAATTTCCTCAGGACCAGCCAGCGCCGGATCGTAGGCCGTTTGGACCGGAGCATCAATGCGGTAGATCGTGGCATCAGTCATGATGTTGCCATTCTCATCACGCTTCGGTGCACCGTTCTCATAGAGCGGGCGCTTCAAGATATTGCCGTCGGTATCCACCGCAGGTACCACACCCACGCTATGGGTGAAGTTCTCTTCTGTGGCCTGAACCCGCTGGCCCTCACTATTGGTGACCATCTGCGGCTCCCAGGCATTGGTAGCCGTGTTGTAGAACCACTTCTTCAGAATAACCCGCTTGTTGTTATAGCCACGCTCCTGGAAGGTCTCTTCCAACACCTCGCCACTTTCCTCATCTAAGGAGAAGCGCGTTTCCGGAGCGTAGTTGTAGATACCGTCGTAATCCTCATCGGCCCAGAGGAAGCCGGTGATGGAATAGGTTTGCGGAATCAGGATACCGCCGTCGTTATGGGCACGATCGGCACCGTTCATCAGGTCATAGGCCACCAGGTTGCTATTGACCGGATCGGTCTTCGCGTTTTCGCCGTTGGTCTGGTCCGCATTGTGAGAACGCGGAGCAAAGCGAATATTGGAAGCCTGGGAAATCTGACCCGACGGCGTCTTGTTCTCGTCGTCCACAACCTCAAGCAGCACCATGTACTCGTTGTCGGCTACCAAGTAGGCACCGCGCGTGCTGCTCAGGCCCGCAGCGCGATCGCTGTTGGTGGCCTGGAGGTCAGAATCCAGCTTGTAGTCTTCGCCTACCTGATACTTCGAGCGGAACTCATCGTTGGCCACCACGCGGCTATCAATTACCACCGGCTTGTAGCCATAGACATGGAGCGTGTCGCCATCGCCCACATGGACCGTATCAAGGTTGGTGAACTCATAGCGACCATGCTGGAGCAGGAAGTTGCCCACCACTTCTTGACCGGTACCCAAGGCGAGTACCGAGGCGCCATCCATGAACCAACCCTCGGTGGCCACACCAGTGAGCACGCCGTCGATAGCCGTGCCTGCCGCATCCGTTCCTTGATATTGGAACGTGGTATCCAAGACCCAGCCCTCAGCATTAGCAGCCGGATCGGTGGGATCGTACCAGTAGCGCTCCAGGTCAACCCGGTAGCCATCCAAGGCACCATAGGCCGCATCGCTGTCATTGCGATCGTCCATGAGACCGTTGTTATTTGCATCGTTCCACAAAATACCGCGGATCGATTGCTTCGTGGGCTCCACGGTACCAACGCTGCCACCCGCCAGCGGCGTGCCGTCAACGGTTAACCAGTCAAAGGCCACCGTGCCCGTGCCCTCATCTAAGAGCTGGTTCATCGGTACGCTGCGATAGTCGGCGTCATCAGCCAGGTGGGTCGTGCCCAGCTTGCCTTCCGAAGCCACCACGATGCGGGCGCCCGCTCCGGCATTGGTAGCAGCATAGGCGCCACCAACCCGCGTGCCGGTTACACCAGCAATGGTTGCCTGGTTGCTCACCACACGACCACCAGCGGCGCCCGTGCGATCAGCCGAAGCTACGTCAGAGTCGTTCTCAGGATCATCGGTCGGCACACCCTCGTGATAACGGGTAAGCATCCGTGCGCCATCGGTAGAGCCGCTGGTAAAGCCATCGATCTCCACCTGATAGGAAGCCAGCAGGTAGCTGTCGTCATAGAGCGTGCCTAAGGTTGCCGCCCCCAGATTTGCCGTATCCAGATCCTCGGCAGAGGTGGGGGTATGAGCCGTACCACGACGAACAGCGGAAGGCACCTTGTCGAAGGTGTAGACACCCAAGTTCGTGCCATCCTGGGTTGTAGCGTCGGTGCCCGTACCGTCACCGGTGAGGACCGAGCGCACGCCGTTGGTGCCGTAAGAAGTCTCGCGGCTCCAGGTTTGAGTCGTGGTATTGAAGGTCCATTGGGTGAGCATCATGGTGATACCCGACAGACCCTTTTCGTTGGAATCTTGCTGACCGTTGTAGGCATTCTCCCGTGCCCGAGCATCGGCAACCACGTCGTTGGCTACGGCGTGATAGGAGTCATCCCACACCAGACCCGTAATAGAGGTCGAAGGAATGGCAATCAAACCAGCGTCGCCACCGAAGGCCATGTTCACGCCACCGGATACGTCGTAGATGATGTCCTTGTATTCCTTGCGGTTCGTAGCTGCCACGCCGTCATGGGGCAACGGACGAGCCGTGATAACCAGACCATCAGCGCGGGTCAGTGCCTGGCCGTCCTGGGCGCCCATGTTCTTGGTTTCCACCAAGCGATGCACGAGCGGCAGATCGGTGTTGGCATTGGCCGAGCTGCGATAGATGTCAGACTCCACACCGTAGCTTGAGGTGTCGGCAATAGCCGTTCCTTCCACCGCGCCCGCATTATGAGAACGGGTCATGGTGGCGCCAGCCGGCAGCTTCTCCACATAGAGGCGATAGGCGGCCAGGTAGTAGGTCGTAATGTCGGTGCCCGAAACCGGATCCGGCGTGGTGACGTCGTAGGAGGTACGCATACGAGCGAACTCGTAGTAGCCGTTCTCGTCCGTCGTCACATACTCCGGCTCCTCAAAGCCATCGTCGGTGGACACATCGGGAACGCGTACCCACTGGCCAGCGTCATTGAGGTAGTACTTGTAGGCCCAAACGCCCACACCCTTGTAGCCCGGCTCGCTACCCTCTTGCATGATCTGGTTGCCGTAATCGTCCACAACGTATTCCTGCTCGCGGATGCCGTTGTAGTTGACGTCGTTCCAGATGTAGCCCGAGATCGGTGCATTCGGCGGCTCGGTGAAGCCAGCGTTCATGCGACCCTCGTGCTTGCCATAGGTGAAGTCGAAGGCCACATCCACACCGTCGTAGGTCGTGTTCATGGCGTACTGAGCTTCGGCCACCGAGGTGCGCTCGGAAGCGTCCTTGGTTTGAGAACCAGCCAGAACCAGTACGGTATCCAGGGTATGAATATTGCTATCGGAGCTCGTGGCCACTGAAGTAAAGAAGCCATCGTCGTCGTTGTTGCGATAAACCGGGAAGACGCCGCGGCCATAACGAGCCACGTCAGCGGGCGTTGCCTGAACGCCTACAACGCGGTCATGAGCCTTGGAGTTCCACTGGTCAATCTTGGCCTCATCCACCGGAGAGGTGGGTACCCCGTTTTCATCCACGGCCGTCGGATCCGTATGGAGCGCCGGATCGTTGGTGACGTTGGTCTGGAAGTAGGTCGGCGTGAGCGTCGAGTCGCCCTCTACCGCCAAGGTGTAGCCAGCCAAGCGCTCCTTGCCGTCCACATAGACGCTTACCGGCAAGTTAGCGAACTCGAAGTAGCCATCATGGAGTGCCCGGCCCTCGTAGCTGCCCGACTCGGCAGTCACGGTAGAGGCCATGGCGAAGGGTACATCAGAGGTACCGGCGAAGTTATCCCGGTAGTTCTCCATAGCAACCCAGGTCTGGGTATCCTCATCGAAGTACCACTGGCGCAGGTACACCGTCAGGCCCACCTTACCGTAGTAGCCATTCTCGGCTGCTTGGGTCAGGTCGCGATCAGCGCCCAGCACATCGTCATAGTACTTGCCCGGGGTGTAGGTATAGGTACCGTCGTTGTAGCCGTTGTCGCACCAGGCATAGCCGGAAATGGTACGCAGGGCCGCAGCGATCTCACCCACATCGCCACCCTTCTGGCTTTGCGGATCGGTCCAGTGATAAATGGTCGCGCTGTCAACGGAGCTATCCATGGCGTTGTCCACCGGAATAGTGGCGAAGGCCTCAGGAATGCCCGCACTCATATCAGCGGCCGTATGGGCAATGATGACCTGACCCTGATTTGCGCGCAAGCTACCGTCAGCGTTGTAGCGCTGGATGATCTGGTAGGAGCCCTTGTCGTCGCCCGAGCCATTGATGCCCAAGCCACGATCGTAGCGGTTCGCGTCAGAGTCGGCGAACAGGTCGGTGCCCTGATGCAGCGAGGTCAGATGCCACGGCTGAACTTCGCCGGCATCCACCACATCCTTGAGCTCCAAGCGATAGGCTGCCAGGAAGTACTCATCGGTACCAGTGGCCTGGTTGTACTTCACCACTGCCGTCGGCAGATTGTCGAAGACGTAGTGGCCCAGTTCGTCCGCAGAAATCACATTACCATCGGCGTCGCGTTCGGCGTCAGCCGTCAGCACCGCCACCATGGCGTCGCGGTCATTAACATCCTTCACGGAGGTGCCACCGCTTACCACCGGCACCCGCGGATTCTCCTCGGCGTCATCGCCGGTGTTTTCCTTGGTGGTAACCCAATCGCTACCAAAGCCTGCATTCTGGACCCAGGCACCAGCCAGCGTACCGGCGGGTTTCGCACCCTTCACAATAGCGCCGGTTTCGGTGACCCACTCAACCACGCCGGCCGTAGAGCCAATGTAGCTGGTGGCGTCATCAATTTGGTCGAAGAGCGGCGAGCTTGCGGGCACGAAGAACCATTGGGTTGCATAGACCGTCTGGTCAGCGATGCCCTGTTCGCCATCTTCTTCATTGAGTTTGTATTGCTGACCATCGGAGGCCACGTTGTCCTCGCGATTGCCGTCGGCGTACTCCGTGTCATCCCAGACATAGCCATCAATCTCGGCCACTGGAATCTGGAACAGACCCGCGTTCACATGGCTGCGGTCAATAGCAGGACCGGCCACGTCGTAGGCCACCGACGCCATAGCCGAGGCGTTGTTCTGGTAGTTCACGGTGTAGTTGCCCGTGATGCCAGCCCGCAGGGCGGTAATGATGAAGCCCGTGGACTCAGCGGTACCCACCGTGGACGGATCAGCGAAGTCGTGCTGTTCGCCCGAAGCGATGAACTGCGGATAGGCCGTCACCCGTGCGTCGCGCAGAACGTCACGCTTGGCATCGGAGTCGCTATCGGTGGCAGCTCCTGCGGCCGCGCTGTGATAGACGGTCAGTACGTTGTTCTCCGGCAGCTCCGGAACCACTACGCGATAGCCAGCTACTGCCAAGATGTCGTAGTCAGCGTCGGACTTGAACTCGCCGTAGTACAGCGGGTTGCCCTCAGCGTCGAACTGGACATAGGGCAGCATGTTGGCGAAGCGATAGCGGCCAAGGCTGTCAGTGTTTTGGGTGAAGGAGCCGGCATAGCTATCCACCGTAACCGTTGCCCCATCCACTTCTTCTTCGGTGGTAACCACATCGCCGAAGTTCGGGTTCTTGATCCAGGCACCAATGACGTTGTTGGCGTCATCGCGCACGAGCTCGATGGTTTCGTTGGTGCCGTCATAGGTCACGGCATCCAGCTGCACCAGCGTGGTGCCCTTGTTGTTCTTGAGCGGCGCCGGCGTGAAGAGGTCGCCCGCGAAGGTGCCATCCAGGTAGTACCACTGCTCAAGTACTACCGCACGATCCGCTTCCGGAACCTCGGTATCCATACGATCCGCAGCCTCGGTATCGTCCACGCCGTCAAAGTCAGCGTCGAACCACAGCTTGCCTTCGATGGCTGAGCTGTTGAAGTAGCCAAAGCCACTGGAGGCCAAGGACTCAGAGCAACCACGGGCCAAGTCGAAGCGAACGGTGGTGGTACCCGTCGGCGTCTCGCGCTGCTGAACAATCTTATAGTTCGTGTCCTGGGTGAAGCTTGTGGTATTGCCTGCCAGAACAATCATGCCGTCAAGGGTTGAGGTAGAGGTATTGCGTACATCGCCCTCAGCAGCGTTGTAGACGGTGTAGAACCAATCCGGATCCTGGACCTCAACGGTCTGGCCCGCGCTGTTGCCCCAGAGCAGTGCGTAGTTGTGGTTGCCAATGACATCCACGTCCGCATTACCTGCCTTGTAGGTGACAGCCGGGTTGGTGCCTTGAGCCTCGGCCGGCCAGGGCTGGGTGCCCATAGCCTGACCAATGGAGAAGACGCCATCGGTGGTGTTCTCAGGAATGGTAACCGGAACGTTCAGCGCCTCGTCGCCCGTGCCGCCTTCCACTTCTACGGTGTAGCCAGCCAGGTACTCAACGCCGTCAACCGGAACGTAGACCATGAGGTTATTGAATTCGTAGTAGCCATCGCGCTCGGCCATCTCGGTGCTACCGGACGGCTCGTCTTTGGCCACGGTGTAGGTGAAGCACTCGAAGGCACCCTCATGAGGCTCGTCATAGATTGCCTTCTTGTTGTCGAAGTTCTCAACCTGATACCAGGTACCACCGGTGCCTGCCATTTCGGTGCCCGTGCCGCTGGGGTGAGCCACCTCAACTTGAGCCGCGTTCTCGTCAGGAACGAAGTACCACTGCTTGAGGATGACCTTCTTGCCCACCAAGCCTTGCTCGATGTAGCTATCTTCACCCACATGGACGGTGTTCACGGAAGCATCGTCATAGCGACCGTTGTAGTTCGTGTCGCGCCAGAGATAACCGCTGATGGATTGAACCGGAATGTCCATCATGCCGGCGTCATTGTGCTTGCGGCTTGCGGCCTTAGCCAAGTCATAGTGCAACAGAGCCGGGCCTGCCGCCACGCCGCCTTCGCCTACCACGGACGGAGTTGCGTTGCCAGTGAAGTCATCGGCCTCGTTTTGGTTCGGGTTATGAGAGTTGCCCGCCCAGACGCGGTTCAGCGGCTGAGACACCATGGACAGGGTGCGGTTATTGAGCGTTTCATCGGCAATGTAGGCCTCGTCATCAACCACATTCAGGAGCACGGCATACTCATCGTCTGCCATGACATAACCCGTGCGATAGTACAGGTCAGAGTCCGTGGTGTAGTCATAATCTAAGCCCGCATTGGTGTCGGTGGCGTACTGGTTGGCCGCCATGAGCTTACGGCTGCGGAAGAGCTCGTCGGTGATGCGCACCTTGTAGCCATAGATCACAAGCTTAAGCTGAGCACCCGGCGTTCCAGCCTCAACCAAGTTGCCCTGAGCGTCCACGTAGCGATAATCCGAGGTCTTCAGGTTGTTGAAGGTGTAGACACCTACCTGATCCGGATCCACCGTACCCTCTTCATCAATCACACCATCGGAGGTGAGGGTGTTGGCGTAGGGCGCCAAGGTGTAGTCGTAGTTGGAATGAGACACACCTGTGCCAACGGCCACCGGCGTCCAGTCCGTAGCCACGCCCGGACGCATGGGGCTTGCCGTGCTGCCAGTATAGGTGTCGCGGTAATCCGTCGGCATCTCTTGAGCCCAGAGTGTATCCCAATGCCAAGAAGCATTGGCGCCCACGGCCGGCATGGTGTCGGTTTGGGTAGTATCAGCAACCCAGTAGTAGCGCTCCAGGGATACCTGGACGCCGGCGATGGCAGGTTCGTCTACCAACACGCCCTTATCCAGGTACTGGTTCTGGATACCGTCGTTGCTCATGTCGGTCCAAACCCGACCACTGATGGAAGCATAGGCAGGAATAGCCTCGCCCACGTTGCCACCCTCGAAGAAGGCGCCATCGTTGGCCGGATGCATCCAGTCATAGGTAATGGTAGAAGCGCCACCCAGATTGTCGGTCATATTCTGGGTGCCTTCGATGGTTTGTACCGTCGTACCGGAAGCCCCGGCTTGGGCCACCTGAGCCAGGATGATCTGGCCGTTCAAACGACGGTTGCTCTGATCCTCAGCGCTGTTCTGGTTAGCGATGACGGCGCCATTGGCAACGCCCTTCACATTCAGATCAGCCACGTCGGAGTCGCTATCGATGCTGTCGGTCAAATCAGAGATCGGATCGCGATAACGGGTCAGCAACCACTCATCATCGGGGCTGCCTTCCACACCATCGGCGCCAGCGGTCGTGGCGGTCTTCACCAGCTCAACCCGGTAGCCCGCCAGATAGTACTCGTCCGAAATGCCATCGGCCGACTGCACCACAACCGACGCCGGCAGCTCGTCAAAGACGTAGCGACCCAGGTTGTCCGTTGAAATGACATTGCCCTCTTCGTCCTTCTCCACATCCTCGGTGCGGATAGAAACCACACCATCAATGAGGCTGTAGGACTCGGACTTACCGAAGGAGGTGTAGGGATGATGCACGCCATCAGCATCGGTACGCGCCGTGTAGCGGTCGATACCGAACTTGATGTTGCGGATCCAGACACCGTGATCCGGTGAGCCATCGCCATCGGCGTCGGCTTCCGTCACCACATCTTGAGAACCCGCTACCAACTCGGGATGATCCTGGGCGAAGGTGGCCCACTGTTCAGCGGACACATAGAGCCACTGAGTCAAGCGAATTTCTTGACCAGCAATGCCAAGCTCGTCTTCGTCCATGATGCCGTCATAGTCAGCGTCATTCCAAATGGTGCCCTGGATGCCGCTCTTCTCCAGCTTCACCAGACCAGCGTCGCCACCATTAACGGCTTGCTCGGCTGGGCGCGGCAGATCGTAGTAGCGACCATTGTAGAAGGCCGTGGTCTTCGTTGAGGCCGGGGCCGTACCCATCTGGTACTGACCGCGAGCCGTACCCGCGACAGCCTCGTCGCCTTCCTCGGAAGCCGGCAGCTCGGAGGCCACGATGGTGTAGCCATCAGTACGGATGGTAACCTCGTCAGCACCCAGCTGGCCTTCTTCGTTGGCAGCCACGTCGGTGTCATTGGTTTCGTTGCCATACTCCTCGGCCAGGCGCACGGTGTTGCCCGCTTCGCGGATGGCGTCAGAGTCGTTGGTGATGTCATAGCCCTCAGCGGCCACCACATCATTGGTGCCGTTGTAGAGATAGGTCAAGGCGTAATCCGGCTCCACCTCATTCAGCCATACCCGGTATCCGGTCATGAACAGCTGATCTGAGGTCACCTGTTGCGCTTGCAGCTTCAGGCTGTCGTTGTCGCCATCAATAGCCTCCACATCCACGCAGGTCGGATCATCAGCCATAACCGGCAGGTTCACATGGGTGCGGCCTGCGAAGTAGGGCTGGATGTCTGCCAGCGTCGTGGCATCCTCGGTAGTGAGGTAATCCACATAGACATAACTCGGCAGTTCATCGAAGTTGTAGATGCCTTCAGCGTTGGTGAAGGTGCCCTCGAAGTAGTTGGCCCCATCAATAACCACGCGGTCATCGAGGGTCATAGCCACAGCATCGTCGCCCTCACCCAGCATCGGGAGCTCGTCGGTATTGGTGCGATAGCTGAAGTTCTTCGCCCGCACCCAGACGCCATCATCAGAGGAGGTAGCGTCAATATCGGCAGCGCCATAGCCATGGGCCCGCAGCGCTTCCACCATATCCTGGGTGCCGGTAGCCGTCTTCACGGTGGTACCGGTGGGCACGAAGAACCACTGCTCTAAGGTCAGGGTCTTGCCCGCTACCGGCGCGTCGCCCGAAGCTTCGCCTTCGAAGTCTTGCTCCGCATAGAAGCCGTCGTAGTTAGCGTCTTGGAATACGAGACCCGTCACAGCACCGGTGCCGAAGAAGCCGAAGCCACCGTTCAGGTTCTCTTCGTTGCGACCAATGGTCCAGTCAAAGACCACGGAGCCGAAGGCCTGGAGGTTGTCGGCGGGGCTGTTGTCCTCAGGCACGTTGGCCAAGATGATCATGCCCGATGCCGTGTGCTTGGTGTAGGCGTCGCCCGCCTCACTGCTGTAGGTTTCAGCAGTGGTGAGCTCTTCCCAACGCAGCGGATAGTTGTTCGCACCGTAGGCAGTGGTGGCACCCGCCAGCTGGTCGGCCACGTCAGTCACTGTCTCCTGGGCGTTCAAAGCATTGGAGTTGATGATGTCATCGGCGTCGCTGGATTGCTGATAGAGAGTTGCCGGGATACCGCGCAGGGCATAAGCCTCGTTGCCGCCCAACACTTCTACGGTATAGCCCGCCAAGAACTCAGCACCCAATTGGTTGCCTTCATGGTTCATGGCATAGCGCGCCGGCAGGGACTCGAACAGGTAACGACCCTGCTCTAAGTCGCCCGTGCCATCAGCGGTCAGTACCCACACCCCACCATCGGTGGCGCTATAGGTGCTCTCGGGAATCACTGCCGTGAACGGATTGGCTGCTGCAGCAATGGCCGGGTTGGCATTGCCATCAGCATCTAAGGCCGCCACGGTGTAGTAGTCGTTGCCGAAGTTCTTGTTCTGGATCCAAGCCATGGTTTGACCAGCCGGATCATAGGCACCTTCTTCGTTAACCGGTGCATAGAACCACTGCTTCAAGATGACCCGCTTGCCTGCGAGGCCGGGCTCAAGGGCATTGCCCTCTTCGTCGACCTCGAGCGAGCGCAGGCCATCATAGTCCGTAGCGGATTGCTCGGTCACGGTGTCGTTGGAGTCACGCCACAGCACACCAGAGATGGACTGCTCGGCCGGCTTACGCAGGCCGCCATCGTTGAAGCGACGATCAGCGCCCAAACCTAAGTCATAGACCAGGGTGGTAGCTGCCGTGCGACCATAGACGGCCGTCGAGCCCTCTTCGGCCGCGAAAGCTTCCTTGAGCGCAGCATCGGTCAGTTCATCGGCGCCAGTTTGAGCCGGCGTCTTGCCATAGCGATCCGCCGTATTTTGATTCATGTTCATGGAGCTCGGTGCCACCACGTGATTCGTAGCCGGAGACTCTTCCGTCACCACGTTCAACAGCACGTCGTATTGACCCGGCGCCATGAGATAGCCATCGGTGTAGATCAGATCAGAATCCACGGTGTAGTCGTTGCCCTGGAGGTACTTCGCCACACCCAGCTGGCGATTCCACAGAGCAATGTCTACCACCCGCAGACGATAGCCATAGATGGTCAGGGTGCCATCCTCGTTGACCTTCTGAGTCGGCAGGTCATTGAAGGTAAAGACACCATGTTCGTTCGTAGCCACGGTGCGTGTGCTATCCAGGTTCACCCCATTGAGCGTCTTGGTCAGACCCACGGTGGCATCCGCATCGTAGGCATTCCAGTTATCCGCCCAAGTTTCATCGCGCAGCCACTGGGCCTCCGGATCAACGGCGAAGGAGCCGTCGTCGGTGACCGTAGCCGTTAGCGTAAAGCGCTCCAGAGCCACCCGAACATTGGCTACCGGATCCTCGTTCGCATCATGGATGCCATCGTTGGAATCGTCGAACCAGAGCTCGCCAGAAATGGACTGACGCGGAGCCTCTACTTGACCCACATCGCCCGCTTCCACAGCCACCGGCTCCGGATCGGCAATCCAGTCATAGGTGGTAGCTTCGGTGCCCATAGCCTGGCCGGCATCCACGGCAATGAAGGCGTCAGTGTTGTCGGCTACCTTCGTTACCATCTCGCCGTCTTCCTCTACCTCATAGGAGGTGTTGGCCACGCGGGCCAGGATGATCTGGCCGTCGTTGGAACGGGTCGTGCGCGTGGTAGCCGCACCATTCTCATCAGCGCCATCGGAGGCAACGCCGGTGGTCTCATTGCCAACGCGGCTGGCGATAACCATGCCACCGGCAATACCCACATAGGCTTCCTTGGCCACATCAGAGTCATCAACCACAGACTCAGAGCCATTGATGGTCGCCATCGTGGCATCGTCGCTGTTGTCGTGGTAGCGCGTGAGCACCCAATCATTGGTGGTGCCGTCCAGGGTGTTGCTATCCTCCTGATAGAGATCAGCCAGCTCAGCACGATAGGCTGCCAGATAGTACTTGTCGTCATCGGACACATAGACCGTCGGCAAGTTCGTAGCCAGCCACTGACCATCGGCGGCCGTCTTCAAGGACAGCACGCCTTCATCAGCGTTCTCGTAAGCCAGCGGCGTATTAGTGTTGCCGTCGTAAACATAGGGAGCCACGTCAGCAGAAAGCTCGCGGTTGGAGGTGTAGCGGTCGGAGCCGAAGGCAATGTTGCGGACCCAAATACCATGATCCGGCGTGCCATCACCGTTGGCGTCAGCCTCTTCCACCACCGCCGCATTAGCCTCAGCGATAGCGCTGTTGCGGTTGGCGAAGTGAGCCCAATCGCTCGGCGCCACATAGATCCACTGGGTCAGGTAGATGGTCTGATCCGGAATACCCAGTTCGCCCTCATCCTGAACGCCGTTATAGCCCGTGGTGAAGTCATAGGCAAACGGATCGGTGAGGGCAGCCACGGCGTTGCCATCCTCATCGAGGCGGGCACCGGTGTCATCCCACACGCGGCCCGTCAGGCTGGTGCGCGGAATGAGTACCAGGCCGATCTCGCCGCCACGCTGCGCCTTAATCGGACGCGGCACGTCGTACTTCACACCGTTATAGATTTGTTCGTACTGGTAGGTGCGGTAATCCTTGGTTACCGCATTTTCACCCTCGCCTGTGGTCCAAGCCGTATGCATAGAGCCGCGATCAGACACGATGACGTAGCCGTCGGTGCGCCAGTGGGCCGCAATGCCCTCGCCCTTCTGGTTGCGATCATCGTTGTCGTAGGCGTCGTTGCGATTCTGCTCGTAGTCGCCGAAGGTATTCTCGTTGTTCCAAGAGTTGTCGAAGTACTCTTCCACTACCTGGATGACCTTACCCTGCTCGTCGCGAACGGCGTCAGAGTCGGAATCCTCAAGGGCACTTCCACCCGTGAGCGTACCCAGGTTAATACTGGAGAGCGGGCCAAGGTTCTTGTCACCCACGTTGACACCCACATGAGCATCGGTGAGCGAGTAGTCCGGCGCCACTTCGTCCATGGTGATGCGATAACCGCACATGAACAGCTGGTCGATCGGAGCACCGTCGGCCTCATTGTTGGCCTGGGTGTCATGGGGCTGGAGCACCTTGAAGGCACCGGCTGCACCCGTAGCCTGAGTATTCATGAGGAATACGTAGCTCGGCAGCTGGTTGAATTCATAGACGCCCGCCGCCTTGTCAGCCGTAGCCTCGGTAGTAGCCGGCATGTCCACAAAGCTGGTAGCAGCCGTGGTGCCTGCCGAAACCTCATCGGCCGTCAGGGCACGCACCCAGGCGCCGTGGTCAACCTCGGCCGGCAGATTCTCAGACGTGCGGGTGATGGTGTTGTCGTAGGGCTTCACCTCGAAGTTGGCATCGTTGCTCAAGGCCTCGATGAGGTCATTGCCCTCAGCATCCAGCGTGCCTTCCGGTACGTAGAACCACTGGGTGATATGGAGCGTCTGACCCGTGAGCAGTTCCTCACTGGGGTTCAAGATGCCGTCGAAGTTGCGATCCCGCCAGACCTTACCGGTAATGGTGGTGTAGCCGTATTCGCCAAAGCCAGCATTCATGCGGGCCTCGTCCTGACCTAAGGAGAAGTCATAGGTCACGGCCTGGTCCGTGAGCGCTGCCACCGAAGCGCCAGCCAAAGAGCCAGCTACCGGAGCAGTGCGCGTCTGACCCACATAGTATTGGGCCTGGGTGCCATTGGCCTGGGTGGAACCCACCGCCAGGCGCGTGCCGGCAGCCGCTTGACGCAGCTCGTTGTCGTTTTGGGTGCCTTGGTAGCCTGCCAGGGCGGCCAGCACAATCTTGCCGTCCATCGTGGCCTTCGTGCTCACGCGATCTGCAGCCTCGCCCGTAGTGTTCTGAACCGTTTGTTCGTTCCAACGGAGCGGATAGTTGCCGGCCTCATAGCCCTGATCGCTGGTCTGCAGTGCAGAAACCACCTTCGAGTTCAGGTCGTCGGAGGCCGTGGAGTCTTGCTGGAGCAGCGTTGCCGGCAAGCCGGGGATGGCCTCCTTGTCGCTGGAGGTCACAGGACCACCCAAAACTTCCAGGGTGTAGCCAGCCAAGTACTCTTGAGCCGGCGTTGCCAACGTAGAAGCCACGCCTTCAGCCTCATTGGCCCCATGGCGTGCCACCACATGGCGCGTCGGCAGGTTGGCGAAGGTATAAGTACCCATAGCCACCGTCGGCGTGCCACCCAAATCGGTCAGGGTGTAGAGCGCGCCTGCCACCGTATCCTGATGGGTCTCAGGAATGACGTAGGTCAGGTCATGAGCCGGAGTTGCGCCCGCGCGCTCAACGAAGGTGTAATTATCATTGCCGAAGGCGGTGTTGCGTACCCACACGCCTCCTTCTGCCCACTGGATATCAGCCGGATCTGCCGTCACATCGGCCGCAGCCAAAGCTTCAGCCACCGACTCGTCCGTGAGCTCGCCTTCCACAGGAATGAAGAACCACTGCTTCAGGATGACACGCTTGCCACCAATACCCAGTTCGTCCTCATCCATGATGCCGTCGTAGTCAGCGTCATGCCAAACCACACCTTCAATGGTGTTGGCAGCCGGCACGCGCAGACCGGCGTCGTTGCCTGCCCGGTCAGCGCCGCGAGCCAAGTCATAGGTGATGCGGCTCTGATAGGCGCTTTCGAAGGCAGCCGGATCCACGGTCTCTTGACCCTGAGCGGAAGCCAGCTCTTCCATGACGCCATTGACGGTGTAAACCAGCGGCACGGCGTTGGCGCCATAGCGGCTCGTAGCACCAGCCACGCTGTTTTCGCTATAGCGATCCCGCGTGTTAAGGGCCGCATTATTAGCATTGGCCGACTCGGTCACGCTATGGGCCGAAGAGCTCTCGGTTTGGACACCCAGAAGCACGATGACTTCCTCGGGGCACGCGCCGTCGCCCTCAGCCTCAGCGGTGAGGTAACCGGTTTCATGAATCAAGTCAGAATCGCTCAGGTAAGCATCGGTATCCGGCAGATAGGTAGAAGCCTGGAGATACTTCGCCGTACCCCAATAGCGGTTCCACCAATCCTCAGCCGTCAAGCGAACCTTATAACCAAAGATGACATGGACGCGCTCCGTAGCCCCTTCGTCACCATCGGCCACCGGCACTTCGATGAAGCCTTGGGTCTTCAGGTTCTCGAAACGATAGATGCCCTGCTCATCGGTCATGACGTTATGGCTGTCCGTAGCCTCTAGAGCATAGGCGGCACCATAGTGATTGTCGCCCGGCAAGCCCACCGTCGGATCAGCCGCGTAGGCTGCGTTGGCCTCAGGAGTTGCCCAGGTCGGATCATAGGTCCACGTATCTTGGGTATCGCCAATAACCTGGTAGTAACGCTCTAGGGTTACCTGCATACCCTCCAGCAGCTCTTCATCCTCATCGCGAATGCCGTCGTTATCTTCGTCGTTCCACACCACGCCTTCGATGGCCTGACGCGGAGGCTGAACCTCACCAGCGTCACCACCATTGATGGCCTCGCGCACCGGCAGACCTGTGTCAGGATCAACGGTGAACTCAGGACCACCATCGGTGCGAGTGCGATAGGTCAGCCAGTCATAGGTAATATAGGCACGCTCATCAACCAGCGCCTTGCGAGCATAGGTGCCCTCGCCGGTCTTGATGTAGGTCTGGCCGTCATAGGCCTCGCCCGGAGCCAGAGCCACATAGGTGTTGTCCACCAGCTTGTATTGGGTTACAGCAGCGTTGCCCGCGTCGGTGGCCAAAACATCAGCCAGCGGCACCGTCACCTTAGAGGCCTGGACCGTCACCGGCGTGGTGGCCGGATCCACGGCAGAACCATCCACCGTAGCCGTACCCGCCACAATGATGTGACCACTGTGAGCGCGAACGCCGGAATTGGAAGCGCCATCCATGGTGACCACCACGTCTTGAGCGCTCAGGGCCACACCGTGGGTACCCATAACTTGAGAGGCGTCGGAATCCACCAGGCCGTCGGTGCCCTCGTGGTAGCGAGACACCAGCCACTGCTCGTCATCGTTAGCAGTCAGCTCGTCGTTGTTGCTATTCACCAAATTGGTGTCGCCCAGCTCAACCCGGTAGGAAGCCAGGAAATGCAAGCCGGTCGGCGAGGTATAGCCGGAAGGCAAGTTATCGAAGCTGTAGACACCCAAGGTCGAACGATCTTCCACCGTCTCATAGATAGGTTCGCCGGTAACCTCGTCGGTGCCAATTTCGTTGTCGGTCACCTTCTGGGACACGCCCGCGGTGGCTACGGCAATGAGGCCGTCCACGCCACTTACAGACCAAGCACCCGTGGAGCGCGGTACCAGGGTTTCAACGGCGTCATCGCCTTCACCCGTGGTCACTGCTTTGCCGGTGTACTTATCAACGCCGAAGCTGTTGTTGCGTACCCAGAGACCCGAGCCGTCTGCTGCCACTTCTACATTTATATAAGTAGTAGCCGCATCGGTGACCATCTTCACCGTGACGGCTGTGCCGTCGCCGGTGCCCTCTTCGATGGCATCCAGGAAGGTAAGCGTCAGACCCGGTGCGAAGGGATCAATAACCCCGATGGTCTCTAAGGTCGTGCGAATCTTTTCGTTGCGAGCCGTCCGCTGAGCGCTCAAGGTCGAAGCCACGTCGCTCGGCACCGCTTCGCCATTCATCAGTTGTGCCTGAACCTTGGCCACCACATCGGCGTCAATGGCGGTAATGGTACCCGCCCAATCCTTGGGAGCGGCAGCACTGGCGTCCATGCCCTCTACTACTGAGGCCGGGACGAAGTACCACTGACCCAGGTAGACCGTTTGACCGGCCAAGCCTTCTTCAGCAGCCACGGCTTCAATCTCAACGGCACCGTCGGTACCCGCGGCCACAATGCGCATAGCCTTGGCACCTTGCGTACCCTCAGGTACGGCCTTGCCATCCTTCACCCACTGGATATCGGCACCGCTGGCACCCGGAGCATCCACAACCCACTGCTTGATCGCGCCATCTTGGATGCCGTTGTAGCCACGCTCGGAAAGCTCGGCTTCGGTGATACCGGCCGGAACGAAGGCGTCATCATGATAGCTATCGTCCCAGATGCGACCACTGATGGTGGAGCGCGGAACAATAACCAGGCCAGCGTCCCAGTTGTAGAGACGGGCAGCGTCGCCCAGGTCGTAGACGATCTCGTCCTGGACCAGCTTGCCAGCGCTGTAGTCCATCTCGGTTTCGAAGGCGACCTTCTCATCGTTCCAAGCAGCATATTCGCGCTTGAAGCGTGAGTACTCGTTGTTCAGCTCGGTGTAGACCGCATAGGCCTTGTTGTAGCGATCCAGCGCCACGTCATAGGCAGACTTCAAACGCGTGTAGGTGGCGGCATAGCCCTCGAAGGCTTCAATCTCGCCCTCGGCCGGCCAGCCTTCATAGGCTTCCTTGTAGTCGTTGTAGACCATCTTGGCGTACTCGAGCACTTCTTCATGGCCCGGATAGCCGAAGGTGAAGGCAGGCTCTTCCACGAACTGCGGAATGAGGTCCGTAATCTTCTGACCTTCTTGCAGCACCGTATTGAGTGCCGGCGGAGTGACGACATTCTTCAAGTCCAGGCTGTAGTAGGAGAAGCCCACCACATTCTGATACTTCTCAACGAACTCATTGAAGTAGGTGGTCCACAGATCCTCGGATTCCTTCGGATCTAAGGGAATGGGATTGCCCTCTTCATCAAGCTCTTCGTTCTCGGTGTATTCCTTGGCCTCGGGATTGAGCTTTTCGGGGCTCGGCAGCGGGGTCGGCTCAATGGGAATAGCCAACTCAGCTGCTTGCTGCATAGCCCAGGCCTCATCCACCAAGGCCACAAAGGCATCGCGGATGGCGTCACGCTCGCGCTCATCCGGACCTAAGGTGCCCGGCTCTAAGCTCCAGTGTTCCTTGGGCGTGAAGCCTTCTTGATAGGTGCCATCAGCATTGGTGAAGGCCTTATTGTAGGTATCCACCACTGCGTTGTAGCGCGTGATGAGATCGTCGGTGACGAAGTCATTGTTCGGCAGCCAGGGCTCGGTATCGGCCAGATGCTGAGTCTGGTCTACCGGGTGAGAAACGGTGTTCGTTTCGATCTCGCCGTCAGCGCCTGCGCGAATGATGGACTGATGAATAACCGTCTTGGACGGAATCACGTTGTAGGTCACATGACGCTCGATGGTCTGGCCCGGCATGATGGACACGCTCGGCCACTTCACCACCGTGCGACCGGTGATATCAAGCACACCCACCTGAGCGCCGGCATCGGCCGCCACGAAGGTGCCGTTGGTGGGATAGGGATCCACCACGTCCACGAGCTGGGTGTGGTCGGTCTCGTTGGTGTACTTGATGGTGTAGGTAATTTGCTGCGGCTCATCGGCGTTGTACTCATAGTTAGAGAATGCCGCCGGATTTGCCGAGAGCTGACCGATAGACGCCAACACGATGAACTCATCGTAGAAGGAGCCCGACTCATGTTCGGAAGACGGCTCGTTCAGGTAGTAGGTGGTCACCGTCTGTTCGCTCTTATCTTCGTTGGCCGTGTTGCTGCCGTCGTCGTTTTGAGCGTTGGTGTACTGAACCTGGCCGTTCTCATCTAAGACGGGGTTGCCCGCCTCGTCAACCACCATCATCCGTGCCTGAGACAGGATGGAAGTGGCTACCGGTTTAGCCATGATGTCGGAATCGGCGTCGATGGACTTGATGAGCACATCGTTGCCGTCAGCATCCTTTACGGTGCTCAGCTGATCACGCAAGGTAATGGCGTAGTCCTCGCCCAAGTTGGCAAGGTCTTCCGTGTCGATGCGCAGACGATAGCCCGCCAAGCGCACCGTGGTGCCATCTTCCGGATCCAGCACATAGGTAGAAACATCGCGGAACAGGTAGATACCAGCGGCAGCGGCGTCGCCAGTGTAGGCTTCGCGCAGGGAGTCAACCCACTGCTTCTCGCCATTGGGCACGCCTTCCACCAACACATCTTCCCAGCGACCCGGATAGAGCTTCCACTCTGCCGGCTTGGCTTCTTCGGTCTCGGTGGCGGCTTGGGCCGGAACGTAGTACCACTGCTCCAGCTTCACCTTCACGCCCGGGTTCTCCGGATCGGCGCCCTGGCCGACACCCACTTCCGTATCCTGCTGGATACCGTCGTAGTTCGCGTCGTTCCAGACGTTGTTGCCCAGATAGCCCTTGGTACCGTCGATGTAGCCTAAGGCGAACTTGTTCTGGCGCTTGTAGCCCTTCCAGATATTCTCTTCGTCTTCGTACTGCACCTTGCCATCCACCAGGGGCAGGGTAGCTTCGAAGGGATAGGTACGAGAGGAGCCATAGACGTAGCGCAAGTCGTTGTCGGCTACCTTGATCTCATTGCCCTCAGCATCCAAGGTGTTGTAGACCAAGTTGCCCGTCGTGCCATCGGCGAAGGTGTAGTCATTATCCGAGGGGAACTTCAACGGATTCTGATCCCAGGTCGTAAGCGTAGCCTTCAGCAAACGACCGGTGTCGCGATCTGACGTACGGATGACGTAGGTCGAGCCCGTGCGCAGGCGGAAGCGGAAGAAGCCGTCGTCGCCCGTCACCACAGAGGCCAAGTTGCCATCGGCGTCGGTGGCAATCTCAGAAGCCGTGGTGCCCGTTTCCGGATCGTACTCATAAACCGCTACTTGAATATTGTTCAGACGATACTCGTCCATCGGCGTTGCACCCTGCATCTGGGATTCCAGGTTGCCGGTACCGGCGCTTACCGAGTCAAGGAGCGAGTTGATTTGGGTGTCTTCTTCTAAGGAGCCATCGGCCAGCATGTCATCGCGGAAGACCACGCCTTCGAAGGTGGAGCCCTGAGCGATACCTAGCTTGTACCCCGTCATACGCTCATCGTAGGCCTGGTGAATGGCCTCGTTGTATGCATCACGATTGGGGTTGTCGATGTTCTCCGTGTCGTACTGGACGGCTTCCACATGAATGGGGTTGTCCAGATCCGTGGTAATGACCAAGGCCGCCTTTTCGCCCGTCGTCGGGTCGGGCTCAATACGGGTCGTGGTCATCTTCACGTCATAGCCCTCCACACCGATGGTGTCGGTGGTGGGTGAGAAGTTGTAGTACTCCTCGGGGAACGTGTAGCGCAGGCAGTAGTCGCCCGGCTTCAAGTTCGACAGGATGAAGTAACCCGGGTTGCCGTAGTAGTCGGTGGTGGTGTAGGTCACCAGCGGCTCGCCAGCGTCAGCGTTGATGTACATGCCCCAGTTGTCCAAGAGCGGACGACCGGTACGGGCATCGCAGCGGACCCAACGATCTTGGTTGCCGGTCATGTCATTGTTGACCAGCAATACGCACTCGCCGTCAGCATTAACCGGATTGCCATACTGGTTGAGCAGCTCGACCTTAACCTTGTTGATACCCGGGTCGTCCTCTTCGAGGTCGTAATCCAGGTCCTTCAAGGCCGAGACCATGTTGCCCTTGCCGTCATCCATGAGCGAGTTATCGAAATCAACAATTTCGCCATTCTCGTCATAGACCGCACCGCGGATGAGCTTGCGGCCGTTGAGCGAGGTCTGGTAACCCTCTTCGCCCAACTTCGTATCGTCAAGCTTGCCGTTCCAGTTGGTATCCAGGTAGACATAGTCACCGATGTAGCCGCGACCATCCGGTGCGTCGATGAAGGCACCGGCGCTGGCATTCTCAGTCAACGGCGAAATGGTGGTCGGGCCTTCATTCACACGATGCATGAAGGTGTTCCACTGCACGACCTTAAACATTTGCTGGGCGCGCGTGACCTGACGCATGGTGAGCTCGCGCTCGGCCGGCGTCATGGCATCCAACTCTTCTTGGGTCGGCGTACGCTTGAGGTCAACGTCAGGGTCGCCGGTCTTGGTACCCAAGAACTTGGGCAGGTTCAGCGGCGCATCCAAATCGTAGGTCAAGCGGATGTAGCCACGGCACTTAACGTAGATGTCAGCCTTTACCGTAACCCAGATTGCACGCAGGGCACGGGTGAGCTCCAGCTCCCGCTCGGGATGGAGCGCCACATAGGACTTGAGGTCAGACAGACGGACGAAGTTGTTCTCATACATCTTCTCCGCATTGCCCTTGATCTCATCCACATAGAGTGTACGGCCGTCGTCCTGACCACCAATAACGTTCCAGTTTTCGTCATAGAGCTCGAAGGAGTCCATCTTGTAGAGCCAAAGCAGATCCTTCTCCTCTAAGGCCTCAATAGAGATACCCTCATCGGTTTCGACACGACGGAACGGACCCACCCAAACGGTAGCATCGCGGCCGTCTTCCATTTCCTTGGGCACGTTGGTCTGCTGGGTGCCATCGTAGTCAATAACCTTGATGGTATCCAGATCGGACACATGACCCCACCACATGGACTCACGGGGTACCGGCTGCGGCTCGGTCTGATCGCCCTCAGGCGGGTTGGAGTTAACGGCAGCCGCGTCGCCGTAGTGCGGCAGGATGTCGTAGAGCACCACGTTGTTGAAGGACTCGGAACGGGTTTGCTCCGTGGTCGGATTCAAGGGGTTACGCAGTGTTGCAGTATAGGTGTAGGACGTGCCTTCCGGTACGGCCACCGGACCGTTGATGTCACGCATGGCCTGGGTCTCCAAGACCGAAGCGGAAACCTTGGTCTGGTTTACAGCAGCAGCGCCCGCAAACTCCAGCGGCGGCAAGCTCATGAGCAAGTGCAGCTGGTCGGTCTGGCCGTCCAGGTTGGCGTCACGGGTGTCAGATTCGCGAGCACGACGAATACCCTCTTCGGTCTCCGGCGGCAAGTAGCCGTTGTAGTTACCCGGCTTGTAGCCATAGCCTACCGTCGAGAGCAGCTGCGTGGAAAGCGTATCGTCAAACTGGCTATCCAAGGGCACAAGCAATTCCACAACCATGGACTCGCCCGGATAGAGAATACCGCGGGTGATAGCGCCATTGGCGTCTTGGTCGCCGGTGAAGTGCCAGCTCATGAACTTACGGGGGAAGTTCAAGCCTTCATTAACCGAACCTTGTTTGTCTTCAGCCTTTACGTCGGCGTTAGGCGTATTGATGCTCGGGTTGAGCAGACGCGGCACGGTGGAACCGGCACGCTCAGACACACTCTCCGGCTGCAAGGACAGGTCAGAATTGGCCACGTAGTAGGTCCACAGCGGCGTCTTGGAGTTGATGTTCTTAGCCGGAACCGGACGACCATTAACGGGGTTAACCGTCGCTTCGGTCTTATAGCTCCAGTCGAAATAATCGTAGGTTTCTTCGCCCGCCGCAATGCTGCTCATCATGTCGCCGTAATCCACATAGGTGAATGCCCGGTGCTCCAGGTCACCCAACGCTACCGTATTGCGGAGATTCTTCGCAGCGCCCAAACCTTCAATGTAGGTGAGCATGGTAGAAATCTGCGGGTTGGTGCAAACGTCCTCTTCATAGCCAGCATAGCCATTAGCGGCCATCTGCTCTTCAGAGAGGTTCGTGAGCACGATCTTGTAACGCATCATCAATGAGGCGCTACGGTTAATGGTCTTCTGGTCAGCTTCCCAGCTAAAGCCCGTGGTACCCGAACCAGAGAAGTAGCCCGAAGAAATCTCCAAGGCCAAGACCGGTTCCTCGTCGGTACGGTAGAAGCCAGCGCGGTCACGCTGATAGGCCACAAACTTCGTGTCGTCATAGCGCGGGGTCACGCTTACGAAGTGGTTGATATGAACGTTGTTGGCCTCTTCGTTGCGGATCGAGGCTTCAAGGGCTGCCCACTTGTGCTTCTCCAAGTAATCCGGATCATCAGGATCGCAGGGATTGTTCGGATCGTCCACTTCGTCCGGGTAGGCTGATGCCTGGCCCATGGTAGGCGTGGTTACCACCGTGGTATTGAAGCGCAGCATCGGCGCGTTGTTGGTGATGCCACCCGGCAGCTCCGTACCCTCTTGGACGATGTAGTTGCCCTTCGAGTCCTTGAGCGGCTTGTTGTCAGAACCATAGAGCAGCTTCCAACCAACGTTCATACGACGAGAGTCGACTTCGTCAGCTTCCTGCTTGCCTAAGGTCTCCGGCACGCTCGGATCATCGGCCAGGGCGTCCACATCCAAACGGAAGTTCGTGGGCACCGGAACCTTGTAGGCCAAAGAATCATCGGTCGGGTCATAGGAGCCATCGGCCTTTTGCGGTACGGCCTTCACGACCCAGCGAATCTGGCGCACTTCATAGCCGGGATGAGCCGTCATGAAGGAGCGAGCCGAAATCTTCACATTTTGCTTGTCGGCAATGGAATAACCATTGGCATCGCCAATTTGGATCCAGGTGCCTTGGCTCTGGTCAGCGGTGTTGTAGTCCGTAGAATCGCCGAACCAGTCCACATCGTCTTCGCCATAGTTATAGTCGCGGTCAGCATCCGTGCCGGCCAAAGCAAAGTTCTCATGGTCGGTGTATTCGGAGCCATTCTGCTCATCATAGATGTTGCCATGAGCACCGGTGTCATCACTGGCGATACGGGCATACATGAACAGGCGCAGCTGGGATTCAATTTCGTTCGCTTCGTTGTCACCGGCGGGACGACGCTTGAAGGCAAAGCCATCCACCGCATAGCCGTCCGGGTCAACCACGTTGCCGTAGGCATCGCGGGAGCATACCAAATCCGTCGGGTTACCCTGCTCATCGGTCGGCCCTAAGCCCGGAAGGACATAGTTACCATCGGCATCCCATACCACGGGCTCGCCTTGGTAGGTGTAGTCATAGGTCTCATATTCGCTACCCGGTACTTCCCAGATACCTGTCGAGATCTGGTCAAGCACGGAAGCCACACGAGCCACACGCTCGGTTTCGCTTTCGAAGGGAGCGTCATAAACCGAGGTCTTCTTGGTGGCCCAAGAGGGAACCTGCCAATCGACGATGAAGGTATTCACCGCACCGCCGGTGTTCACGGCCTCAGTCAGATAGAAGTCGTTTTGACCCTTGTAGGCCGCGTCTTCACCACCGTCAACACCCATGTCGGCGTTGCCGAAGCCTTCACGATACTTCGCCGTATCGGCACGAACCACCGCGGAGGGCTTGCGCAGACGGAAGGTGCCGGAATCGGCATAGACATAGAGATCGTCATAGGCACCGTCGTTGTCATAGTCCACCACGTTGTTGCCCGTACGGCTGTCCTCAGCGGTGTTGCCCTCGCGATAGAAGCGAGACAGGCTTTGGGGCTTAAAGCCCACACCGGTGCGATGGGTTTGATCGTCTTCGATCTTGCCCTTCCACACCACAGTACGCTCGGTAATGGTGCCGCTCACCGGCGTGCCGTCAGAGGTCATACCAGCATTAGCGCCCTCGGGAATTTCGGTGCCTGCCTCATAGAGGTGACGCCAACCCACTTCGGCGCTGTTCTCGATCCAACCCAGATCCGTCTGGTGGGCCGTGGCGTAAATGCGCGACGTGCTGCCATCCCACGCAGCAATCTTTTGCAGCTGCTCGGTGACCTTGATCAGGTTGTTCAGCTGGCTATCCGATACCGCAGAACCATCGTCAACCGAGGTGCTCGTGTCGATCATCATGGGATCGATGGCGGTCTCTTCAGGACCCATGTTGTCGATGCGCGTGCGAATCTTCAACGTGACAGAATCGCCATAGCCTAAGTAGCCATTGGGATGGACGCCCGAATAGGTAGCACGCACCAAGGAGTCATACTTCTGGTATTCCTCATCGGTGGCGTCATCCGGCGGCGCCAGTTCAAAGACCACCACTTCAGACTCATGGTTATGAGACTTCACAGCCGTCTCGCCACGATAGGCCAAGGTGTCCTCGGGATCATCGGGGTCAGCCTTGCCGTAGTTAATGTTCTTGGTGTCAGAGCTGTTGTAGGCGTAGGTGTTATCGCCATAGTCCGGCTGAGACGTAATCTTCACTTCCCAACCGCGCAGGATGAGCTCCTTCGGCGTGAGCTTATCCGTCACCTTTTGACCGGTGATGCGGTCGGTGTAGTTGTGCTCTACATAGAACTGATAATCGTTATCCAGGTAATCGCCAATCCAACGATAGTGGGAATCGGTCTGGGCCAGTTCCTTATCGTCGGTGAGCAATTGGCCATCGAAGAACGTTACCTGCTCGGGCAGATGCAGGGCGAAGACCAGCTTCGCATGCTTCATGTTGCCCATGCGTGCGTAATCGTTGGTGGAAGTTTGGTTGGCAATGGTGGCCGCGAACCACGGCGTCTCGGAGTACTGCCAAGCTTCGCTCTCGTCGGTGGCATCGAAGATGGTCTCGTGCATGACCCAGTCGTTGTCCATGCCGAACAAAGTGAATACATCAGGCGAATAATGCCAACCCAGTTCCGGATAGAGACGATAGACACGAGCCAGGGACTCAGAGTTGTGAGTATCCATGACCCACATACCGTTGGCATCCTTATGCCATTCGTCGGTGCTCTCGACGGTGTCGTAGAGCGGGTTGCCTTCCAAGTCGTACTCGCGGAAGACCCGTGAGTCATAGGACTCCCGAGCAATGAGCTTCTCGGCCCCATCCACCTGGTTGTAGAGCTCAGAGGTATAGGAGATGTAGTAACGCGGGATTGAACCGTCCGCCGTGATGGTGCCGGTTTCCGTCTTGTAGGTACGCGTGATGCGCCAATCCTGGTTGCCATTCTCATCGTAGTAAATAGCTTCAACCCGTACCTGGCCAGCAGCCTGGTTGTCCACGCGGGTAACCTTGCGCTTCATGGTGCCCAGCACCGGAGCATTGGCATCCGCATACTCGGTCAAGGTCGTGGTCACCGTAGCGGCACCCGTGGCATTGTTGCGTGCCGTGGTTTCCACCACGCTAATGAGCGGCTGGTGATAGGTCGAAAGCTTCTGGCGGCTGCGCTCGGAGGTGGTCACGTTGCCGGAAGTACCCAGGCTACGTGACTGCACCGAAGACACGATGGAGCCGTCAGTGTTGATAATCATGCCGCGGCTTGCACCCGTACCCGTAGAGGAGGTACCGGCTTCGGTCGTGGCCGGATCCACCGTGGACCACTGATCCACCGGACGATCGGTGGGGTTCGCTTCCACTTCATAGGACGTGGTCAGCGTGGGCTGCTTAATGCGCAGCTTCACGGTGCTATAGATACCACTGTCGTCGTGCTGGATACCCTGGACTTCTTCGGTACCCGTAGAAGCCAGAATCCGAGCGCGGCTTACAAAGCGCTCGCGCGTAGAGGTGCCCTCGGTGGTGTCGTTCTCCACCTTGCCGTTCGAGCCCACCATGAAGTTGGTGTTCAGGTGCTTGGTGGTATCGGCAGACAGACCATAGCGATGGAGATCGTAGTCGCCTACCAACAGACCCTTGCCGGTGCGCACCAGACCAGACTCTGAACCATAGAGCGGCAGGGTTGCGGTGAAGTTGTTGTTGCCCATAGACGGCACGCGCTCAGTACCCACTGCTTCGGTGTAGCGACCGCTGAAGCCGGCCAAGTAATTGGACGGTACATTTTCAGTCGTGGCCGTACCCGAGTTGATGAACTTGTTGTCAATCTGACCGGTAAGCGTATGGGTGCGGCTAGCACGATAGGTGCCACCGGAAGCGTAGGAGCCGGTGTAGTAGCTCGTGAAGGTGCCGGTGGTGGCATCCAAGCGACGGTCGCCATTCTTGGCCGCATTGGGATTGGTGCTGAACTCAGTGGCAGCGCTCAGCTTGCGGTTCAGGTATCCCTTGAAGGCCTGGCGATAGTAAATGGAGCCCGTGCCATTGTTGTAGTACTGCAGCGTTGCGTTGTGGAACGGCGTCAACACCGAAGCGGATCCCACATAGAAGGGATTCTGGGCATTGCTGGCACCCGGCTCACGACGCACCGTTACGTCTTGGTCGGTTAAGAACTTATAGCCCGGCACCTTAGAAGTGACATAGGTGCGGATGTTGTCATAGGAGCGATAGGAGCTTTCGCCATCTAAGCCCTTGGGCTCATCATAGGTAACGATGTTGAGCTTGAAGGTATTCAAGCCGTTGTTCACAATGCGCGTGACCAGGTCGGAATCCTCATTGAAGCCCGTGGACTTCGGCTCAAAACGTACCACGTAGCGATACTCGTTCGCACCAGTATTGGTGGCCACTAGCTCGTAGGTGGAGGTTACCTTGAAGTTGGCTTCCTTCCACTCGTTCGAGAGGTTGTCGTTCACAGAATTGAGCGTGGTGTAATCCGTCGCATCCGTCGGCGTTACGGCATTGCCCAAGTTGGTGTAATTGTCGGCATCGGCATTCACTACGGCCGAGATATCCCAATCTTGAGCCGGAATCTCAACGGTCTCACCATTGCCCGTGAACGGGAATTGCGTGGTGCGGCTGTAGGGAGCCACACCATAGGGCAGAACAACGGTAACTACCGGCAACACCAGCGTACCCTTCTGACCACCATCAACGGAGTAGTTGTTGGCGTAAAGCGAGGTGGCGTAGGGGGTCGTGGGCTGCGAATAGTATTCGTTGCGAATCGGCGTGCTGCCGCTGTACTGGCGACGATAGCCCCGGTCATAGTCGTAGTCATACCAGGTATAGGGCTGATCGGCTAACCAGTAACGGTTCTCCACGTGAATATTCAGTTGGCGTGCCTCAGATTCGCTATCAATGTAGTAGGTCTTATCAACACCCTTGATAGCTTCAGAGGTACGAGCGTCAGAAGCGGTGGTCTCATCCACACCCTCCACGAAGGAGCTGATGGTGCTCCAAGAGCGGACGAAGGGCTTACGCTGAATTGCGTGGGTGCCCGTCTCGGCATAGATGGGGTTGCCACCCTTCAAGGCGTCGTTATAGTCCACCTGATCGGTGTGGCTCACGCGCACGCCCATAGCAGACAGCTGCTCGAGCTCGTCGCTCACCGCACCCTCAGCAAAGCGCGAGGTATCGGTGGTGACCGTGTTGTTGAGCACGGTCCAACCCTTAACGGCCGGCATGTTAGGCGAACCATAGAACATGCCATAGAGCGGAGCATGAACACCGAGGCGGCTGCGGTTAATAAGCGTCCAGCTGTAGTCCATGCCGTAGGGCTGAACGTTCTGACGACGGCTGGGCAGAGCCGCGTTGCCTTCATAGTTGTCCAGGTCAAAGATCTGGTAATAGGCGCTGGAGTTGAAGGGCTCCTTGTCAGAGGTGGCAGCGCTTACCACGGTACCCTCTTCGGTTACCTCAGGCGTACCCTGAACAGCTTGGCCATTGACGAAATCAATGGCATCCAAGTTATCCCACGGTGCCGTCAGCAGACGGTCATACCAGGTCTCGTCTTCGTTATTACCAAAGATGTGGCTGCGTACATCCACGCGGATCTTGTAGCCACCATCGGTGTAGCACTCGTTCATGGCCAGCGGATCAGGATCAGCGAAGTCGCGGACATTGTTGTCAATGTTGCGGCCATACCACTTGCCCAGCGCTTGCTTAACCGTGATCTTCAAGACCCAGGGCTGAGAGCTCGTGACGTAGGCTTCGCCCTTCATCTGATCCGGGTCGGCCACAATGGCGCCACCCTTATATTTCTCAGTGCCCTCAGCACCTACGTTGGTGTAGGTAGAGGTGGTCACGTCAGCCGAGTAATCAATGTCGGCCTTCATGACGTTGCCCGTGCGATAGACGGCCGGATCCTGGCTTTGGGCCGGAGCGTCATAGCCACGATAGTCGCCATAGGGCGTTTGCAGAATCTCGACATCGATCAAATCGCCATCGATTGCAGCATAGGTCTCATTTACATAAGGAGCACCGTCGTTGGCAGCGTTGGTAGCACCGTCGCTTACGCCATTGACCTTCGAGAGCAACTCTGCGGAAACCACCACGTTGCCCTCATCATCCAATACCGGCTCAACGCCGCGCGGCATGATGTAGGTGAACTCAACACCGTCCAGGTTACGATCGCCATAGTTGTAAGCGGTCAAGCGACTTGAATACTCTTGACCATATTCCAGGGCTGCTTCGTACTGGCCTGCTTCCACTTCTTGCTGGTTGAAGGCCCAAGTAGCAACGTTGTTGCCAAAGCCGGCAATAATCACGGAACGCTTGTCGTAGTTGACATAGTTCACGTCCGCCGGATCAAACAGGCGGAAGTGGGTGGCACTACCCGAAGAGCCAGAAACCATAGAGGTCTTCGTGCTGTAGCGACGAGCCGCTTGATAATCGTCGTTGACGTTATCGGCGCCGGTGCGAGAGTCAAAGTCGGATACCACTTCGGAAGAGGTGGCCAACCAGGCCTTCGCCATGTGAACCCGGGTCTGAGACCAGACCAGCGGCGTTTCCACAATGTCGGACGTGCGCTCAACGTTGGCTACCTCGTAATGACGATCTTGAGTAGCCGTGGACGTCACGATCGGAATACCCGCATCAGTGGTGGTGCCGGTGTCGCTGGTTTGAATCGCATCAGCGAAACGCGGACCCGCCACGAAGGAGAACCAGTCGCGCGTCCAGTAGCCCGAGGTGGTGTTGCCGCCACTAGAGAGCGTAGTCATATAGGGCGTCACATAGGAGTAGCGGGCCGGAAGCTTGGTCTTGAGATCAGTCAAGGACGCAAAGCCGGTCTTTGCTCCCGTGAGCAAGTAGGTGACCTTCTGGATGCTTGAGCTTGTGCGTGCATCGAAGTCGATGAACTTGTTGTTGGAGCCTGAGGTGCCGTAGTCGCCCGTGCTCAGCAGACGAACCGGATTGGTTTCGCCCTCGTTCACCGGACCAGCATCCTTGGTGTTGTTGCTCGTACCCGGAATAAACGTAGTGGTGTTCTTGAACATGTCGTAGGTATCAACATGCTTGGGCTTATCAGCGGTGAAGGCTGCCTCATGAATGAGGAAGTCCATATCCATAACCACGTTCTGGTTCAGGATCTTGTTCGTATCCTGAATCGGGCCACCCAAGGTGAAGCCGGCAGAGCCCACAGCCGGGTTGGTGAACATACCACCCGCCGCGCAGCCGGGATGACCGCAATGCAGGTGATAGACGGTGTAGAAGTACTCACCGAAGCGCGGGAAGTAACCCGGCTTGGAGCCGTTGGTGTTCTTCGTACCATCAGCATTGGTAGCCGTGGTGCTCGAGGTATCCAGGTTCTTGTAGACCTGAGGCAGATCTTGCTGTGCCGCCCGTACCGGGAAGGCAATGGAGAGCGTGTCTCCTACTTCCATGCAGGTAGAGTCATAGTCGGGACGATCGGTGGGACGTAACGAAACGTTGTCCGCAATATCAGAGCCCGTATTCAGTTCGTTGTAGGGCAGGAAACGGCTCTCGTTGGGATCATAGATCGGGCCTTGGTTGGTGGCATCCTTAAAGTCGGGGTCGACCCCCCACTCGATCCGGAACAAACCAAAGCGAGTCGTATTGCTGGCCCCGTCCGCGGTGGGATCAAGATCCGAATAGGTCTTACCCCACGTATAGGTCGAAGTACCGCCCAAGGTGCAGGGATTATTCTCTCCACCGTAGTCGCAAATGCCCAAGGCATCCGAGGTGTAATTCATGGAGCCACCGAAGTCAGCAGCTTCCTGTTCGTAAACCTGGGTGACCTTAATCTTCAAGCCACGGGTACGATCGGCCGTCACATCGTTGCCGTTGCGATCGCGCCAGACCACATTGCCATCGTTCAAGGCCGCCTCTAAGTAGGCAGCAGTGATGTCGCTATTGTCGGTACCGCTGAAGCCGGCAGCCTTTGCAGCCGTCTTCAGGTAATCCAGCGGCAAACGCTCATAGAACACGGCGTCATAGATTTCGCCTTCGCCTGCGGTGTTCTCGTTGGTGTGCGTGGTATCAGCACGATCCAAGAGGTTGTTCTTGAGCGTGTCCTTGTACCAGAACACTTCACCGGCCACATAGGTGCTCTTCTGGATAGCATTCTCGTTGTAAGCCTCATGAGCCTGATCGCGGGTCTGGAACACCTGAGTCTGGAACTGGGTGTGCGGGCTGCGACGATAGACCGTAAGAGCGCGAGACTGCTGGGTCGGCACCGAGTAGCCACTGTCTTGCTTGGTCAGCCACGTGCCATGGTTTACCACTTCACGATCAGCTTCGGGGGTACCTTGGAAGTCAAGGGCCGTCGCTTCGTTGTGATAGTGAGTGTAGGCCACATCCATGGACACATTGCCCGTCCAAGAATCAGCAATGTCTGCGGTCGAAGCAATGGTGCGTACGTCGTTGTAGCGGCCCACACCATCTAAGGTGACGTTGTCCAGACGGAAGGGCGTCAAACCATCTTGGGTGGCCGGAACGTCGAAGTAGGTCCAGCGCATAGCCATGGCTTCGCGGAACAAGTTGATGTTGAAGACACTTTCGGTACCCTCCACCAGGTGGCTGCGACCGGTCATGAACACGGTCAGAGCTTGAGCATCTTGATCCTCTTCGAACCAGGCGCCCAACAGCTCCTCGGTGTCTTCGCCGGGCTCTTCACCTTCAGCAGGCTCGGGAGCCGCAACGGTCTTCGTTGCGCGGATGACGCCGTCAGGGAAGGCCGCCTCCGCTGCTTCCAGCTGAGCCAGATCCTCTTCGCTTGCCCCATTGAGCGGCACATAGTACTCAATCTTCACGTTCTTGCGGCCTGGGCTTACGAGCTCCTGCTCATCAAGATCCGCGTTGATGGTGTTATAGCCAGGCTCAGGAGTGATGCCTGAAGTGGTGTTATCGGGAATGGTGAGTCCATCCGCGGTCTTCGGATAGGTAATGTTGTGACCATAGACCTCAAATACCCGCAAGCCATTGGGCACCTGGTTGGCAGTGTCGAAGCTGTTGGTAAAGTTAACGGCCACGGTGATGTTATTGGTGTGCAGCGTCGGGTTGTTGAGGTTGCCTACCGACACCCGAACCGGATTGCCGTCTTGGTTTGCCGTGGTCACACGGGTGGGCGAATTGGCGACCCAATTGATAGCAATGGTCGGATCGTTGTAGTGATGGGTATCCCAACCCAAAGCACTTGTGGTGGTCATACGCCAGGTGGGTACTGCCGCCAGCTGCTTGTTGTCATCGCGATTCAGCGGAGAAGTCCACAGCCAACCAGAGGTGCCCACACCCGGGCGAGCGCCGGAGCTATTGGTAAGCACACCATTGTTGTCGCGCTTCGGCGCCGTCTCGCCATCGGCGGCAAGACGCGAAGTGCGGTTGTTTACGATGGCATGAATGTCCTCAGCCCGGCGATCCGTGCCATGGCTGTAGAAGGTCACGCGAGAAGCAATGCGCGAGCCATACTGCTGGCGACCAGACAGGTTGGCCGTCAGGTTGAACTCGTGGAAGTAGTTAATGGTGGAAGAACCCGCCAAGACTTTGCCATCGGCGCCAGCCGTGTTGGCATGAACCAGGCCCTCGTCGTTGAGGTTCTTATAGTTGTCCGTGGTCGCGTTACCCTCGACCTGATACTGAATGTAGCCATGGAGCGGAGCCGCCGTGGTGATGTAGCTCGCATGTACCTCGCGAGCCGAGGTATCCGGCGTGTCGCCATCGCCATTGAACATCGCGTTGGCCTTGTCGCTGTAGTCTGCCGCTTCCCACTCGTTGGTCATCTGGGTGATGACGCGCAGGTACACACCTTCGCCCGGAGCAATGAGCTGGCGAGCAGAACCCACGGAGAAGAGCAAAGCACGGTTCTCGTTGTAGTATTCCTCTTCGCCATCGGCAGCTTGCGCCACCACCGGATCGTCAGCGCCCACACCCGGGGCTACCACGGTGCGACCCTCGCTCATGCGGGTCACGTCGGTGGACTCCGGCACGTTAGCCATAGAGACTTCGCCGGCGCCATTGAGCATCATGGCCGTAACGGTAGCGGTGTCGTCGGTGAGCAGGTTGCCGTCATCGTCATAGACGCCCAAGGACGGACCCCACTCAGAAGCATCGGCGCCCGCTTCGGTGGTGCCTACCGTATTGAGCGGCTTGCCGTCTTCGCGCACCACTTCCCAACCGACAATACGCTGGCCCTTCTCAACGGTGAAGCGCGCGTCGGTGTGCTGCAGGGGCAGTTGCGAATTGATGCCCGCGCCCAGATACAGGGTGTATTCCACATAGTCGCCCGCATAGAGCGCACCATCGGGAATGTCGTTGGTGGAGTTGGGCAGTTCGTAGCTGAAGATGTTGGTCATGGACCGATCGTCAGCGTCATAGGCAAAGACCGTATCCTTCTGGGTGCCATAGGTGGCCGTTTCGTTCTTCTTGGCATAAGTACCCGAGAACACATGGTTAGAGCAGTGGTTCGAGCATGCGGAGCCATGACCGTTGGGGCACTGCGTCCAGTCTGCTACCTGGGATTGGCCCACATAGTTACCCGTCGAGGTGTAGCAGTTGTAGATGGGACGTTCGAGGTCATCCACCTGATAGGTTTCGCTGTAGGTGCCATAGTCGATGGCAGAAGCAATCTTGCGACCGCGCACCATCGAGGCTTCCATGGTGCCTACCTTATGAGATACACGATAGGCGGCGGTATCATCCACATCGCCATAGAGAGCCTCGGTGTTGGGATCCTTGGAGGTAACCGACACGGCCAAGCGATGGCGTGCGTCGGTGCCCTTGAACTCGTTGGACTCTTTGCCGAAGGTCGGCGTGGAGTCGTAATCCCAATTTGCGGCATTCTCTTTGTCTTGGGTGAGGCTATTGTTCGGCGTCAAGTCAGCCGAGGCCACAGTGGCATCGGTAAAGAGCACGGCCGGACGATCCACGAACGTGCCGTCGTACTTGAAGGCGTAGTTCACGTTGTTGGCGCCGCCGGTCTTTTCGTACTCGGAAGCACGGGTAATGCGTTGACCCGAATCCAGTAAGGTCTCGGGGTAACGACGATCGGCGTTAGTGGCCTCAAAGTTGACGACCAACTTCGTCACAATCGCGCGGGCATAGGGATCCTTGAATCCGTTAGCTGCCCCATAACCCTTGATGGTGTTGGTTTCTTCAATGGCCTTGTAGGTCGGATAGGTGATGCCATTAGCCGTGTTGCCGGCATCCTCGGTGCTCTCATAATGGCTCTTCGTGGTGTTGCCATCGGCGTCGGTGGCATCCACTACCTCTACCGCATTACGGAAGTAGCTCTCGAAGTCCACGATGTAATCGCCGTCACGATCCGGCACCGGCATGTGGTTCGCGTCGTAAACGATGTCGCCCATAGCATCCACTTTGTAGGGACCGGTGACACGACCCTCGTCCACCAATTGCTGCCAGGTGACTGTCTTGGTTTGTTCGGCCTTGTTGGCATCCACATAGGAGAACGCGATGGTCTTCATGTTGAACCACTGGCCGTCGCAATCCAAGCAAACGGGATGGCTCTCGTCATCAAGATCCCACGCATGGCTGTCGATGCCGTCGTTGCAAGCTTCGGCCCGGACAAATTCATCCTGACCCGGTGCATAGAATTCGCCGGCCTGGGAAACATAGATGGGTTTCGCAGCAGCATCGTCGGTTACCTGGTACTCACCGGCCGCATCCAGCTTGCGCGCACCGGTGTACTCCACATAAGAGTTCGTGGCGTCATTCCAGATGTAGGGAGTCACCCGGTAATCCAAGCACACGCCCTTGTCGTGATCCGTGCATCCATTGCCATGGACCAAGAAGGCCGGCACATAGAGGTTCTGGAGACGGAAGGCCTCTTGAGACACACCTTGAGAGGCATTGTTGCGAATGTTCTCGTCGAAGGTAGAAGTCAGCGTCACCGTATCCAAGTGAGCAGCGCGACGGTTGTTGGTCGTCGAGCCACCATCGGCGCGGTTCTGGAAGCGCACTTCATAGACGGCGCGGGTCGGGGTGAGGTTGTCATCCTCGGCACCGTTGCCGTAGTCATAGATGTACTTAACGTCGGTGTTGTAGGTCTTGTAATAAGAGCTGTAGCTCTGGTTGTTGTAGTTCGGAATGTAGCCAATGGAGTTGTAGTCATAGAGCCACTGGCTGCGATAGGTTTCCGAGGTTACGTTGTAGGAGTTATCCGTTAAGGCACCATTGTTCTCCGTCTGAATGCCGGTATTGAAGCCATAGGTAACCTTATAGCCCGTCATCCAGGCCGTATCCGTTGAGGACTCCTTGGGTACCCAACGATAGGCAGAGCTATTGGTGGAGTTGAACTCCTTGCGCGTACCGTTGGTGATGTAGTAGCTCGTTGAGTAGTAGTTGCACTTGTCGCGCGAGGTCAACTGGTTGGTGGGCTCATAGAAGTGAGACCGCGTTACCGTTGCGCGGTTCAAAGCTGCATCCACATAGTTTTGAGAGGTATTGAGCGGATTGACTTGACCCTTATAGATGTAGGGACGACCCAACAGAGCGAAGTCCGAAACGTTGGAGGCCGTACCAGCGTCGCCGTCATAGGCGCGTGCGGTTTCAGCAGTAGCGTCAGCGTCGCCACCGTAGGGGCCCAGATCCAAGGTGTAGCTCGTCACAAACTCGTTGTCGCCCAGGGCAATGATCAACGGTTGGTGATCGGTATTGCCCGTGGTGGTGGTACCAAACGAGTTGGTCTTTACGTTGTAGTCCGCATACTCTGGTGCGTTATTCCACAGCTTGTAGTTGGCAAAGTCCGGCGTATGGTCCGCTTCGCGCTTGAACCAAATAACCGCATCGCCTTCGTTGTTCAGCCCCTTGGTGAACAACCAAGCCAAGCCCTGATCCGAAAGTTTCGTTTCCGAACCATCGGCATTTACTTGGAACGTACCGTTCTCACGAATGCGCAGGGTGCGATCGCCCGCAGCGTTGCGTACATAGCCTGTGGAGCTGGAGGTTGACTCCGCCCAGTCCTGGGTCTTCAACGTGATGAACACCTTGTTGAAGTTGCTCGTGCGCTCAGCGCGTGCGTAGTTGGTCACCGGATTCAGGTGCATCCAGATGTTGGAGTTGTAGTTGGCGCGGGTGCCTTCAGCCACCGGCGTGATGTCACCCTTGAAGAACTTCAAGCCCGTACCCAAGAAACCGAAGTAGTCGTAGGTCGCATTGGGCTGAATCACCGGCATAGTGTCAGAGATCTGCAGATTGTCGGCAGCAGTGATGTAGTTGCCCCAAGGCTTGTAATCGTCGTCGGTATAGCCGGTGCCATCCCAGCCAGCCGGCCAACGATACAAGGACAGATAGTAGGCTTCATCAGCTGCATAGACGCGCTGGTCAGAATTGTTTGCACCATTGATGACATTGCCCTGAACACCTAAGGAGCCACCGTTCTTGGCGATGGACTTGCGCAGGTAGTTACGGCTGTCATAAACGTTGAAGGTAACCGAGGTGCGCAGGTGGCGCATCTTGCCCTCGTCGAAGCTGTAGTAATGATAATGATGACCATGCCAACCGCAGCCGCTGTGATACCAACGGTTGTTGTGGCAGGCACCGGTGCGGTGATAGTTCGTGTAGGAGAACGACGCCCGGGAATCATCGGCAGAACCATCAGCGCGCTGGCTCGGAGAGTCATAGCGCTGGGCGGCCGGGTGAGCATAGTTGCTACCGGAGTACTTACCGCCAACGGTCATCTCCACCGTGGTGGTAGCCGTCACCGGGTTATAGGTGCCATCATTAGCCGGCGCCTTGATGAAGCGGCCGGTCACCTCGAAGGACATGATGTCGACCCACTTGTTGTTGTCGGTCAGGTTGTCCGGAATCCACTGGCCATAGTCAGGCAGCAGCGAATTGCCGTTCTCGTCAGTGTTGCCCTGGTTGATGGTGATGTCGTAAACAATGGACGTTACCTTATCAACCTGGGTCTCGGTGGTGTACATCTCGTAGGTGTCGCGATAGGCCTCGCCCTGGTTGGCAGCCGAAGGCACGCCATAGGACGGCACATGCTTATCGCCTTCCATCTTCAGCAAGTTCAGACGGAAGTAGTAATTACCATCGCTGTCGAGCTGTACGGAAGTGCCTACGGCGTCGCCACCCAGCTCGGAGCGGTCAGTGTTCAAGCTCTTGTAGTACTCATTGCGAATGGTGCGGCCCGTAACCTTCATGGCCTGGCCCGAACCATAGTTCACTGTCACGCTGTTCAAGTAAGGCAGCGCTTGCTTCTTAATCTTGATGTAGTAGGCATCAAAACCATCACCGGAGAGCGTCTGAACCAAGCGCAGGTTAGCGCCGGTGTTGTAGGTCAGCGAACCCACAGAGTCGTAGTGGGGGTTGCCCGCCTGAGACTCGGTAGCAATGGAGTAGCTCGTGGGATCATAGATGGAGCGGATGTTGCCCGTGGTGTTGTTGTCGCGGCTACCATACATCCAGTGAATGGTGGCGTTGTGATAATCCCAGCTGTAGCAGTTGCGGCACTGGCTCCACCAGTAACCCGAATTGCCTTGCTGCATGTAAGACGTATCTTCCGGTGCGTTCGGCGTGACATAAACATAGCCCGCGCCGGTGCCACCGCTCGTGCCTACACCACCCGGATTGGGAGTGGTGTCAACCTGGCGGAAGTCCACCAAGAACGAACCTTGGGCCTTATAGCCAATGGACAGCGTGCCCGAACCCTCGGTGCCCGAAGAGCCCCAGCAGCCGGAGTGACCGCTGTGGTGGCTGTCGTTGGAGCCGGTGGTGTAGTTGGTGAAGCGGTTGCCCGCCTTGGTGCCCGTCAGCGGCGTCCAAACCCCAAAGTAGGGCTCATTCTTCGTCGGCGTGTCATCATCAACGGAAGGCGCATCGATGTCGCCACCGGTAGTAGCAGCACCCGTCGACACGGAAAGCTTTACGTTCTTCAGTGACAGATCAACATCATCGCCCGTGACCACGTTGCCGTCGTTGTCGATAATGCCAATGCAGGTAACCATGCCCTCGGGAACGGTTTCGCTCGACTCGCTGGTCACTTCAACATCAACCACGTAACCGGCCTTGGTCAAAAGCTCCGTTACCGTGGCTACGTCTTTGCCCACGCAGCTATTGAACAGATCAGCACGAATCTTCTTCTGGGACGGACCCGAAGACACCTTCACGTTCAAGGTACCGGTGGCAAGACCGGTCTCCTCGTCCGGGGCGGTGTATTCGCCATCGCGCTCGATGGAGATGATGGAGCCCTTTGCTACCTTGTCATCTTCAGCCATCACGACGACCAGGGTGTAGCCTTGAGCCTCAAGGTCTTCCTTGATGGAAGGCTCGCCTGCCACCATGGGCGTCTCAAAGGGCTTGTCTACCAAATTGGCCAGCATGAGCTTTTCGCGGGTCGGCGCGGTAGGACCTTCCGACACCACAATGCGTACCGTGGTGTTGTGATGGATGGTTTCCGTCACCGGGGTTTCAATGTCGGGGTTCTGAGGACCATCCGGATCGTCCGGGTCTACCGGGCCACCGGGGGTCACAATAACCTCACCGGTTTCCACTTCTTCATCCCACGCACGCTTGATTACCTCAATGCGGATGATCTCGTCTTTGGCGAAGATGTCGCTTTCTTCCGTGGTGGTTTCTTCCACGTCATAGTTATCTTCAGTGAGTCGCTGAATAGCGGTAGCCAAAGGCAGCTTCTCGTAGTCTTCGAACTCGCCCTTAACGCGAACACCCAAAGACACCACGATGGTAAGCGGCGTCACCGTCAGCGGATCATTGGGACCCGGATTCTGGACAGACTCCGGCGTACCCAACTCAAAGCGAATAACCTTGCCTGCCGGTACGGTTTCGCTGTACTCCTCAATGGCTTCTTCCACCAGACGATATTCCGGCATGGTGGCAGCAATGGAAGCGCGAGCCGCATCCTCATCGGTGCCAATCAAGTTGGCCAGCGGGTCATTTTCTTCCTGTTCGTCAGACTTACCCAAAGACACAATCACGTGAACCACTGCATTGGTGGTGTCCGTCGAGGCCTTAACGAGCTCAACGGAAATGACGCCACCCTTCGGGATAGCCTTGTTGATAACCTCACCGGTGACCTCGTCGACTTCGTCATCAGAGATACGCCACTCAAGGTCGATCAGGTAGTTGTCGTTGCGCAGCAACCACTTCGCCGTGGCCTTTTCGGCAGCAGAGGCATTCTCCAACACCGAGTCAGAGACCCAGTAGGTAATGCCAGCATCAGGATTGCTGGAGTCGGCCGGCACTAAGAAGGCGCGGTCGTAACCCGTGGCGCTCTTCACATAGAGCTGCTCCACATCCACCTTGATGCCTTCGGACGGGTCGGAGCTCGATCCCGTGCCTGCCAAGACCGGAACATACTTGTCTAAGTCAGCAGGATCTACCAATACATAGCCGTCAGAGACCTTTTCGCTTTCGAAGGTGGCAAAGACTGAAGAGCCCACCGGGTTCCAGGTTTCGGTGCCGACCTTGCGATAAAGCAGCGTCTGGTCTTCGTCGTCAGAGTGAGTGAATTCCACTTCTTCATAGACCGGGGTCGTAGTAGTAACGCCATCTACTTCCGTGGTCTTTTCAGACACCAGATAGATGGTCTCATCCCCGGCAGCTACCACGTCCTCCAAGTCATCGGAGTTAATGGTGAAGTAGCCATCAGACACGATGGACTCATCGAAGCGATAGAAGTCCACGCCATCGGGACTTGCATCCGAGGTCAGTTGATACTGGGTGTGGTTCTTATTGATGAGGTCGATGACCGTTGCATTGACGTCCTCATCGGACAGGTCGGGAATGGCCTGGCCGCTGGAAACGTCAGCATAAGCCGCACGAGAAACCGCATCGAAATACATCTTGGAAATGAACACCAAGGAGCGATCGGTGCGGGTTACGGTGTAGGAGTCAGCGCCGTTGAGTACATCACCATTCTTGGCCGTGGTGCCATTGCCTACCCGGAACAGGGGCAGGTCGAGCGGCAGCTCGCGGAAGCTGTCCATGTGCACGGAAGTGGTGGCCGTGATGATGCGCTGGGTTTCAAACTTGGAGTCTTGATAGCCCTGGATAATAACTTGCTGCTGATCATAGTTGACCGCATCCTCGGCCATATCCTTCCAGGAGTAGAGCTCGAAGGACGTAGGCACTTCAATACCCATGTCGAAGACTTCTTTTTCCGTTAAGAAGAAGTCGCCATTGGTCTGAAGCGGGAAGCGATCCCCTACCTTGTATTTCGCCGTCACGCCAGCAGGCAGAGCGCCGCTCGGCAGTTTCTCAATCTCGAAGCCTGCAATGACGCCACCCTCGTAGTAGGGCTTCAGCACGATCTTACTCGTAGCGGCAGCCACCGTCGCGTTGTTCAGCGTCGCCACGGTCTTTACCTGAGCTTGGGTCTTACCCACGATGCGAATCTTGCCAATGCGCTCATCGGGGAAGCAATCCATCAATTGCTTCTTGATGGTGTAGTTAATGGCATGGAAACCGGTGTAGTTGTTCTGGACAGCCTGCGTGGTAACCCCACCCGTGGTGACGTTAGCCTTAGCACCCCGGATGTTCGTTTCGAACTCAATGGGGAAGCTGAACAGCACATCGCTGTCGTCCAAGGTCGAATAGGCCTGGGTGCCCGAGCGCGGTTGGTTGCGCATTTGCGCCCAGTAAGTGAAGGTCTTGGCGTAGGGAACCGTCACCTCAGTGCGGTTGCCGTCGCTGCATGCACTATCGCTGCGCACCTGCTCGGTGTAGTCTTGCTGACCAAAACGCAGGTAGGAATGAATCTCCATGGCCGGACGCGGCACCGAAAGGGCCGCGCACTTATTCTCCGAGATGCGCGTGTCATAGACACCCTTCTGAGTCAGGAACATCTGCGCATGGAGCATGTCGTCATGGGGATAGTTATAGCTGTAGTAGCGATTACCACCTGACGTGTAGGTGCTGATATAGCGGCTCTGGCAATTCAGGCCCGTGCCATAGCCATTGTTGTTGCTATCAATGTTGCCCACCGAGTTGTACCAGTCGGTGTTACCGGTGGCCTTCATGGTGAGCTTGCCTTCGGTATCAGCGTTGGCGTCGGTGTAGCCATTAGGCGTGGACACATTGTGGATGCTCGGACGCCAAGAAGGCTCTAAGGTGTCGTAGTTGATCCGCACTTCATAGAGATAGCAATCCAGAAGCTCATAGGGCGTCTGGGTGTAGTTCGTGGTAACGGAGTCGTTCGCAAAGACCGCACCAAAGGCGGGGTCGTTTACCTTCTGACCATCCCACAGTGCTTTGAAGTCCAGAACCAAAGAACCGTTCGACTCGAAGGCCAAGTCGCCAGGCTTCAGCGTCTTGGTGAAGCGCTTGCCGTTGGGCTGGAGGAATACCAAATCCAAGGAGCTCAACGTACCCATGGTGGCAAGAGCGGTGCCGAAATCAAGGCGCGCCGTCTTGAAGCCACGGACCACGCCGCGGTTAGTATAGAAGCCATTGGAATCCAGATCGTCATCGGCATAGGAACCGGTGAGCATCTCATAGGCCTTCATGGATACGCTGTCGATGCGCATCGTGATGGTGGCGTTGTCCGAACGAGCCAGGGTCTTGTTGCGATAGGTAAACAGATAGCCCGTACCGTCGGCATCGTTTTCCACTTCTACAACAGCACGGTTGCCGTTTAAAAGCGGCGTGTTACGGTAGTCGCCATAGCCCGTGGAGTTATTGGCGTTGGACTGATTGTCGTTTTCGTTGGTGGAGTTGCTAGTAGCGCCACCGGGACGGAAGTTGCCATCCTTGAAGGCCGTCGCTTGGCTTACGGGGTCGTAGCGCTTAATAGCCACCGACGTGGTGGTGGTGCGCTCAATGTGACCATAGTAAGAAGACAGCGGATAGTAGGCCGTGGTGGAAGACATCAGGTTGTTGTAGCTGTTCTGGTTGGTAACCTGATCGCTCGTAACCGTAGTGCGCAGACCGTGAGTCTCCACGTCACCAAACAAACGAGCCGTGAAGGCCGTGCCGTTGGCTACAGTCAACTCAGCGTTCATGGTGTCGTAGACGAAGCGGACCGTCTTCACCGGTGCCCAGGAGGAACCGGCCGTCATGTACGGGGCCAAGCTGGCCTGATCCAGCGGCAAGGACAGCGTGCCTTCGTAGCCCTTATCGGTAGAGCCTAACCACTGCTCCAAGTTGTCTTGGGTCAGCGGGATGATGGCCATCGGCGGAGACTCCGGCGTGGTGTGAGTTCCGTAATCGTGATAGACCGTCTGGTTGTAACCAAAGATCCAGATTGCAGAAATCTTGCCGGCGCGGTTCGTCCACTCATAAGCAATATTCGGGTTCGTTGCAAACTGATCCGGCGTAATGACCGGCTTCTTGCCCGCCGTCGAAACCCGCTGATAGCCGTCAATCTGCAGTTCTTTCACCAGGAAGCCGCGGGGCTTCTTGGTGAGACCATCGGTACCGGTTTCAATGGACACCTGATCCACAATGAGGTCCAAGTAACTCTGATCAGCCGTGGAACGCGTATCGTTTTCCAGCGTGTATTCGTACCAGGCGAATTCACGCTCATCGCCACTGTCGGTAACGCCTTCGCCCCAACGATAGGGAACGGCATGGGCGTTGCTTTCGGTGGTCATATTGGAGTTAACGTCAATGGAAACACCATTGGAATTCACATAACCACGCTCGGTGCGTGAAACCACCAGATGCTTTTCGCCGGTGGTGGAGTTCACCCAATTGCCGGTGGTGGAGTTGGTCCAGTTGCCGGTCACCCAGTTGCCCGAGGTGCCCGTCCAGCGCTTGTCATTAGTGGTGCTAGTGCGTGCCCAGTCCGTACCACTCCAGTGCTTACCACCGGTCCAGTTGAAGGTGGTGCGGATGGAGGGCTCAGCGGTCAGCGGATGCATGGTGCTGTAATCGCTGTCCTTGGTCCAGGTGTGGTTGTTGGTGTAACCCGAGTGGATGTGCTGGGAATTGACCGTCTTGCCGTTCCAGGCTTCGGTCTTGTAGTCGGTGCTAAAGACGCCATCCAAGCGCTGGGTTACCGCACGGGTGGGACGACCAAACTGATCGATAAATACCGACGTATTGCTGGCCGGAATATTGGCGGCCAAGCCCGGCAGATGGAACACGGATTTGAGCAGATAGTTACCCGGATCGGTGTCATCACCTTCAGAGCCCCAAGCGCTTTCGGGGATATCCAACACGATCTCGGTGAGCTCATTGCCCGATGCGTCGGTCTTCTTGGAGCCATCTTCGTTATAAACCGGCTGCTCCACCACATAGTCGGCCAAGTTCAACACATAGGTCGGAGCCGAAGGCACCACTGCGGTGGTGACACCGGTGGTGGCATTGGTTGTCTGGTTGCCGTCAGAGCCATCGCGCTTCACGGTATAGAGTTCAACGGTATAGCCCGCGAGCATTTCCTTGACCTCATCTACGGTCAAGTTGTTGAACGCCGTCATATTAATGGAGGGGTCAATGTGGTTGCCCTGGGTCTCCATGTCGTTGACGTCGGTGACCGTGGTGGTCGACAGACCATTGGTCGGAGCCATGGTCTTGTGGCCAGCAATCTTTTCTGCCAACACGGCCGCGAGAGTCGTGGAGTTCATGAAGAGGTGGGTGGTATCAAAGCCACGCCACAGATCATCTACGAGTTCCGAATAGACCGGACCCGTCACCAGGCGTGCCGAATCCATGGCATAGCCCGAGGGGTTGTTCATATAGAAACGCCAACCCGTATTCTCAGAACCCATCAAGGTCTCGAGTTGCTTAGTGGGGAAGCCGTTGGTGCCATCCCAAACCATATAGCTAGACATGTCGCCCGGACGCTCAGCATAGAGGAATGTGCGTGCATAGACATCGGGACGAATGAGGTCAACCTGAGAGCAGAGAATGGCCGAGTCTTCGCGATCCATGCCGGAGTAGCGATTGTTGGCGTGATTCCACTCAGCGGGGAACGGCACCTCGGTGGTTTCCGCTACTTCTACCTCATCCCCGGTATCGGGGTCAGTAGAGGTGGTGTAGGTGGTCTTGGTGTAGGTGGCCGTTTCGTAGCAGGTGTTGAAATCAGACTGCAGCGTGATATCGCCCACCACATCGGTGCGGCCAATCACATCAATGTCAGCTCCGCTGCGTACACCCTTGTTGAAGTGCTGGGTATCCAGGCGGAAGTCTAAGAAGTAGCCATTATCCCAAAGAGTTGAGGGAAGGATGAGGTTGTTGGACGCATCGAAGAATGCGCCAGCCGCCATGATGGCATCCAGAGTGTAGGTGTACTTGATCTTCAGCGAGCCCGTTGCATCCACGGCATCGGCCACAATGGTCACGCCTGGAGTCGCATCCGGGTCATCGGGGTCGGTCGGAGCAGAAGCAGATGCCATGGGAACCAGGGCCGTAAAGCTGATGGTCTTGATGGCATTGCCCGGGGTCGTGCCGAGTTTCGACCAGGTAACGGCATCCATGAAGCCCTTCGAAATAGCGACGGCCTTCGCATCATAGGTACGATAGGCGTTGGCATAATCGGTCAGCTCTGCTGCCGGTACTTGAGCAGACGGCATCGTGCCAATGTGCACATAGCTATCGAACATCTCGTAGTCTTCGATGGCACCCGTGGCATCCAGGGCACCATAGACGTTGCGATCCGGATCCACGCTTTGTCCACCATAGGTTCCCTGAACCTGGGGGTTAGAGAAGTTGGTGTAGTGGAAACGCCAGCCAGAGCCGTAGTAGCCCATCCAGGCCGTGGTGAGGTCATTTTCCGTCACGTTGGCCAGGGGTGCCGGGTTATCGCCAAAGTAGCTCTTGGCCACCACGCGCTGGCTTGACGCCGGCATGTGGGCGAAGAGGTCACCGTAGTCACGAGTACGCGTCAACTCGCCGAAGCGGTTTGCGCTATAGGCCGACGCATTGGGATCCCAAGTGGTGGACGTACCGGCATCATTGCCGTTGGCTAAGTGGTTCCAGCTTTCCACGTCATAGGTGGTATGGAACCAAGCCGGCAGCTCAACGATGTCGTAGTACCAGTCCCAATTGCGCAGCATGTTGGTGCCGCCACCGCAGCCAGAAGGCACTTGACCCACCGGCAGCCAGCCATGGCTGGAGCACCAGTTCATCCAGGTCTCGACCCGCTTGTTTACATCGGGAGAGTCAATGGTGTAACCGAAGAAGTCAATGTGAGCATCCGCATCGGTCTTGACGCCACCCTCGAAGTAACCGTAATCCAGCGTCACACCGCAGAGGTCATTGCCCAACCAGTAGCTAGACTCAATGATCACATCGCCCGCAGCGTTGCGGGTAACACCCAACTCCTTCATCTCTGCCAAGTCCGCAGCAGAGGTGGTGGTGAACCACTTCTCTAAGGTGTCTGCATCAATCTGAGTAGTGTGAGTGGGCTGACCATTGATCACGGCCGTGGTCGTAGTAGTGCCGTGGGTCACTTGCTTGCGCGTGGCAAGATCGTTCTTCACATACCAGGTAAGGGTCACACCCTCAAAGGCATTCTCTTTGGTGTTCGTTCCCGCCACCGGGCGCTGACCGGCGTCATAAAGTGCCTTGGACAGGGTCAGGTGCGTTGTGCGGAAGCCGACGTTGCCAATGAGTGCCGGAGCATTAGCGTCAAAGATGGGCGTGATGGTACCAAGCACAATCTTTGCGCCATGCTTCATGGCAAATTGTTCGCCATCGGCATCGGTTCGATAGTTAGAAACCACCGCACGATAACCCACGGTGTGATCTTGATAGTAGGCCCGGGGTTGGCTCGTGCCGGCAGTGATGGGCGTCTCGTATTTCTCCAAGGAAGCAAAGGCCTGGTTTTCACCGGTGGCGTGCTTGTAGGAGTACATATAAATGTTCGGACGCGTGGGCGGCAGCACCACGTTCAAGGTCGTATAGGTGGTATGAGTGTAGGGCGCATTGCGCGTAACCGCCGGATTGCCTGAGGGCGTCAGGTCGTTCAGGCGGGTGAAGCGACGGTTCAGATCCTTGGTGGTACCGTTGTCGTTGTTGGTGTTCCAGAAGGCCCGTTGCCAATCGGTGCGCAACGTAGCTGAGACCGGACGATCCACGATACGGTAGGTGCCTTCGCCCCAGAATTCCACATAGGCCGGGGTGGTCTCCACGGTCTTGCCCGTGGTCTTGAAGTCACGCATGGTCAGCGTGAGGTTGCGGAAGTAGCCCTCTTCTTGAGTTGTCGGATCGCCCTCGGCCTCACCGGGAACCGTTTCGGCCCAGAGGCTGCTGGCAAGAATCAGATCGCCGTCAGCCTGGAAGCTCATGGCATCAGCCAACAGCTTCGCGTTGCCGGTAAGGGCAGAGCTGTCCCCTGCTTGCACGGCGGCAATAGCATCAGCCAACTCTTCGCGGCTGAAGGTCATGGAGCGGTCGGCGGCCGACGTTGCATCGGAGTGCCAACGATAGTAGAGCGTCAAGGACTCTAAGCGACTGACGTTATCCAGCAAGCCCTTGGACAGAGCAATGTGGGACGTGGTGAAGCCTACATACTTATCTTGATAGCGCTCGTAGGGAATACCCGACGTGGCAAACAGGGCCTTGCGCATGGGGAAGTTGGTGTCGTTGGACAACATGAAGCGATAGCCCGAGCCATCTTCCTCATAGTAGGAATTCGTGTTGCCATAGTTGTTGGCGTTGGTGCCGCTGCTCTGGTTGCCCCGCAGGTTCAGGGTGGCGCCCTTGATGTTGGTGTTAGAGGTAACCTCGGTGCTGCGCATGAAGGAGGTGGCCTTCACCCGCGGCAGTGTCGGGTAGGGACGGGCATTGAGGGTGGCCTTCGTGCCACTCTGCCAGTCGGTACCACCCTTGAAGTAGTACTGACCAATAACGAAGTGATAGGCCTCGTCGTTGTAGGACACAATAGAGCCGCAAATGGGATAGCTCTCATAGTGCAAATTGAAGTTGAACTGGTTCAACCAATTCTGCACCGTGGTGCGATTCCACGTAGATTTGTATTGCCACTCGGGCGTATGAACGTTGTTGATCACACGGCTATAGAGCTCAAGGTCATTCACGTCATCGGTGTAGCCGTAGAGCTCCACAAACGCAGTCTTGGGAGCCGCGCCCCGGTAACGATCCATATGGATGGTGGCATTGAGCAGATAGCCCTTCTCCCACTGATCCCAGGGAATGGAAAGGGCACCGTCAGCAGTCTTACCCCAGGCATCCACCATGTCCTCGTAGGCCAAGTAATCGGTATGGACCGTGGTGGAATTACGCTCGTAGTACTTAATGGTTACGCCCGCTACCGTGGCATAGTCCAGGAAGTCCGCCGACAGATAAATCTGCTTGGTCTGGAATCCTTGCACTGCATTTTCGTAGGCTTCCACATCATCGCGAGAGGGAATTGCCTGGCTGCGGATGGCAGCACCAGAATTGGCATCGCAGGAAATATGGGGTGACCAGTAGCCCGTGACCGAGCCATAGCTATTCGTAGACCACTCGTTGTAAATGGTGTTATTGCGTGAATAGGTATTAGCGTGGGTAGGCTTCGTTTCGTGCTCAAGATCGGTGGTACCAATGCGAAGCTCGGCATCCCACATATCGCGACGGCCGTTATCCAGCTGAATGCGATAGGCCGCACCGTCTTCGCCCCAATAAGAGGTTGCCTCATTGGTGATGGCGCTCGTGTCGCCAAAGCCGCGATCGTTTTGAGTAGCCTGGCCGGCGCCCAAGTCATTACGATTAAACAGGGCGAAGGAATTCACCACCGGGTTAGGCTTACCTGCCAAACCCAGCAGGTGAGCAGCACTGTTCGAGAAGCTTTGCTCGGTAGCGTTTTCGGCATAGTTGCCCAGGTTGCTCCACGCAGCATTCTTATAGATGGCTTCGAAGTGAGAGGGTGCACTCACGATTACGTAGTAGTTGTCGATGTAGTTGTCGCGCTCAAAGACAGACTCATAGTCTGCATACTGAGCCGGCAAGCTAATGTTTTGCGTGCCGCCGCAACCAGACTTGTAACCACGGAAATAGTAATTGTGGCCGGGGCAGCCGTGATTGCTACACTGACCGCCCGTAACGCGCTTGGTGATATAGCTCACCCGACGGTCGGTACCGAGCTGGGAATGAACCGAATTTACTTCGGTGTAGAGCTTGTTAACATCCGGCGAATCGGTGCCATAGCCAAAGAGGTCTACAAAGCAGGAGTTGTCACTAATCTTTGCTGCCACATAGCCGAAGGTCAGTTCCACATTGTAGAGGTCGTTGCCATTAGCGCCCGGGTTGGCCAAGGCCCAAGAAGCATCGGGGAACAAGGCCGGGTTAGACCAGAGCTCGCTGGGGATAACCAAGCGACCATCGTCTTGCAAGAACCCGTTGGCGGGGTCCATCAAGTAGGCGCGCATGGTGGTGTCAACGTAAACCACATCATCAGTGGCCACAGCCCCATTGGTCTGAGCCGAGAAGAACACCGCGTTATCAAACGGCGTAACCTCTGAGTCGGCGACCGTAGCCCTTTTTGACTCATTTTCTACACTCGCAGGCGTTGCTAGGTCAGACTCCCCATCGTCTTCGGAGCCTGCTTCTTCACCCGCGGCATTATCGGCGCCACCCTCAGCAGTAACTGCCGCAGTTTCTACGCCAGTAGCAGCGGCAACGGTTGCCGTGCTCTGGAGGTTGGCCAGCGCACTGGTGGTGGGGACCGGAATGTGGACCGGCGCATCCAAGTCGATAGTAGTGATATAGCTCTGGGTGGCCTTGAGATCCTTATCGGTTCCCGCCGGCATCCACTTCAACGTGAGTTTCTCCAACTTCATCTTGGATTCATCCAGCAAGTCGGCGCTCAGCGTGAGGTAGGTGGTGTGATAGCCCAAGTTGTCTTTGATGGCCGGAGCATTGGGATCCGTACGCGGCTGAATATCACCAATCACCAACCGAGCGCCTTCCTTCATGGCGTAATTGGAGTTGTTGGTAACAACGGTACGATAGCCCGCGTTCTCTTCATTGACATAGGCGATGGGCCACGGGTCGCGCACGGCCGGATAGCCGAAGGCGTTGAAGGTGTTGTTCTGGAACACCGAAACCGTACGACCATCGATGGTCTTGCCGGCAGCCGTGCCATCATCAGCCGCACCACCCGGAGTGGCAGCATGCTGGACGCGACCCGGCTCGGTGCCTAAGATGCGCGAGTCAGCCGCGTCATCGGTGGCCGACGTACCCACGCCATAGGAACCCGTGCGGACCTTCGGCTTGATGGGAGCCAAAACGGAACGCAAGTCGGCATAGCGATCCCAGGTACGACGCCAGCTGGAAACCACTTCGTTGGTGGCGAAGGTGGAGTGTACGCGAATGCCATTGGGCACACGGTTGGTGGTCACACCCCAGAATTCGATGATGGCGTTGCTTGCCTTGGTGATGTTCTCATCAATGTCTGCATAGCTCACGGTAATGTTGTTGACATAGCCGCTGCCCCACAGCGCTTCATCCAAAATGAAGGCGTCGGACTGAGCGTCATAGACAACTCCATCAGGCAGCGTTGCCCCGGCCGGGTTCTTGGCTGCCTCAATGAGGTAGTTCAAATCCAGCGTATGCAGATCAGCCTTAGACGTATCGGTCAGATCATAGTAGGTCATCTTCAGATCATTAACCGTACCTACCGCAAAGGTGCCGGTCTTGATCATGAGCTTCTTCGTTTGGAAGTCGACGAGGGTACCTTCCAGTACCTCGGTCGGCACCGCACCGATAGTCCAGGTGCCACCACGTTTGAGGTTGTAAATGGTCTCGTTCGTCAACGTAACGCGATAACCCGAACCCTCATAGGTGTAGTAGGCATTGGCGTAGCTATTAGAATCAAAGGAGGAGATGGTGTACTCGCCCGGCTTACGATTGGCGGCAATAGCCTCAGCATCCGGAGCCGTGGTGCCATTGAATGCCTGAACATGGGGAATGAACTGCACCGGATAGGGGCCCGACTTCAGCGTAGCCTTATCAGCCCAGGCCACATCCCAAGTAGATTCATCGTAGTTCGTGGTAAACACGCCACCCGGAGTGAGATTCTTGGTAGCGCCGCCATTGAGAGCATTGTTCGCTTCGCCATAGACATCCACATAGGCTTGAGCATCGGCACCCACGGTTCCATTGAAGCTCAGGTCCATCGTGAAGTTGGTCAGGTAGTTATAGGTACCCTGAGGCGTATCCACCTCCGGGTCCGGATCCTTCAGCTCAAAGCCGCGTCCGCCCCAAGCGGTAGCAGAAATCAAAATCTGGCCGTCGGGTCCTAAGGTTACGCCCTCGGCTGCCGGATCAATATTTGCCGGATCGTCGTCCAGCGGAGTGCCCGCTACTTTGCGCAGGGCAGCGCCCGGCACCGTGTGAGTTCCGGTCACGCCCGCCGGCGTCATGTAGGTCACGGTGACATCACCCAGCTGGCTGTGATCCAGCAAGCCCTTGGAAAGCACCAATGCGCTCACAATATAGTTCTCGCGATTGTTGCTAGCGTCTTTGAATTCCAGAGGCATGTCTGTCATAGGCAAGCTGTCGCGCTCAGCCCGCAGTGAGGGCAGCGTATGACCAAAGTGAATCTGGGATTCACCCATAGAGAACGTACCCGAATTGGTGACGGTCATACGCCAGCCAGAATTCATGTCGCCCACGAAGGCATTCACTTCATGGATGGCAGGGTTCTCGCTATTGGCGGTAGACGGAACCAGCGGTGTCGGATCGCCCGGGTATTCCGCCTCGCGGAAGGTGGTCATAACCAAGCGCGGATGCACGGGAGCCTTCGCGAAGCTCAAGGTGCCGCTGTCAGCCCAGGCCGTATCCCAAGAGGCCACCGCATACTCGGTGCTGAAGATCGCGCCCGGCGTGATGCTTACTTTATTATTAAGGGTACCGCGCACATCCATATAGGCGGTGCGGTCGGCCTTGATATTCTCTTTGAAGTCCAGCAGGTGCTGGGTGAAGCCCACCACATAGGAACCGTCGGTGGTATCGGCGTTACCGTCCGCATCTTTGCCTAAGCCCTTCCAGGCTTCGGGCGTAATGACAATATGATCCCCTTGACCCACGCTGATACCAGGATGGAACGCATAGTTGTCATCGATGATGTCGGACTCTTGCAGCTGGTTGGCGTAGTAGCGCAGATCCGTGCCGGAGATGGTTACTACAAACTTCTTGCCCGCTTCATTCATATAGGTGATTTCCAAATCGTCCAGAACAGCCACATTCTGCAGACCCTTCGAAATCACGATGGAGCTTGTTAAGAAGTCCTCGCGCCCATTGGTGATATGGGTAATAGGCTTGTCAATGAGCGGCGTTGAGGCCACATCGCCATCGCGCTCTTTGGACAGCGTGCTACCAAACACAATCTTAGACGCACCCAAGGGGTTAACTTCATTGTTGGACAAATTCAAGCGCCAACCCGAGAAGTCATAGCCCGGATAGGTGGCCATGGTGTTGGAAGAGCTCGTCAGGCTCGGACGCGACGAAGCCACATTCGGGCCACCTGGATATTCACTTTCGCGATAGGCCTGCACCTCAACCACGGGACGGATGGGAGCCTTCTTAGAATTAATAGTAGCTTGGGCATTCACAATGGCGTTGTTGGAGTTACCCAAGGAATTCGGCAGCGCCGTGGAGATCTTTTCGTAGTTCGTCTGGAAGCGCGCCTTCAAAGTCAAGCGATCAATGGTGGTCGGCGTGCCATAAACCTCTACATATAACGGTTGTACACCGGTGAGCTCCTTGGTGGAGTTGAAGGACTTGAAGTTAATGGTGGCATTCACGAAGTAATGGAAGCCCCAGGCGCTACTGGTAATAGAGACATTGCCATCTTCGTCAGTGCCATAGGTGGCCAGGATGTCATCCCAGCTAAGCGTATTGGTATAGCTGTTGGCGCCCAAAGCGGCATCAGCCATTTGGCTCGTGAAGGTAATGGATTCGATTTCGCTGTTTTCCACCAACGTCTTGGAAAGCGTCAGATGGGACGTGGTGAACGCGTCGCGAGTGGAAGCGCCCGGCATATCGCCAATGGTCATGCTTGCCGGCACCATCATGGAGCGAGCACGGTTGTTCAGCTGGAAGCGCCACGCCGCACCGGAGCGATTCAGGATAACGTCTTGGACCGCCGGATAGGTGGACACCTCAGAGGAGGGATCAAGGATCGCATTGTTCTTAGAAGACGAACCCTGAGCTACCAAAGTCGGCTGGGGTTTCACCGCCGTGGCAAAAGTACCTGTTGAATTGGTAGAGGCCTTGCCCTCAATCATGAAACGGCTGGCAGAGAAGTCGGAGTTCACATGATTCCAACGACGGGTGCCGTACTCAATATTATTAGTAGTACTGTAGTTTTGATTCGGGAGCAACATGATACCGGTCATGCGCACCTTCACCGGCAGCGTCATGTTTGCGCGAATGGGAGAGGTGAAGAACACACGCACATTGCCCGTGAAGTTCGGGCCCGATTCGGTGATGCCCGGAATGGGGTTAATGCCCATTTCCCGCAACTGCTCATCAAGGGCCTTGGCGGTGCCATCCCCTTCGCCAAAGCGATAGACCACCTTCGTGCCATCGCTTTCAACCGGATCCATGTAGGGAACATCCACCGAGACCCAGCGAGTAACACGGTCGCCATTAACACGGTCTTCGTTACCACTGGAGTCTAAGGTGTAGTGACCATCCCAGACCTCAAACATCATGACCAAGCCGCGCTCGGCGCTATAGCTGGGAGGCGTGGTGGGGGTAGCAGGCTCCGGCGAATAGCGGAAGTCCTCAGGGTTCGTGTCGAAGTAATCCTCCAACACTTTGTCGGGATCGGTAATTTCGATCTCGTAGTTCTTGAGCTGGAAGTAGTTCGGCACTGAGCTATTCAACCGCGGGCCAGCAGTGGTGGAGTCCACGTCCATACCAAAGAGCGGCATGTTGCCCGTGGTGATAAAGGAGTCGGTTTCGTAGGTATTGCGATAGCCCAGGTAGGACTTCAACGACGTGGCTACCAAGGAACCATTATCAGGATCTTGTACCCAGGTGCGCTGAGAGAACCCGGCGTTCGCATCGGCAAACTTTGCCTTCAAGCGCGGGCTCAGCGTTTTGGACCAGGACTTCTCCCCTGAAGTACCCACGTTGTGACCAAAGAAGATGGTGGAGGTACAGTCAAGGTCGGTCCAGTAACCACGCACACTGTTATAGGTAGTTTGTTCGAGGTTCGTGGTATAAGGAATGGCCATCAAGAACGTGGTTTCCTCGTCATGCATGAAGGTATCGTCCTTGTCGTATTCAGATTCGAATACGATCATGCCCGTTTGACCACGGGTGGTATAGCCGATGAATTCTTTTTGGGCTTCTTCGTTATCAGCAAACTGCTCGTCTTCACCCCGATGGCGATTCATGATCTCATAGAGATTCGTAAAGTCATCCATGTCCAAGTCGTCATAATCCTGCTGATCCCACCCATCGGTGTTCAAGATAATGACGCCACCTTCGTTGATGCGGCCTACATACTTATCTACACCCTCGGGCGGTGTGCCTTGTTCGCCCGTGCTCCAGTCAACCGGCGTCGAGCTACCATCGCTCATTAAATAATGAGCCATCAAGTCAGGATTAATAATGCCGCGGCCACCGTTAGAGGTGGGGTTCGTCGCACGAAGCTGATATTCCACGTAGTCGATGTCGGCCGTAGACGTGGACGGCGATTCATTCTTCGTACTTACTTTATAGACCATGTAGTTATAACGATCGTAGTACACATTATTAGAGATCGCTTGGTAGTAGCTGTTCCAACGCAGGTTGGTCTTGAGCAGCGTAATCTTGCGGCGCGAACCCTTGCCCGGCTCACCCATGGGCGCAATGAGTGCCGTGCCCGGCTGGGTGTTGTAGTGACGCACGGCTTTACCAGTACCGTCGGTATAGACGTAGGCACCGCCGCCGATCATAACGTCGCCACCCGCATTCTCGGGGATGTCGCCCAGCATCTTGATGTCAAAGGTGGGAGCTAACGCGGCATATTGGGAAACCACCATGCGGTAGGAATAGCCGCCATCAGCGCCGTCTTGAGCACCCTTCCAAACAAAGCGTAAACGGCCGCTATAGCCGTTGGAGAAGTCGATGCCCGTATCAGCGATGTTATGAATGTCGTGGCCCGGATTGCCCACAATATATTGGTCTAATTGGACCGAGCGAGACTCGGTAAAGAACTTGGTGTCCTTGTCCTCAGGGATAGCGTTGGACAGCAAATAAACTTCCCAGTAGTCCAAGATGGAAGAGTCCATGGCAATGGCGAAGTAGGGAGAACCCGCCACGTCATAGCCCTGACCATTGGCTTTCCAGACATCGTACTGGTAGGTCTGAGACAGACCGCCCTGGTCATTGGGATAGAAATAGGGAAGCTGTGCGTCAATATAGGTAGCAAACTTGAAGAGGCCGAAAGCTTCGTCATAGTTATCGGGATCCAAGTTCACGCCACCCAAGTAACCGTCACTACGCGCGAAGATCAAGTTGAAGGACAAGCGCGGGGTTTCGGTGTCGGATACCAGGTAGGTGTCCGCTGCAATTTCGTTGGTCAAACCCGGATAAGGAATGTTGGGATTGAAGTGGTCTTCCGAAAGCGGGAAGCTGGTGTTGACCAGGCCCGTTGCCCGGAAGGCGGGCATGGAGCTCATCATGGACAGGTAGAGTTTCTGGCTGGCTTCGATGAAGGCCGGATCCTCTTGGTCCACCGTTGAGGTGGCGGTCTCTTCTTCCGTCTCATCATCGGCCGGCGTCAAGTTCTCCACCGTGGTTTCGCCGGGCACAGAATTCTCAGTGGGTTCCGGCTCCTCGGTTTCCTCTTCTTCGTCCATCGGCACCGCAAAGGTCACCGTCTGGGGTGCGAGTGCAATGCTATAGCTGGCGTCTTCATCCTTGCGGGTGTCGGCGGCAGCCACGTCATTGGTCACGGCTTCTTCCTGAACCAATGCCCCGTTCAGGGCTGCAGTCAAGGTCATCTCCAGGGTTTGCGGCTCATAGGTTTGGAAGCCTTCGCCGGCGGGGATGAGATTCTCCTGGTTATAGGGAACAGCCAGGTAGAACGTGCGAGCCGTTTCGGCCTGGTTCACATCTTGGGTAACGGCCTCAAGCGCCTTGGTGGTGCTCGTGCCATCGGAAAGCGGAATGGTCACGACGGCCTTGTCGGCACCATTCACGCGAACGCTGCCCGGCACCACATTGAGCTGAGTGAGCGCACCCCGGTTAGCCGGGTCAAAGGCTGCCAGGGCTTCATCGCTTAAGGTGGTGGCATCAAAGGCCACGATGTTGCGACCGGTGAAGGTCTGCAGACCTTGCTCATCAGCCAAATCCGTGAGGTTCAGCGTCACGGATTTGAGGTCATAGGCGTTTTTCGCAGAGCGCACCGTGAGCGTATAGACTGCCCAGGCTTGACCGTCGGTCATGGCCTTAGGCTCTAAGGCCTTGAGTTCCGTGGTGAGAGCCACCTCAGGCTCTGCCGTGGAGAGCGTAACGAAGGCAGCCTGATTGTTTTCTGCCAACGCCGCCACGTCTAGGGCCAGAGGCTCGTTGTTGTTCTCGGCATCCCGCGGGGCGGTATAGCTGGCCACATGATAGCCGCCATAGACCGACAAGCGCTGGGACTCAGGGATGTTTCCCCAGATAGAAGCCTTGAGGCTGGGCAGTTCCGCCGCTGCGTCGAAGCGACCACGGGTGGCAGCAGTCACTTCACCCTTGTCGTTTAACGCCCCGTCATAACGCAACAAGACCGTCCCCGAAAGGCCGGCCTTCAATTCGTCCAAAGTACGCTCGTGATAGCGTCCGTCATGCTGAGTCCAAACAGACCAACCCTCAGGCAGCGAGGTAGCCGAAAGGACCACGCGCAGGGAAGCCTCTTCGCCACCCTGGGCCTTCCATTCTTCTTCGTCAAAGGTCTGATGGTAGAAGCCAAATTCGTCTTGATAGACAAACGGAGCGCTGTAGGTTAGGGCCACGGCGTCATTGCCTTCGGCGCCACCCAAGTAGCCGCCTTCCAGAAGCGCGGTCAGATTGCCAAAGCTCGGGGTGAGGTTCAAGGAGTTTTCGCCCAGCTGGTACACGCCATCGGAAGCTTGGAGGGCACCACTGACCTCCAGTCCATAGGCAAAACGCTGAGCAAGCAGATCTGCTGCCTTCTCGGTTTCGGTATCGTTGGCCTCACTGCGCAGATTGCTGTCGGCTTCGGTGGCAGAAGCTACGCGCTCATCGCTGGGAGTCGGAATAACGGAATCAACCTCGACCAAATCTTCGGGCAGGTAGGTAGCCGGATCTTTGGGATCGGCTTGTTCCTCTTCGCCCTCTTCGGGGGTTGCGTCATCGGCCGCCTCTTCGGTGGTTGCATCTTCGGCGTCCTGGGTGCCATCGGCCGCAGTGTCTGCCGTGGCGGCAGGATCAACGGCCGGGGTGTTGCCCGGAGCAGCGAAGGCAATGGCCCGCGAATCCCACAGGGTGGTAACCATCAGGATGGAGATCACCACCGCGATGAATTTCTTCCACAGGGGAAGCGTCAGGGGCGCGGTGTTCGCAATGACGGTACGACCCTCGGTAGAGGGGCCTTGGTCAAGCGGGCCAAACGCATCAAAAGCGCGCTCATCAAAGCGCTGCTCTTCGCTCGCGTTTGCGGTTTGACGTTGGTCAGATATGTGGTGCTTCATGGCGTATCCTTAATCTCAGTTGAGAATAAAGCGTCAGACTGTTTGTACAAGTTCAATAATTATAACGTTTTCGTTATGTTATGAATACGATTTCCACTCAAGGATTTAGAAGTTTTGCCAGTTAAAGGGCCTTTTTGCACGTTGTCTCCACATTACGGTAAAAAAATTGATGCCATTTACGGCAATGATGAGCCGTTTACTTGGATATCTGCAGGAAAACTACGGGAAAAGACGGTCTAAAAGCGGTCTTATCCTCGGGTTTTTCTGAGCTTTTCCCTCAGAGTTCAACAGCAGCAAAAGGGGAACGAATGTTCTCATTATTCCTTTTGAACCGCCCCTTCTCTAGGAGCCCTATAAAGTACCGCAGATAGTCCTAATTATCCCTGTGCAATCTATAGTGTACTTATTTTAGGACACTTTTGAACACCGTTAGAGTGCGCCGGAGGTGAACCTTAAACGGTCACAAAAGCTACGTTATTCTGCCGCTCGAAGGGCGATCCAAGCGGGTCCGAGTGGTACACCCCGACATGTACGGGTCCTCGACAGGCGCGGGCGCCTCAGAGCATCCCCAGCGGTAGACCGCCTCGTAGGTTTCAGTCAAAAAAGAAAGGCTAGAGCTCTGTGAACTCTAGCCTTGATTATTCGCTTTATGTAAGGATGCTTCGACGCGCCCTGACGACGAAGACCAGTCTTCTTGTGACCTACTTGCTTTGAGCATCCCCTTCGGCCGCGGTCGACTCCTCTGCCGCGCTCGGGTCAGCCTCTGTGGTCACCTGCTCAGCCTGGGCCTTGGCCTGGGCTTCTTTCGCCTGCTCCTTGGCAGCCTTCATTTTTTCGCGGTTGCTCAACCGGAAGCCACTGCCAAATAATCCACGCTTAACGGGTGCCTCTTCGGCCCCTTCTTTTTTGGACTGGGCCTCTTCCGCCTCTTGAGCCTCGCGGGCCTCAGCAGCGGCCTGCTGAGTTTTGGGATTGCGGCTTGCGTTCTTGCCTGAGCCCTTTTTGTGAGCCTGCTGCTGTCGCGCCGCTTGGGCAGCCGCACGCTTTTCCTTCTTCTCTTTTTCTTCCAGCTTCACCATTTCTTGCTGGTAACGCGTCCGTTCTTTGCGGATCTTTGAGAAGTCAATATAGAACGCAGCAATGATGCAGGCATAGGCGCCGACCAGGATAACCATACAGATGGCCGGATCAAGGATCTGTTGGCACACAAAGGAAACGATGGTGCACAAAATGGCGCCGCCAATGAGCACCCACCACAGACGCTTGAGTTTCTTATAGCGCTCGGTCGTGGGGTTGTAGTACTTACGATCAAGCTCACGCTGGCGCTCTTGAGCTTCTTTGCGCTTTTGCTTTTCGATAAGCTTCTTTTCCTTCGGCGATTTTGTTGCCGATGTAATGGTTACCGAAGAAGCTGCCTTAGTCTTAGGTTTTGCCGAAGCAGCACTTTTACGCGTAGCGCCACTGGGGCCATCGCCGGTATAGCGCTCATTCATCGGATTACGTTGCGTCATACATACCCTCGTATCTCCAGCCACTGCCTATGGGTTCGAAAAATGCAGAGGCTACCCTACCATAACTTAATGCCTTCTACCCCTTAGGCCTCAAAGGGTTGGCCCGTGATAGTCTCATAGGCCTGAATGTATTTTTGGCTCGTCTTCTCAATGATGTCTTGGGGAAGCCGGGGCGGTTGACCCTGTTTGTCCCAGTGAGCCGTGAGCCAATCCCGTACAAACTGCTTGTCAAAGCTCGGTTGGTCTTTGCCCGGCTCATAGACATCCCCGGGCCAGAAGCGCGAGCTGTCGGGAGTGAGTACCTCATCAGCCAAAATGATGCGGCGCTCATGAGTCTCCGGGTCTTCAATGACCCCGAACTCAAACTTGGTGTCGGCAATGATAACGCCATGCTCGGCGGCATGATCTGCTGCCTTCTGATAGACCGCAATAGCCAGATCACGCAGGGCTTGAGCGTCGGCTTCACCAATAAGCTCGGCGCAGCGCTCGAAGCTGATGTTTTCGTCATGGTCGCCAATTTCAGCCTTGGTGGAAGGGGTAAACAGCGGCTCCGGAAGTTGAGAAGAATTATCCAAACCCTCAGGCAACTCAATGCCGCAAACCGTACCCTCGGCGCGATATTCCTTGAGCCCGCTTCCGGCCAGATAGCCACGAACAATGCATTCCACCGGGAACATATCTGCTTTCTTGACCAGCATAAACCGACCATCCAGCCAGTCTGCATAGGGCGCAAATTCTTCGGGCAGGTCAGCCACGTCCGTTGAAATCAGATGATTCTCAACGGTATCCCCCAACAGGTCAAACCAGAACTTTGAAAGCTGGGTTAACACTTTGCCCTTGTAGGGAATCTCATCTTCCAGAATATAGTCGAAAGCTGAAATACGATCCGTCGCCACCAGCAGGAGTTTATCCCCGAGGTCGTACAAATCGCGAACTTTTCCTTGTGCGTCAGGCGTGATATCCAACGTTGTCACTGATTGACCCTTCTCTCTTCCCCAATAGGTACGCAAAGCATGTTGCCCATTATGGCAGAACTCCCCGGCCAAGGCAGGATTCCTTCTACAATAGCGCGAGGTTTGGCGTGGACGCGTCCCGAAAAGACGCTGGTACTATAAGGCGCAGGGGTTTGGCGTGGACGCGCCCCAGCAACCGCAATCCTTAGCGGCGTGACTTTTTAGCCGGGGCTTTTGCTGCACTGCGCTTTGCATTCTGATTGCGCTTAGAGGTGGCCTTCTCTTGGCCGCGATTACGATCGCCATCAACCAAAGGAATATGAA
>CAJUNI010000002.1:60790-104626 GCA_910587945.1 uncultured Parvibacter sp.
CTTTTACCACCGCAAGGCCTACACCCAAACCGCCGCTTTCTCGCGTGCGGCCGGCGTCGGCACGCCAGAACCGGGAGAACACCATCTTGGCTTCTTCGCGCGTAAGGCCGATACCCGTATCTTCCACCGCAATGGAAGCCATAATGTCGCCCTTGAAAACGCGCACGGTGATGGAGCCCCCTTCCGGGGTGTAGCGCACGGCATTCGAAACCAGGTTTGCCGTAGCTTGGCGAATCATGTCCGGATCACCAATAACCAGGACGTCGGGTTCAGCTTCGTAGGTAAGGGTCAGGCCCGAATCAGCCACAAACATCTCGTGGGTATTGATGATGCCCTCAACCACTTCGCCAACATTGACCAACTCTTCCTTCATAGGATTCGCGCGATTCTCCAAACGCGACAGCTTAAGCAGGGCATCCACCAGGCGGCTTAACCGCTGTACTTCGGAGTTCACCGTCACTAAGCGTTCCTCGTCAGCCGCATAGACCCCGTCCACCATCGCCTCCACCGTTGCCTGAATGGCCATCAGCGGGGTGCGCAGTTCGTGGGCGACGTCGGTAGTCAAGCGACGCTCTAACTCGCGGTCTTTTTCCACGGACTCAGCCATGGCGTCAAAGGTCTCACCCAAACGAGCAATCTCGTCTTCGCCATGAAGATCGGTACGAGCCGACAGGTCGCCCTCTTTGATAGCCCGGGCAGTAGTGGTCATACGCTGAATAGGCGCCACCAAATTGCGCGCAAATAAAAAGCCAAGGCACGACGCCAACACAATAGCTACGAGGGCAGCAAACACCATAGCTTGATAGGAATTATCGCGAAATTCTTGGTCGGGTTGACGCATCAATGTGTCTGAGCCATAGACCCACAGACGCACCTGGCCAATGACCTCGCCATCTACCATAATGGGTGCGATGGCCACCTGAGACGGATCCGGCGGTTCAAACGAGCGCAGAACGCCATCGGTGTCTTCGATGATGGCAATAGAAGAATCGTAGGGGGTGCCGCCATTAATGTCGTCGGTCACCCGAATAGCCACGCCCGAATTGAGCTCCGTAGCCTGCACCGCAGGACGGGTCGTTTCAGGGTTCCACAGATTGCCCGTACGCTTGTAGTTGATAGCAATACGATCCGCGGTAGTGGTAGCCAGCGTGCGCATGTTGTCCGTAGTGTAGGTTTGGAAATGCTGTTCCCACACAAAGGAAACCACGCCAATGGCTACCAAAGCAGTCATGGCCGCAATCAAGGCGAAGGACAGGGTTACGCGGGTGGTGTAGCTCAAACTTGACCAGCGCACAGGACGCTTCTCCGGCTTAGCTGCCGTCAAAGCGGGCGTGGGGTGCGAATCCTGGGAGGATAAACCCATAGTGTGTTAGGAGCGTTCGGGTCGGGGCTTACTGCCCGGACTTCGAAGGATCTTCGAAGCGGTAACCGACACCATGAACCGTATGGAGCCACTTCGGGTTACGCGGGTTGTCTCCAATCTTGGCACGCAGGTTTTTCACATGGGAGTCAATGGTGCGCTCATAGCCCTCGAAGTCGTAGCCCAGCACTTTTTCCACCAGCTCCATACGAGAGTAAACCCGTCCCGGATAACGAGAAAGCGTGGTGAGCAGCTTAAACTCACTAGCCGTAAGATCAATTTCCTCTCCGGACACCAAGACCTTATGACCGGAAACATCGATGGTGAGCTCACCAAACTCCAGCACCTCGCGCTGAGGCTCAGAGTCGGCGTGCACACGGCGCAGCAACGCCCGAGCACGGGCAACCAGCTCGCGGGGGCTAAAGGGCTTCACCAAATAGTCGTCGGCGCCCAACTCAAGACCGATAATGCGATCCTCAACCTCACCTTTAGCCGTAAGCATAATGATGGGCACATCAGAGGTATCGCGAATGACACGACAAACACGCTCACCGGGAACACGCGGCAACATAAGGTCAAGAATTACTAGGTCAAAGTGATGTTTTTGGAATTCATCCAGGGCTTCTTGGCCGTCGCCGACAGCCGTTACCCAATAATTTTCACGCTCTAAATAGGCGGTAACCGCATCGCGGATAGCTTTTTCGTCTTCTACCAGCAAGATGCGCCGGGTTTCGTTGCTCATAATGACAGCTCCTTGCAGTTTCCTATTGACCGTTGGGGCCAGAACGAACGCCGGCCGAAACCATGGTGAAGTTTCCGCCGCACGTCGGATTTGGGTTTATTGTATCCATTGCCAAGGTACCACCCTCCAACTGTGCGTGAAATGACACAATACGCCCATGCCTAAACGTCGAACAAATAGCGCTCCCTCTCAAGGAACGAGCTCACCGCGTCCATCCCGCCCCCGGCCCCAAACAGGGCAAGGGCGCCACCGTGCAAGCTCGACAGCGGCTCCAGGCCGGTCAACCTCGAGCGGAATGCCTTCCCTTAAATCCAAGATTGCGGGCACCTCAGGTGCTCCCACCCCGCGCATGCGCACTCACAGTGCTTCTTCGGAAGGAAAGAAGGTGACGCTCCCAGGCGGACGCTCCCTCACCGTTACCCGTCGCGGCTTTATTGCCGGCGCTGCTGGCGTGGCTGCAGTGGCCGCTTTAGGGGCCGGTGGCTATGGGTTCTATCGTAGCCGCGCTTCCGCCGAGGGCGGAGTGAGTGCCTTGTCTGTTCCCGAAGAGGCCGTTGCGGTCTCAACGGATTTCACCCGCCTCGATGACGCCACCAACGCCATTGGCCTCGTGCTCTCCAAAGAGCTGCCCTACGGCACGCTCGTATTCTCCAACGACAACACGGTAGCTGCCTGCCTGCAGCCCACCGACGAAGCAAATCCGCTGTGCCAGGTGGCGCTGCTTAACCTCTCTTCCGGCCAATGCCCCACGGTGCTGTCCCAAGCAGTGGGCCACGCCGACGGCTTTGAGATCTATGATGTGCGCGCCTGTACGGGCGGCATGGTGTGGCTCGAAGCGGACATCTTGGATGGTCTCTGGCGGGTCTATGGGGCCACTTCCGATGGCTCAAGCATTGGGGAACCTTTCTGCTTGGAAGAGGGCACCAGCACCTGGGAGATGCCATCGCTTGCTGCTTGTGGCGGTTTTGCCTGGTGGCAAATGAATCCCGATCCGAACGGCCCCGATAAAACCAAACGCTCTGTGCTTAAACGCGCCGCCTTTGGCAGTGATCAGGTGGAAGAAATTTATAGCTCTCCTGCGCGCATGAACACCCCGCTTTATGCCACTCAAGATGGCCTCGTGATTTCTCCGCGGGTAGAGGGCGCTTCCTCCTATACGCAGCTTACCTACCTTTCGGCCCTTACCGGCCAGGTAGTGGATGCGCTGGCCCTTCCGTCCACCATGCGGCCCTTTGAAGCGGGCTATGGCCCCACTGGTTTCCATTTCTGCTTTAACGCCATCTATGAAACGGGGAAAGGCATCCGCAATTTGGGTACCTATACTCCGCTTACCACAACGGCTGCTACCACCATGGTGGGAGAAGTCCAAGCAGCTCAGCGAGCCTATGAAGAAGCCCAGGCCGCCGCAGCAGAAAACGCTTCCAAAGCGTCCAAAAATCAAGAGGAAGAAGTCTCCTTTGGGGTTACCCCGGCCTCATTGGTGCGTAGCTTAGATGAAGCGGCAGCCCAGGCCTATAGCGATGAGCAGTGGTTTCGTTTTGCCCGCACTCCCAGCGCCCCTGCCGCCTGGTGTGGGGGCTGGTTTATGGTCATGGCCTCACCCTCTATTTGCGGCGTCAACCTTTCCGCCCAAGAATATTTCAGCTTGGATGTGAAGTCGGGAGCCGCTAACTATGGTGACTACCTAGCCTCCACCGGCCTTTGCGAGCGCCTGGTTACCTACACCAATATTGATTACACGCCCATTGGTGGTTCGCGCGAAAAGTATTGCCTCGTGCGCGTTTGGTCGCCCAACTAAGCTTCCTACCCTTTCGCACGTTCGTAGCCTCCCGTGCACGCACCCATACTTCGCACGTTCGCATCCCGAACTACGCATACAAAGCAAAGGGGACCGAAAGCATCGGCTTTCCGTCCCCTTCTTCCATGCCCTTTTTCAGAGGCGTAATTGCGTTAGAGCGAGCTTAAAACTCCAGCGACTCCAGGCGTTCGAAGACCACGTCTTTGCGGGTCAAGAAATCCCAGGGGTCAAAAATCTCATCGAGCTTTTCTGCGCTTAACAGGGCTGCGGCTTCCTCGTCAGCCTCTAGGCGCTCACGATAGGTGGGGCCTGCCACGGCGTTCTGAATGTCTTCCCAGACCTTCATAGCATTGCGCTGAACAATAACGTAGGCATCTTCGCGAGAAAGGCCGGCATCCACCAGCGCCAACAGCACCTTGGAGCTAAATATCAAGCCACGGGTGCGCTCCAAGTTATGAATCATCTTGTCAGGATAGGTTTGCAAACCATCGAGCATCCACTGCATCTTGGCGAACATGTAATCGAGGGCCGTAAAGCTATCGGCCAATGCAACGCGCTCAGCCCCCGAATGGGAAATGTCGCGCTCGTACCAAAGCGCTACATCATCCAGAGCCACTTGAGCGTTGGCTTTTACCACACGAGCCAACCCGCAGACCCGCTCTGCGGTGATGGGGTTGCGCTTGTGAGGCATGGCCGAGGAGCCCTTTTGTCCCTTGGTGAAGGGCTCTTCTGCCTCAATCACATCGGACTGCTGCAGCAAGCGCACTTGCATCGCAATGGACTCAAGGGTGGCTGCACACACCGCCAAAGCCGTCATGACCTGAGCATGGCGATCGCGGGCCAGCACTTGGGTAGAAAGCGGGTCGGGAGTGAGTCCCAACCGCGCACAGACATATTCCTCAACAAAGGGATCGATGGAAGAATAGGTGCCCACCGCTCCAGAAATGGCACCCGTTGCGGCTACCGCCCGGGCTTGCTCCATCCGGTCAAGAGCGCGCTTTAATGCCCAGGCCCAGCTGCCAAACTTCATGCCAAAGGTCATGGGCTCAGCATGGATGCCGTGGGTGCGCCCCACGCACAGAGCGTTTTGGAACTCAAACGCCCGGCGACGACAGGTTTCCCCTAAACGCTTGATATCAGCAATGATGATGTCGATGGCTTGGACAATTTGATAGGACAGGGCGGTATCTCCCAAGTCCGAAGACGTCATGCCGTAGTGAACCCAGCGGCTGGGCTTTTCTTGGCCTTCGGGAATATCAGCATCAATGTGCTCAGCCATGCAAGTAGTGAACGCAATCACGTCATGATTGGTGACTTTTTCAATCTCATCAATGCGCTCTACTGTAAAGCCCGCATGATCGCGAATCCACTGGGCTTCTTCCACGGTAATGCCCGCCATGCCTAACTGCGCTTGGGCTTCGCAGGCCAACACCTCAATCTCACGCCAGATGTCGAACTTGTTTTCCAGGCTCCAAATGTGGCCCATTTCTGGGCGCGTATAGCGATTGATCATTGCTGATTCCCTTCTCCTTGCTCAAGCTCTCTCAGATGCGCTCTTGGTTCTCTCTTAAAACCTCGCCCCAGCGCCGCGGCCCGCAAAATCCTAAAGGTCACGGAACAGTTCGCGAATTTCGTCCACTAAATCATTGTCGGCCACAACGACAGCCTTATCCCCAGGATAGAGTACCGAGTTTTCCGTGATAACTTCAGCGTCATTTTCCGTCACGATAGCAGCAATGAGCGACCCCTCGGGCATGGGCACGGACGCAATGGGAATACCGGAGGCATTGTCGTGGTGGCGCATGCGCGGGATAACTACTTCAATAAGGGCCACATCCCCATGGGTAAGCGAAGACACAACCGAAACCGACCCCAGCAACGCCTCTTCTTCAATCATGTTGGCAATAAGGGTGGTAGAAGAAACGCACTCAATGCCCACTTTGCGAAAAATGCGCAGATTGCGTGGATCATTCACGCGGGCAATACAACGCGGCACATTAAACACCCGCTGGGCAATTTCACAGGACACCAGATTGCTGTCATCTTGGCCCGTGGTGGCTACAAAAATGTCTGCCTTGCGAATACCGGCATCTTCTTGGTAGCGCGAATCGCAGCCATCGCCATGAATTACCAGATAGCTGCCTGTTAATTGCACCGACAAACGATCAGCTGTGCTGAGCTTCTCTTCAATGACAGCCACTTCGTTCTTGCTTTCCAGCAACACCTTCGCAAGATAAGCGCCAATTTTGCCGCCACCAGCAATAACAACATACATGGGCGTCACTCCTGAATAAACTGAGAGAAGGCGGCAATCAGATCATGATGGACGCAGGCCATCACCGTATCGCCATGGTAGAGCACCGAATCCGGTGTGGGGATAGAGGAGGCCGAACCATCGCCGCGCTCAAAGGCAATGATGCGCGATTCGTGGTCGCGCTCGAGCTCCGATACGCGAATAGTGCGCTTGTTATCGCGGTGGGAAAGATCCAGAGAAAAGCGCAGGACTTCAAACTCGCCGAAGGTCTCAATGTGGGCTCCATGGCCCGACACAATCTTGGAGAACACGTCTTCTGCCACCAGCGATGTTCCACAGACATAGTCAATGCCCAACTGCATGTAGGAGCGCTCGTGATCGGGGTTGTAGAGCCGCGCAATAACGTGGGGCACATCGTACAGACGACTGGCCACTTCGGCACACATGAGGTTGGCATTGTCGAGGTGTGTAACGGCTGCCAATACATCGCATTCCTCGATGCCGGCGCGCATGAGGACTTCTTCGTCAAAACCCATGCCCTGGATGGTGGAGCCGTTGAAATTGCGCCCTAAATTAGCGAAGGCATCAGCCTGTTTGTCGATTACGCAGACGTTATTGCCATTGTCAGAAAGCATATTGGCGAGCTGCGAACCCACGCGCCCGCATCCCACCACGATCACGTTGTTCATGACATCCTCCGAAGAGCAAGACGAGGACTAGATTCTCGTCATTTCGTTCAAAGTGTCCCGATACCAATTGTCGTAGTTCGGGGGGCAATAGATTTGTGCGTAGGAGTAGCTGATGGTAAAGCCATACATTTCAGAGAGGCCCTTTACGTGGGCATAAATGGCTTGGTCCCAGTTAGACCAGGTGGAAGAACCCCAACCCCAGGCATTGTAGGGATTGAAGCAGACCGTACCCCGGGTGCTTTCGGTGTTGGAAATGGCCGGAGACCAGCGCGGGTCAACGCCAAACTCCCATGCGGCTTCAGCAAAGGTAGAGCCATGGCCTGCCAGGGGGAAGCCAGCCAGGTAATCATTGATGCGATCGGTCCACAGCTCGATGAACGCTTCGCGACCAATGGAGAAATCCACATCGCCCGCGGGCAGCGAGCCATAGGTGGCCAGATAGCGAGAACGACGCTGATCGGCTTGCTCGACAGCCTTCTTCTCGGCCGCAATGCGGGCTTCTTCGGCAGCAATGCGCGCCGCTTCTTCTTCCGCTTGAATTTCGGCCACGCCCGCAGAGACATCACGAGGCGCCGTTTGGCTTAGTGAAGCTACGGTGGCCTCCGAAGATTGGGTAGCACTATCGGTAAGGCTGAGCTCGCCGGTGGATAAGGACTGGCTTTGTTCGGCAATACCAAAGGAATCGGCTTCAGCAGTGGAGCCGTCAGCAGAAGCGAAATTGAGATTGAGGGAACCAACAATGGCTACGGCCAACGTCGCAATAACAAGAACTATCGCGAACTTCGCGAACGAGTACTGTGGGCGTATGTGTTGCCGAGCGACCAAGCAGCCGTCCCTTTCCATGCTCTGGACATCTACCGCATAACGGTGACAGCATGTTGAATTGAAAGGTATGGTTGCTGCCGAATGATGACTATACGTTTAAGTGTTGGTATTTTACCGCAACCCGGCCCAAATTGGACAGGTTTCGGTAAACCGGCTCCATGGTTTCTACGCTTGACATCAGGCGATTCCAAAGTTTCCGCAGGTAGAATCGTCGCTAGTCAGAGGGCAAAACGAGAGCTCTCCACAACTTTTTCGCACCGGACGTAAGCCGTGCCGAACCAGGCGGTGAGCGGCGCCCGAAGACACCGCTCTCAACCCCTCGAATTACAAGGAAAACCGGGAGGAGTCCTAGCCGCGCGTATCCTCAAGACGGGTAACGCGAATGGAGGACAGACGGGAGCGCCGCATGCGCTCAATCATGAATGAGTAGCCGTCAAACTCAAACTCATCTCCCGTTTTCGGCACCGCATCAAGCTTGTCCATCAGCCAGCCCGCAATGGTTTCGTAGTCGTCAGATTGCTCCATAGGCCAGCCGAGGGCTTGGGCATCCTCCACCAGAAAACGGCCGTCAGCTCGCCACTGGTTCGCCCCAATGAAACTCACCAAATCGCGGTCAAGATCGGTTTCGTCAATGATCTCGCCTACGATCTCTTCGACAATATCTTCCACCGTAATAAGGCCATCGGTGCCACCGTATTCGTCCACCACAATGGCCATCTGCTGGCGCTGCTCCTGCAGCTCTGAAAGCAGCGGAATCACATCTTTGGTTTCCGGCACAAAAATGGGCTGGAACATGTATTTGGTAACAGGCTCATCGTCACGGCCATCCATTAAGGGGCCCATCAGATCTTTAAAGTGAACGATGCCTACAATGTCATCCATGTCTTCGTGATAGACCGGCAGCCGCGAATAGCCGGTGCCCCGCATGCGCTCTAGGGCGGCGCGCACGGTTTCGTCGTCTTCCACCAACATCATGTCTACCCGGGGTTTCATGATTTCACGAACTGTCATATCGCGCAGATCAAGAATTTCGTGAATCATGCGCTTCTCGTCTTCAAGAAGCTCATCGTTATCGGCCACCACAGCCTTAATCTCATCCTCGGATAGTGACTGGTGACGACCCAGCCCTAAAAAGCCGAAGATCCCTCCCTTTTTCTCAGGGCGTTTATCGGAGGAACTCCGACTGTCAGCAGAGGCTTCGCTGGAAGCCTCGTGGTGATTACCTTCGTGATGTTTGTCGCTGTCCATAGATCCTTCTCAAACGGGGACATTATTCGCGAGCTCCACGCCTTAGGCGTTAGGCTCCTGGGTGCAGGCCTCTCATCCCAAACCCGTAGTAGTGCTATTAAAGCACAAAGAAAATGATAGAGAAAAACTGCAAGATACTGCCGGCAAGCACAAAGACGTGAAAAACGCTGTGCATGAATGGCACTTTTTTGGCTATGTAGAAGAGGGCGCCGACGGTATAACTTAAGCCGCCCGCCAACAGCAGCCAGAACCCCACAGGAGCAAGGCTTTCCCACAGCACTGGCACGAACCAGATAATGCACCAGCCCAACACCAGATAGAGCAGCGCTGAAATCCAGCGAGGTCGGAAGGTCCAAAAGGCTTCCACCGCACAACCCACCAGCGCCACAACCCAGACAAACAGCCCTAACCAAAAGCCGCCCACCGGGGCTAAGGTGATGAAGCAATAAGGCGTATAGGTGCCCGCAATGAGCAAATAAATGCCGCAGTGATCGAGCACTTTAAAAACGCGTTTTGCCCCTTCGATGGCCAGGGCATGGTAGAGCGTCGACATGAGATATTCCAGCAACAGCGCAATGCCGTAGATCAGCGCGGATGCCAGATAAATGCCGCCCCCATCGCCGACAGCCCGCACAATCAATAGCACCAAAGCAGCTATGGCTAAACCCGCTCCCAAGCCATGAGTGATAGCGTTGGTGATTTCTTCTCCCAAGCTATATTCCCTGACCGGGGGTCGTGACTTCCGCGGCTTTGCGGCGGGTGCCCCGTTGGAAGAGGGCGGCTCGCTGGGGCTGGTAGCGAGTGAAGTTGTGAGCGATGCCGATGGCGTATCCATAGTTTCTCGTTTCCTTGGCGAAGCCGAACTAAGAGCCTCGCTTTGACGGTAAGCCTTAAGGGTACGCCTCGCCCTCAGCTTCGCCTAAGACCAGGCTTGAGCCTTCACCATTTGCACAGAAGAGGATACCGGGAGCGACCCTGGGTCTAAGAGGGGATGAAGGCTAAGGAAACTCTCATTGCCAAAACACTACGGGACTAGACCCAGGGAGGGGCTGGGGGTTTCGCGATCTCAGCCGCTTCGATCGACTCTGAGACACTGCCTTCTGAGCTCTCAGCGACTTCGTTCACTACCGAGATATTCTCCGCCACTCCACTGTTTGGGGTTTCGTTCAAGGGTTCCTGCTGAGACGTTACCCGAGGCTCAAGCCAGGCCAGCCAATCTTCACCCGCTTGGACGGGCACATCGATGAGTCGCACTGACGTGCTCCCAACGCCCGCTGCCGTTACGGCAGTCAGGGTGGTGGTGTGGGCCAACGCCTGCAAGGGATTTGTGCGCAGATAGCCAAACTGGATTTTATTGCGGGGGAAGGCCGTAGATTCCCGGGATAAACCGCCGTTTCGCACCTGCATAAAACGGCGATTGCAACCAAAGGAAGACTCGCGCGCCCAGAGGATAGCGCCAATCAAGTCAATAACAAGCAACACCAAGGCAAGACCATAGCCCATAAAGCAGAAGGGTAGCGCCATAGCCGCTAGCTCTTGAAGTTCCCTATCGCCCGAAGCGGCAAAGGCAAGACAGAGCAGCTGGAAGAGCGCCACGCAGATGGCCAGCCAAAAGCCGCCTCCTTGCCAGAGGCATCGCCGAATAATAGCCCGACGCAAGGCCACTGGAGCCACCGCCACCGAATCTTGGGGCAGGTCAGCAAACTCAGGGATCAGACCCTCGAGAATTGCCGGCACGCGATTCACTTTTACAAAGGGATGAATCACCAAGCCTCCTTGAGCAAGCTTGGCCGAATCCGTGTCGTTGGAATCACTAGCTGCATCAATTTTGCCTAAGGTCAGTTCGCAATAGCCCATGACCCGCCGGATAAAACTTTGCTTGATGACCACCGACTGCACGCGATCCACACTCACACCCTGGAACTGTCGGCTGAGCAGGCCCCGCTCCACCTCAATACGATCATCTCGGCGCCGCGCCCGGAACCCGCCATAGGACACACAAGTGCCCAGCGCCGAGAGCAGCCATAGCACGAGGCCAATCCCAATGAGGCCCACAGCCATAATGCCCAGCACCGAGAACCAAGAGGGTCCGGACACCACCGAAGTGGCTGCCGAGGCCACAGCAGTATCAAGCCCCGGGATCCACTCCAAAAGCACAGAACTGCCTTGAGCCAACGCTGCAATAAGCGTAAACAGCAGCACCACCAATGCCGTACCATTCGAAAGACCGGTCAGTATCAATTCTTTGTTCGTGAGACCATACTCGTAGGTGACCGTGCCGGTTTGATACACCGCACCACCAAACAGATCCCCCACTTCTTGCATCAAGTCATCAGGGAGATCCAAGAGGTTGCCGGCGTCAAGGTTCGCCGTCGGCATGGCAGCCGCCGCAGCACCCAGGACTACACCGGGCACCGCCCCCGGAGTCGATGCCGCTTGGGGCATGATTGCACCCGGGACCGCGCCTGGCATCGCGGTCGGAGTCGCACCCGCCACACCGCCCGCATAGGGCGCCCCGCCTGCAGTAGGCACTGCGCCCGGAGCCACACCTGGCATCCCCGCGCCCGCTTGAGCCGCGGCCACTCCCTGATCGGCCTGGAAAATAGCCGCCCGAGCAGCCGCCAACACCGTGGGGTTGACGTCGCTTCGCGCCTCAATCAGAGCCAGCTGCTTGCGCGCAAACAACTGCGCCCGTAATTGCTCTGCCTGACCACGAGTCACATAAGGCACCACAATGGCTTTATTGCTAGCGCCACCAGCCGTATCAATGGACACCATGCAGACTCCCATGAGTCGTTGGATGAGGGAGGCCCGCTGGTCAATGGATTGCACGCGGCTATAGGGCACATGAACACGCTTCTTGTTGAATATGCCCGAATACAAACTAAACTCCGAGGGCCCAAGCTCATACCAGAGATGCTTCCACCCCCAAGCCCGGCCGCCAAAAGACAGACCAAAGAGCAACACCACGCCAATAAGCGCGAACAGCCCCATGAGCAAAAGGACCGTCATTCCGCCAACGGCAGCCCGAGACCCTGCACCAGATGCTCCCATCAAAAGCGGAAGGAGCTCCGGCAGTGCAGACAAATTGGAGACCACCACCGCCATGAGCACAATGATGCCCACTTTCGCACCGCCGAGCCAGATATAGCTGTGATGCACGCGATAGCGCTGGACGTTTGCCGGATCCATTACACGTCCTCTCGCGCCAAACGGGCCAGCTCAGCCGCACGATCGCGAAGGATTTCAGCCTGCTGGGCGTCAAGACCCGGGATTTCATGGGACCCCGCGGCTGTCGACACCGTCACGCTCGAAAGCCCAAAGGCACGCAAGATGGGCCCTTGACGGGTATCAGTGTTTTGCACGCGGATAAAAGGAATCACAAACCGCTTGCGCCAGAAAATGCCCCGGGAGATATCCAAAAAATCATCGCTCAATTCATAGCGCCAGCGGGCATAGCGAATGGGAGGCAAAATGCCGAGGCACAGCACCATCAAAAGGATGTAGGCCACGGTAAAGCCCAGGGACACAAGGCAGGCCCAACCTTCGTCGGACGCTAGACCAATGAAGAAGAAAGGCAATGCGCAGCAAAGCCACACCACCGTCAGCCACAGAGCATCATTGATTCGCCAAACGCGCTTAATGCGCGGGTCTAAGGGGCACGAGGGCATGGGACGCATGAATGCTTCCTCCTTAAATACGGGTATCACCAAGGTAGATTTAACCACCATAGCAGGTTTAGGCCCCGCCTAGAGGAACTTCCTGCGAAGCTCGGGAGCGCGTTACAAAAACGTACAGTGTTTAGGCCTGACGATAGACGGATTCCAGGTCGGCCCGACGCCGGTCGTGGGGAAAGCTCAAACACACGCGCGTGCCCTGGCCTTCTTCGCTTCCTAACCCCACACCAAGTCCCATGCGCTGGCAAAGCTCGGCCACTAAATAGAGTCCCATGCCCGTTGCTCGTCCTTGGGCGTGGCCATTTTCGCCGGTGTAGCCCCGCTCAAAGACCCGGTGAATATCGGTGGCAGGAATACCGCGCCCATCGTCGGCGATTTGCAATACACAATGGGCCCGTGGGGTGTCGGGCTCTTCTTCCCAAGAGGTGAAGGTCACCGTAGAGGCGCCATACTTGGCCGCGTTGGCGATGATTTGTCCCAAGATGAAAATGAGCCACATTTCATCGGCGGCCACCGTCACGTCTTCGTCGAGATCAAACACCGGCACCACATCATGTTCGAGCAGCAGGTGCATATTCTTTTTGCAGGCCTCCCGGCAGGCTTGGGGCAAGGACACCTGGCGGATGCGGTAATCGCCGGCCAGAGAAGTAGAGCGGGCATAGTAGAGCGCTTGTTCCACCAGAGATTCCACCCGCTCAATCTCCACCGAGAGCTTTTGGGCCTCTTCCCCATGAAGGCCATTCACCATCAGCCGCAGCGCTGCCACCGGCGTTTTCGCCTCATGAACCCAAAGCTCTACGTATTGGCGGTAGTCCGATGCATCCACCCTGGCCGTCTGCAATTCGTCATTGGCAAGATGTACTGCCCGTTCTAAAGCTTCCTGGGTGCGCTCCCCTTCGACAAAGCGGGGGCTGTGACTTAAGGCCGCCATCAAGCTGGACTGGGTGACCGCATTGCCCACCTGGGCGAGTTCGTCGTAGTAGGCCCGTTTACGCAGATAGTCATAGAGAAAGCTGATCAGGGCTATAGTCAGCACCAGACCTAAAGTAAGCACACAACCCGCCAGGGATATACCGAGTACCGCCTCCATAGCCGCGAGCAACACACAGCCGAGAGTGACGAGGCCCACTATGAGGCTGTTGCTTTTGAGGTAGTCCTTCAGGCGAAATGGCTCGAGCTGCTCCATTGCCGCCCCGGGAGTTTTTCTAACGGCAGCCCCGGGCGCCGGTGGCACAGCAGCGTGTTGGCCATTGCCGGACAGAGCCGGGACCCCGGACTTTCGATCGATCATAGGACATAGCCTAACCCGCGACGAGTGGTGAGGAAGTCCTCAGGCACTCCCAGGCTTTCGAGCTTGCGCCGCAGTCGATTCACGTTGACCGTCAGCGTGTTGTCGTCAATGAAGGCATCGGAGTTCCACAGGTCACACATGATTTCTTTGCGACTTATCACAATGCCCGGATTGCGCATGAGCAGATGGAGGATCCGCAGTTCATTGCGGGTGAGTTCCGCCGTCTTTTGCTGATAGCTTACCGTACCGGCACCCAAATCCAGGGTTACCCCCTTTTGCACGAGCACCAGCACATCGCGGCCCCGCCCCGCCCGGCGGAGGGCCGAATGGATATGGGCCACCAAAACCGCGGGACTATAGGGTTTGGTAAGGTAGTCATCGGCACCCAAGTTCATGCCCATGACCTCGTCAAATTCGCGCTCCGAGGCTGTCAGCATGATGATAGGAACATCGCTTTGCTCTCGCACGGTGCGGCAAATACTATGGCCATCAGTACCCGGAAGACTCAGATCCAGCACCACACAATCGGGTTGGGTATCCACAATGGTTTGCGCCGCTGTTCCAAACTGCTCGCATACCTGCACGGTAAAGCCCTGCAGCTCCAAAAGATGAGCGAGCTCGTTACGGAGGGCGCTATCGTCTTCCACAAGGTAAATGGTTGCCATGACCTAACTCTCCTCACACTCAGTGTCATAGTAGCGAAACCAGGACGAAGGGCAACAGGCTTTTGAGTCAGGGACCGTAGCCCTTTTTGACTCATTTTCTAACGCGCAAGAGAGTCGTGAGTCAGGGACCGTAGCCCTTTCTGACTCATTCACATGAGTCAGAAAGGGCTACGGTCCCTGACTCATCTGACTCACCGGCTGGCTTCTGACTCGGCTGGAAATGAGTCAAAAAGGGCTACGGTCCCTGACTCATGCGCGTTAGGAGGCGCGTTGCTCCTTGAGTGCGCTCAGCGCCACCGAGCGGGCTGCGGCGTAGGTCGCCACCAGATAGCCGCCATAGACCACCAAGACCAACAGCGCCGCCAAGCCAATGGGACCCGCCACCGGTACCATCATCAGCCGGAACAGCGAGTCGGCCATGACCCCGATGGCACAGGCGCTATGGCAAAGGGCAAGCCCCAAGGGAAGCAGGAAGTAGATGAGTACCTGGACCAAAACCGAGCGGCTAATCATCGGTGCGCTACATCCCAAGCATTCCAGGGTGCGATAACGCGGGGCCGAATCGGCCGCCTCGGACAATTGCTGGATCGCCAAAATAGCCGCCGTTGCAATGAGCAAAACAAAGCCGATATAGAGTGCCAAATAGGTAATCATGAGGCGAAGACCCGAGGCTTGGACCAAAAGCTCGTGCTGGCTTAACAGCGAAGATACCGGCCAGAGCAGACTTGCATAGGGATCATCGGCCCCGGCCGACCCTTTTTCGAAACCCCCTAAGGAGAGCGGCTGGCTTGCGGCCACAATTTCTGCCAGGGCTTTATCGTGGGCTTCAGCCGACTGACCATTATCTACATAGGTGATATTAAGAACGCTATAGCGCGGAATTACCCCTTGGGCCTTCAGTGATTCCACCACTCCGTCCGGCACCACAAAGATGATCGCGGTGGATTTCATGGAAGAGTCTTCCATCTGAAGCGTCTCTACGGGCCCTTCAAGCTGCAATTCGTAGCCCTCGATCGGCACCGTAAGCTTCGCCTCTACCATGGATTGGGCAAGATCTTCTGCCATGGTGATGGAGTTGTCTAACAGGCACTGATTGTCTGCAAGCTCCACCGGATCGAGCCCCAGCAGTGCTCGCGCTGCATTGAAGTCATGGAGGCTCATAACCGCCAGATTGGCGTCTTTGCTCGCCTCTTCCACCATGGCGTCCGTAGACTCCTTCCCGCCAAACGGCACGCCGTTGCGTTCGTAGAGTTCGCCGTAGGTAAGGGTGGGCACTTCGTAAAAGTTCACCTGAGCGGAAGCAGCTACGGTTTGGGCCCAGAGCTCGGGTGCCCCAGCCGCCAGCTTCGCTGCCATATCCCACTGCCATCCGGCAGCATCGGCCCAACGCTCGGGGGCTTCGTTCTGCATTTCTTGCGCCCGTGCCCCATAGGGGTTTGCCGCCAGTTCTTCAGCACTGGGATCATCCCGCCACACCTGGGCAATCAACGTAGCGTCATAGGGAGCCCCTTCTTCTTGCTGCTCAGTAAAGATTTGCACCAGCCCCATCCCGATAGAGAAGGTCGTGATGGAGAAGAACAGCAGCACGCACACAGCCCAGAGCGAAAGGAATGCCGTATTAACGCGGGAGGCAATTTGGCGCACCGTAAACATCGTGAGACCGCGGAAATAGACGCCGCGGAGCCGGGTAATCACCGCAATCACAAAGCCCGCGAGCGACCAGAAAAACCCGAGCGTTCCCACCAGCATGGCCACGGTAGCTTTGATAAAGCGCGGGTCGTCCAGCATGATCATGCCGCACTCTATCAAGAGACTATAGGCGCGCCAGAGCACCAAAATCGAAAGGATGAAAACGGCCAAGCAAACCCACGGGTTGCGCACGCCACCACGCTCGTTGCGATCCCCCGCATGGAGCAGATCAATGAGCTTGAAATAGTTCACCGAAATCGTGTTAAAGATGGCCACTACGGCGAAAATACCAATGAAACAAGCCACCGTCATGAGAACCCCTTGGGGGGCTAAGACAAATTGGTAGTGCTGTAACGTCGTGCCAAATAAGTAGGCGGTAAGGAATGACAACCCCTGGGACAACAACAGGCCCACTACCAAACCCACCAGCAGGGCCACCACACCCACCAATGCTGTTTCCAGCAGCACAATGAGACTTACCGAACGCGGTGTCATACCTAAGACCAGATAGGTACCAAACTCCCGCTTCCTCCGGCGAATCAGGAATCGATTGGCATAGATCACTAGAAACGCCAGCACAAAGGTAATGAGCCACGAGAATAAGTTGAGCACGCCTTGGGTGATACTAAACTGTCGCGCGGAAGCCTCGGACTCCAGATCGAACAGCACCTGCTGTTCGCCGATCGAGTTGAAGGAATAAAAAACCGCTACCGCAAAAATAAGCGTGAGGAAGTAGATGGCGTAGTCTTTGACCGACCGACGCACATTGCGCAAGGCGAGTTTAAGCAACATGGCCTGCCTCGCCTCCTAAGAAGGTCACTACTTCCATGATGCGGGCGAAGAAGGTTTCCCGGCTTTGCTGTCCGCGATGAAGTTCATTGAAGACGCCGCCGTCTTTGATGAACAGCACGCGATTGGTGTAGGACGCCGCAAACGAGTCGTGGGTCACCATCATGATGGTGGCGTTCATAGTGGTGTTCATCATTTCGAGCATCTCAAGGAGCACCGCAGCTGAGCGAGAGTCCAGCGCACCCGTAGGTTCATCAGCCAAAATGAGCTTTGGATCTGACACCATGGCCCGGGCCGCGGCAATGCGCTGTTTTTGGCCACCGGACATCTGATAGGGGTATTTATCAAGCACCCCCTCTACCCCCAACACCTGGGCCATGTTCTGCACCATGCCGCGAATGTCCCCCGGAGTAACCCGCTTGATGGTGAGCGCTAAGGCAATGTTCTCGAAGCCGGTGAGTGTATCCAGGAGATTCGAGTCTTGGAAGATGAATCCCAAATCATCTCGACGGAACTTCGCAAGTGCGCGCTTCGAGAGCGTGGTGATGTCTTTGTCGCCGACCCAGATATGACCGCTGGTGGGCTTGTCGATGGTGGCAATGCAATTCAAGAGCGTGGTTTTCCCTGAACCCGAGGGCCCCATGATGGCCACAAATTCTCCCGGCGCCACGTTGAAACTTACGTTGTGAAGCGCATGGGTTACCGAATCCCGCGAGCCATAGACTTTATCCACTGCACGTACGCTCAGGATGGCGGGTGTTCCAGCCATCGGTTCTTGAGTTGTTGGGGTTACATAGATTTCCGTCATGGAGTACCTCCTTGTTAGTTACCTCATGACGTTATCCTAGGAAACGAGCATGTCGGGAGCCATCGAAGCTACTTACGCCTAGCTTACAGTATTGTTCGTTAGCCCCGCACCCCTTGCCTGCGCGAAGGGCTTAGGCAGCAGGTTCGTCGTAAACCCCAAAAAGATAATCCATCTCTAAGTCCCAAGAGTCTTGGTCAATAACCCAGGTTCCATTGAGGAAGACCATGTTGAAGGTCGCGTTATCAGAAACGGTTTCTGTGGTTTCGGTTACCGCGGCAAGGAACTCTTCACCCAAGCGAGCCCGTACCTGTTCGTCACTCATGCCCAACGTGGCACTCGTGCGGTCGAGGGTTTGGATGCGCGCGTTGTAGTTGTCGAGCACCGCGAAGACGCTGCGCATGGTGACTTTTGCCGTTACCAAACCAGTGTCCTCCGTATCTTTGGTCACGATAAGATCAATATCGCAGGTTAGATCAGAAGCCATCAGCTGCACGTACTGGGCCGGATCGATGCCGCATTCTTCCATGGTAAAGCCCAGCGCTTTTTGGAATCCTTCGCTCGCGATTGAAGCAATAGGAGCAACGACCGACGGGTTGCCCGCCTTCAGTGCTTCAAAGCGCTGAACCACCGCATTGTAGGCAGCCATTTCGCTATCGCTATACACCTCTTCCATAGAGGCTTCATCATCTGAATTGTTGCGCTCGACAGTAACGACTTCTTCTTCCTGCGCATCGTTGAGCAGCGCCATGATGCGATCGCCATAGAGGCCCATAACCACCAGGACCGCAATGAGAAGAATGGTGGAGAAGACCGTGCCCACAATGCCGCAGATCCGACCCGCCGTCGCCTTGTTTTCCTGTCCGCGCTTCAAGCACGAAGACGCCAGAATCAATGCCACGATGCCAAAGACTAGTCCGATCGGAGGAATTACGCAGAGGGGAAGCGACAGGATGCCGAAGATCAACGCTGCAATGGCTTTGCCCTTGGGTCCTTTGGGAACTGCCTCTTCACCAAAGGGCTCGCCGTAACCGTGCTCTTCGGGCTCTTCACTCGGTTGCTCATAGGTGCTTGATGAGTCGGCCACCGTAGCCCTTTTTGACTCATTTTCTGACTCACCTGATGAGTCGCTTACCGGAGGCGTTTTGGACTCATCCGGCGCTTCAGCTACTGCATTCTCATCCGACGTGAGGCTTTCCTCTGATGAGTCACTCACCGGAGGAGTTTCTGACTCATTTTCTGATGAGTCACTCACCGGAGGAGTTTCTGACTCATCCGTGGATTCAGTATCAGTGTCGATGGGCGATGGTGCTTGTTCGTCCGTCATGGTAGTCCCTTCCTGCAATGCCCCTGCAAAGGGCCAAGTCCCAGGTCGCCTCCGCCTCACGTCTCGAGCCATCACCCTTCCCACCAAACCAATCACGGGATTCGAGCTCCGGGCGTTGGGCGTCAACAGGCGCTGCTGAGCTTGCCTCTATTCTCTCTCAAAAACCAACGACGCCACGACCGCATGGTCATGGCGTCGCCTTGTCATGCTTGATGGGCTATTTTAATGACGGAGGTCTTCAACTTTCACGCGACCGCGGAAGGTACGGTAAATGACCACATGATAGATAAGTACCAAAGGCAGTCCAATGCCCAAAATGATGGTCATCCAAATGAGCGATAAGTCAGAAGAAGCAGCGTTGGCAATAGTAATAGCGGGACCGATGCTGTCCGGCGTTGCCATCACCAGTACGGGGAACATCGAGAAGGCCAAAAGGGCCACCAAGAAGAGCGCCGCCGCACTTTGGGTCACAAAAGCCACCAAATCATAGGGGAAGGATTTGACCTCCACCGGCAACTTTCCCGGCGTGGGGTTCACACCCGGCACCACCGCAGGAGCCTCGGCTGCTGCCTCCTTGGCTTTTCGGTCGGCCGCAATACCGAGCTGGCCTACCACTATGGAAACTACCAAGGCAATAACAACGATGGCCGCGGACGCCCAACGCAAGAGGCTCAAGCTGGGATCCATTTCGGGGGCAATCGCAAAGTGACCCATGACAGAAACCACCACAAACAGCAGAAGGGCAATTACCTGCAAGGGCAAGCGCAGCTTCATGGCGCGACCGCGAAGAGCCGAATCCAGCGGAGCTTTCAGGGCAAGCCAGGTAGCACCTGCCGCCAAGAACATAGCCAAACCCAACAGGCCACAGGCCAGGGTGAAGGGAGTTACCAGACCAATCAGCGGGATACCCATGTAGTCGCCGTTGGCATCCATGGGAATACCGGCATAGATGTTGCCCACGGCCACACCCATCAACAACGCCGGCAGAAGAGAGCCTACGAAGAAGCAGCCATCCCAGAGACCACGCCATTTGGGGTCGCCGGCACGGAACTCAAAGGAGACGGCACGAACAATGAGACCAAAGAGCACCAGCATAATAGCCAGGTAAAAGCCCGAGAATGTAGTGGCATAGGCATCGGGGAACGCCGCGAACAACGCACCACCTGCCGTAAGCAACCACACTTCGTTGCCATCCCACACAGGCCCAATGCTTCGCCGGGCAATCTTCTTTTCCTCTTCGGTTTTTGCCACAAAGGGGAACAGGACACCCACCCCTAAGTCAAAGCCGTCAAGAATGAAATATCCGGCAATCAAAACGAAAATCAGGAAGAACCAGAGAACCTCTAAGACAGACAGCGTCAACATGGCTACTCACCGTCCTTCCCATTGGCAGAAGCACCTGCGGCAGCATCATCCTCCACTACCACCTGGCTCACTTCCACGTCCCCATTGTCTTGCACGTCCGCCATCGTAGCTACAGCTACCACGTCGGTTTCGCCATCGGCGCCATCGGTAGTGCCTTCGGCTGCCATAACGGGGCCTTCCTTGATGAAGCGGCCGATAACACGCGCCCAGCCAATGAACAGCACCAGGTACACAATGAGGAACAGCGCCAAGGTTACCAACAACTCCGGAGCCGATACCGACATGGAGATCGCGTCATTGGTAAGCAGGCTTACACCCTCCGGACCCGAAACGGACGGATAGACCACCCAGGGCTGACGACCTACTTCTGCGGTAATCCAGCCCGTTTGAATGGCAATAAACGGGAAGAGCGGTGAAATCAATACCAGCTTTTGGAGCCAGCGCATCTTTTGGATCTTGCCGCGATGATAGGTAAAGATAATGGCCAAAATAGCCGTAAGCATAATGAGGCCATACATAGCCACCATCAAGTGATAGCTCTGGAAGACAAAATTGACGGGCATGGCTTCGGGGTCAAGATCACCGTATTGCTCGGTTTCAGCCAGATCATTCAAGCCCGGATACTCGGTATCCCAGGTGCCGGTAGCGAGCATGGAGGTACCACCAGGAATGGCGAAGGGCGTAATAACCTCTTGGGATTCTTCGTCGACCCAGCCAAAGGCGTAAAGCGGCGGAGCTTCCGTTTCGTACTGACCTTCCATCATGGCCAGCTTCGTGGGCTGCTCTTCCCAAACCACCACGGCGGAGGCATGGGCAAAGACAATCATGATGCAGCTGGTTACGATACCCACCACAGCACCGGTCCGCATGATTTTCATAGCGAAGTCGGTATGGCGGCCTTTCAGCAGATACCACGCAGCTACGGCCATGGCAATGAACGCACCCATGATGAGCAGGGCATCTACGGTGTGGGTATAGCGCGCATAGATAGACGGGTTGAATGCCGCGGCCGGGAAGTCAGTGATGATGGCTTCGGTGCCCTCGGCGTTCAACGCAGCACCAGCCGGCGTTTGCATCCAAGAGTTGGCAATCAAAATCCAGAGCGCGGACAGGCAGGAGCCAATCCACACCAACCACGCAGACACCAGATAGGCCAAACGACCCACCTTTTTGCGGCCGAACAGCAGCACGCCCAAGAAGATGGACTCCAAGAAGAAGGCGAAGAGCGCTTCGGCTGCCAGCGGCGCGCCGAAAATATCGCCCACGAAGCGGGAATAGTTTGCCCAGTTCGTGCCAAAAGAGAATTCCATCGTGATACCCGTTGCCACACCAATGGCAAAGGTTGCGGTGAATATTTTCACCCAAAAGTGTGTCGCAGCCTCATCTCGCGGATCGCGACTGCGGTAGGCGCGCGTTGCACAAATGGCCAGAATCAAACCGAGACCAATGGACAACGGCACGAAGATGAAGTGGTATGCCACAGTCAGCGCAAATTGAATACGCGACAGCAATGCAACGTCGGCAAAAATGTCCATCCTCCACCCCTTCCTGTTGCGTTACTCCAGAGAAGACCGCTCAGACGCCTGCGGCGCAACCAGATCCCCTCCGGCCAAGCGGGTTTCTCCGGAGCAACCTCATAAATGTACAGAGACGTGATTCAGGGTAGAGCCGTTGGACGATTTCGTCGAGTAAAAATGTCAGTTTTTACCGAACTGAGAACCTCTTTTTTTGAGGAATCGGGATGGACACCTTAGATACTACAAGGCCGACCCCCTATTTGTCCGGGGTTTCCTGAATGAGCTCCTGAAGCGCTTCTTCCATGGAACTGCGCGAAGCCAGCGCCAAGAGCTGGTCCTTTTCATCCCGGGATAATTGCTTGAATTTGTACTCCGCTCGCATGGCCTCATGTTTTGTTTCAAACTGGGCATAGGCCAATAGAGAAACCGGCCGATGGGCCCGAGTGTACTTTGCCCCGCGCCCTGCATTGTGAACTTCTACTCGCTTTGTCACATCAACGGTATAGCCGGTATAGAGCGATCCATCGGCACACTCAAGCACGTAAAAATAGTGGTACTGCACCTTCGCCATGGAATCAGTTAGTAGTAGCGATAGTAGGCGGCACAGCTGCCTTCGCCCGACACCATGCAAGGCCCCACCGGATTCTCCGGCGTACAAACTTTGCGGAACAAGGGGCATTCCGAAGGCGCCATGATACCGCGCAGGACGTCACCACAGCGGCACCCCTTGGGCTCAATCGTCGGCTCCACCTCAGGGTCAAAGCGCTTCATGGCGTCGAAGTCCGCGTATTCTTCACGAATGCGATAGCCCGACCCGGGAATTTCTCCCAAGCCCCGCCAGGTAGCGGCACAGGTTTCAAATACCTCATCAATGGCTGCCATGGCCACGGGATTGCCCTCGGGCATAACGCCGCGTGCATAGGCAATTTCAATATCCGCCCGTCCTTCATGGAGCTGGCGCATGAGCATAGCAATACCTTGGAGAACATCCACTGGCTCGAAACCGGTAATCACACCGGGAATGCCGTATTTTTCTGCCAAGAAGCGATAGGGCTCAACGCCGATGATAGTGCTTACATGACCAGGCAAAATGAGAGCGTTTACCTCAAGGGCCGGATCATTAATGATGACCTCCAACGCGCCCGGCATATTCTTGTGCGCTCCATAGACGCTGAAATTGGTCAGCCCCAACGCCCGGGCGCGCTTGATAGCCATAGCCACGAGGGGCGTTGTGGTTTCAAATCCCACTCCCACGAACACCACTTCGCGCTCAGGGTTTTCTTGCGCAATAGCAAGGGCGTCCAAGGGCGAATAAACAATGCGCACATCAGCCCCGGCCGCTTGTTCCGCCAACAGGCTAGAGGTAGAGCCGGGTACTCGGGTCATGTCGCCAAAGGTTGTGATGATAACACCGGGGATGCGCGCCAAAGCAATCACTTTATCAATGTCGTGATTGGAGGTAACACACACCGGGCACCCCGGGCCCGACGCCAAGCGAATGCCCTCGGGCATCAAATCCCGGATACCATTGCGGGCAATGGCGACCGTGTGGGTACCACAAACTTCCATGAGGGTGGCCTGTTCCGGCGCCCAGGCCTCGATGGATTCCACCAGACCCCGCGCCAAGACAGGATCTTTGAAAGCCTTTAACTCCGACTGCAAATTGCCCATGGGCCTAATCCTCGGCCAGTGCCGCTAAGGCAGACAGCGGGGAAGCAGTAGGTTCGGGGGCTCCCAGCTCTTCACCGGCCAATTCGGGGAATTGCTTAATGAGATCAATGGTCTCTTGGGCGAACTGTTCGTCCACCACTTCAATGGCGAAACCAGCATGAACCAAGACATAGTCATCCACGGCAGCTTGGGGCGTTAAGTCCACCGAAATAGAACGGGTGACACCCAAAATATCTACCGTAGCCAGGCCTTCACCTTCAAGCTCGACGATGCGAGCGGGAATTGCTAAACACATGGAGCAAAGCTCCTTTCTAGAACTCTATTCGGAAGAAGAGTCCTTGTCAGTTCGCGCCCATGCTACCACAGCTTGGCCGAAGGAAATGCACCCATCGTTTGGCGGTAGGTCGCGGTTCACCGCAGCGGTAAATCCTGCCGCCGCCAGCTTCTCCAAGGTTGTCTCGATCAAATAGCGGTTCATGAATACGCCGCCGGACAAGGCCATCGTTGTAATGCCATACATTGCCCGCACAAGCTCCGCACTCATCACAATGGCATCGGCCACGGCTTGGTGGAAACGGGCCGCCATAGTAGGCACATCAACCCCGGCCAGTGCATCATCCAGCAGCGCTCGGAACGTGGGAGCGGCATCCAGTAAGAGCACGGACGTATCTTCCGCGGTGGAGGTGGGTGTTGCTACATTTTTGGTAACCGCGATGGCATAGCGCTCGGAAGCCTCAAGGGGTAACTGGGCTTCATGGGATTCTGCTTGCGGGGCCGATTCATCAACCCGGGCCTCTTGGGGGGCTTCTTCAAGGGTAGTTGCATCATTGCCCTCGTCGCCGGCGTCCACATCAGCCAAGGCAGCAGTCTGCTCGCCGCGACCAAAGCCAAAGGCGGAGGTAACCCGACCTTCCAGGGCAGCTTCTAAGAGAATGGCACCTTCGCCTTCATAGGCCGGCTCAAGACAAATACCCAACAGCGCCGACGCGGCATCAAACAAGCGCCCGACCGACGAGGTCATGGGTACATTGATACCTTGTTCGATCATGGCGTCACAGAGGGGCGCTTGCTCACCGAGATAGTGGAGCAGCGGCTGGGCTCCAGGATGATCGAGCAAGTCGTAGGCCCAAAGCGTCCCATAAGCCATGCGCGCCGGATGCTTGATAGCAGCTGCGCCCCCGGGCATGGGTACGTAGGCGAAGTTGGCAAATCGCTCATAGGCACTCAGGTTGGAAAGCAGCACCTCGCCGCCCCAAATAGCGCCATCGGGTCCATAGCCCGTGCCATCAAAGGCAATGCCACAGACTGCCTCTTCCAATCCGTGTTCGGCCATCACCGAAACAATGTGGGCATGATGATGTTGCACGGATATAACCGGAACGTCCTGGGTTTTGGCCCACTTGGTGGTGAGGTATTCCGGATGCAAATCGCAAGCAATCACCGAGGGTTTCCCGTGAAACAACTCCTCGAAGCGCGCCTTGGCGGCAAGCCACGCATCATAGACATCGGCATTTTCCATATCCCCCACATGCTGGGATACAAAGGCTTCCGCTCCACGCAGCAGGGTAAACGTGTTCTTCTGCTCAGGGCCCGTTGCGAAAATATTCTGCTCCTCTGAGGCGCCGGCTTTCGCAATGGCCGCGACCTCAAGAGGCTGCGGCGCGAACCCGCGTGCCCGGCGAATGACCTGAATAGCTTCGGCATCGTCTCCAGTGCGAATAACGCGCACCACCGAGTCGTCAAAGCGCGTAAGGATAGGCCGGTTGTTGCCCATGATGGCATCGGCCACTTCCGAAAGGCGCACGTAGGCTTCTTCATCGTCAATAACAATGGGCTCATCGTGGAGGTTCCCTGACGTCATAACGAGCATGGCTGGGTTGGCATCAAGCTCGCCATCTGCGGACGCCCGTTGCGCCCAAGCTTCCGCAAAGTCGTGAATGAGGAGGTGCTGTACCGGTGTGGTGGGAAGCATGACTCCCAACTCCGGGAGCAGGTCCGCAAGCTTCGGCGCAAACACGGCCTCCGGGCGCTTGCGCAGCAACACAATGGGGCGAGCCGGTGACTGCAAAACCGCTTGCTCGGCATCATCCACCTGGCACACCTGCCGCACATCATCCACCGAAGCCATCAACACCGCAAAGGGCTTCCCTTCGCGACGCTTGCGCTCCCGAAGGGTTGCCACCGCTTGAGCGTTATTGCCATCGCACACCAGATGAAAGCCACCCAGGCCTTTAACGGCCACGATTTCTCCCGCTAAAAGCCGTTGCACCACGGCGGCAAAAATCTCGTCGCTGGTTTCGCGCGTGGTTCCCCACATCCACTGCGCGCCATCCGCACCCATGGCCTCCTCGGCCGACGACGCACTGGGAGCCAATGACACCGCAGGGCCGCACTCAAAGCAGGCATCAGGTTGGGCATGGAAGCGTCGATCCAGGGGGTCGCTATACTCTGTCGAGCAGCGCTCGCACATCGGGAAGGCTTTCATGGACGTGTGGGGCCGGTCGTAAGGAAGACTGTCGGTGATGGTGAAGCGGGGCCCACAGTTGGTGCAGTTAATGAACGGATAGCGATAGCGCCGATCGTTGGGGTTGAAAAGCTCGGCTAAGCACTCATCGCAGGTAGCCAAATCCGGAGATACCAGCGTGGGCTTTTCTACTTCCGTCTGGTCCGAGAATCGAATCTCAAAACTATCGAAGTCCTCGAGAGGAACCTCTTTCAGGGTGATCTCTTTTACCTGGGCTGCTGCCGGGGCGTTATCTGAAATCTCCATGACAAACTCGTCGAGATGCTTACTTTCCCCTTCAGCATGAATGGTTACCCCGTCTGCCGCATTCAGCACCCAGCCCGCGAGAAGATATTTCTTAGCCAAGCGATAAATGAAGGGGCGAAAGCCCACTCCTTGGACAATGCCTTCAACATGAATATCAAGAGCTTCTTTCATAGGTGCTCCCTTGCCGCCTTCGTTTCTTCCTCCGGGTACACAGGAGGGCCTGATAGAGGCCCTCCCTAAGAGTTCTATGGTTCTATGATGCGCTCGCCGTGGTTCATCGATGGGTTGGATTTCGCCATTGATTAGAGATCGACATCCTCCGGTACCACTTCGGCCTCAGCTTCGATTGCCTCGACCTCGGGATCAAAGAGGCTTACCTGTTCTCCTTGGCTGTTAAGCTCTTCATCCAACGCGCGTTCCACCATAAGGTCGGTGATTACCGCCTCAATCACTGACGCCAAGCAACGCAGGGTTACGCCGGAATTGTCGGGAAGATGTAAGTGCACCACGCGCCGATCTCGGGATGCCAGTGTCACCAAGTCGCCCATGGCTTGAGCTTTTGCCAAGGTACCCAAGCTATCGGCTTCGGCATCCAGAGGCACGTCCTTCAACTCATCGGCCGACAAAATCAGAAACACGCCGCAGTTCGGGCCGCCCTTTTGCAGCTGGCCCGTGGAGTGGAGGTAGCGCGGTCCCACTTCCAAGCAGGATACTGCGCCAAAGGCGTCGGCCACTCCATGACGAATAGCCTCCAACGCCTCGCGACGACCCTCGCCGGTAAAGGGCAAGAAAGCGTTCAGGGCGAAGTAATCGCCGGGCTCCAAAGAGCCCAACAATTCGTGAAGTGCCTGGTAGAGATTCTTGCTCTGGGCAAACTGGGGAGAAAGGCGCACCTCCACATCTCCCATGCGCACATCCCCAATGAACGCTTCCACAAAATCCGGCTCCGGCTGGCCTTGACGCAAAATGTTCAGCACCTCGGCCTTAGCAGAGGCCACGTCCGGCTGGTCAAAGGGGCACACTTTCATGAGATAGCCGCACATCGCAATGGCGTATTCCCACATCACGAAATGCTCGGCCAATTCGCAAACCGAGTTAATGTGATAGTTCTGCCGGGGAATGTTGGGGTCGATATAGGCCAAGGACATCTCGAAGTTCTTCGATTCGTCCCAGAGGTCCGCTTTGGTTTGATACATGATGACCGAACGATCGCCTTGGTCCTCGGTCAACAGCAGCGAGTCAATTTCAATGTTGGGAAGGATTCCTTGACCTTCTTTGCCCAAACTCTCAGCCACTAGTTGTTCAATCCACAGACCCAATACGCGGCCGCGCTTCGGCGTGAGGAATGAAAACTTATTGCGCCCGTCTAAGTAGTTGTCATAAAGAAACGCCGCCAGGTTAATGGCCGGGTTGTCGATGGCATCCTCCGAGCAAAGGCGCTCGGCTTCCCGAGCATGGGCCATCAGGGCAGAAATGTTGATACCCGCCAGCGCTGCCGGCACCAAGCCAAACACACTCAAGGCAGAGAAGCGGCCGCCGACGGTCGGCTCACCATTGAAAATGGCATCCCAACCTTCTTCCTGAGCTTGCTTCTCTAAATCAGATCCGGGGTCGGTAATAGCGACCAGATGCTTTTCGATGGGCTCATCGGGGCTCATCTTCCCAAAGGCGTCCCGAAGCGCCAGCAAAATCATGCGGGGTTCGATGGTAGAGCCACTCTTGGAGGAAATGATAATGAGCGTATTCTCCAACTTGGCCGTGGCCAGAGTCTCCCGTAAACGAACCGGCGAATCGGAGTCGAGGGTTTTAAAGGAAACGCGGTTCTTATCTTGCTTGTTGTACTTAGTGAGCGTCATGGGTGCCTGAGTAGAACCACCTTGACCCACCAAGATGACCGTATCAATGCCCTCGGCCACTTTGCGATCGGCATAGGTTTTGATTGCCTCAATGTCCACGACGTCTTCAGAGGCGAGCGTCGCCCAACCCATAAAGTTGCGCGCCGTTTCCTGGGCGCTTTCTGAAAAGTTATACAGCGAATCATCCAAACCGTGGATGCGGCTTGCTACCTTGTCTTTCACAAGAGTTTTTGCCGAGGGGTAGAGCTTCTCCATTTCCCCGGTAATCATACGCCCCTTCTTTCTGGTAAAAGAACGCTCAAAGCAACTCAAGCGCTGCTTTGATGCCGTGCCTCTTGAGGCATTCTCTCCCGTACTACCTGAAACGCGGGGCGTATGACACACCCCGCGCAAATCGTTAGCGCTATTCTAGCAAAGGACCCCATAGGCTACGAAATCGAAGGGGCGAAGCTATGGCGGTTCTGTGAATAGGACCGCCGTAAACGGTGTTTCGGGAATTCAGGCCATTAAAAAACGTGCCCCGCCATCACTGACGGAGCACGTTCATTACTCATACCGTGTTGCCTGTTTTCGGGCGGGGCAGGGAGTCCGATGATTACAGACCCAGCGCCTTCTTGAGTGCCGATACGCGGCGACGAGAAACCGGAATCTTTTCCTCAACGCCGTTAAGGGTAAGCAACAGGGTGCCGCCCGATACCGACTCAATCTCTTCCACCATGGAAAGATTGACCAGATAGCCGCGATGCACACGGAAGAACCCATGGCCATCCAGGCGCTTCTCTAACTGCGCCAAGCTTACCGTGGAGAAATAACGGTCCGTATCGGTCTGAAGATAGGCATAATCATCGCGGGCCATGACAAAACGAATTTTGTCGATACCGATAAGGATTTTCTTGCCACCTTTTTCCACCGGGATACGCTCAGACTTCTGCGCATGCACATGAAGCGCCACATGCTCACGCACTCGCGTAATGGCCTGGGCCAGACGATCGGTTTCCACCGGCTTCACCAAGTAATCGATAGCGCTTACTTTAAACGCATCCAGGGCGTGCTCAGAGTATGCAGTAACAAAGACTACGGCCGGGGGGAACTTCAAGTGCTGCAAGGCTTCAGCCAGCTGCAGTCCCGTGGCCTCAGGCATATTGACGTCCATGAACATAACGTCACAGGGATATTCCTTGAGCTTCTCGATAGCCTCGCGAACGCTGGCTGCTTCAGCCACTACCTCCGCGCCGCCTACTTCATTTAACAGGTACCTGAGCTCAGAGCGAGCAGGAGCCTCGTCGTCAACGATGATCGCTTTAAGCACGTGTGCCTCCCATATCTCGAAAAATGCATTCTATCTATTATATAGCACATCTGGCCGGTTTTCCCTGAGAGAGTACCCATTGCATAGAGGTCGTAACCGGGGAAAGGCGCAGGTCAGAGCAGAGTCGCGCATCATGGAGTCACGAAAAAAGAAAAAGCCGCTCGAAGAGCGACTTCTAAAAATCATGGTGCCCGGGGTGGGAGTCGAACCCACACGCCTCTCGGCATCGGTTTTTGAGACCGACGTGTCTGCCATTCCACCACCCGGGCGCACCGATGAAGTATAGCCGATGAGGCGGAGCCCGTCGAGGGCTCAAATCAAGAATGGTATTCCTCATCGGTAGTGGCGCAGACGCAGGGGAGCCCTCTGCTCCTGTTGCCCTTACCGCATCTATAGCCGTGTCCGCTCTCGCGTCTCCATCCGTTCCTGGATCCTTGCCCATGCGCAGATCGCCCCGCTTCCCTCTTTGCAGGTCAAATCAGCCCTTCCGCTCCCCAAACAAAGCTGGTTTGGGGCGCAGCGACGAATGGGAAACGGTTGAGTAGGAGGACTTTCGAGAAACCCAGTTGTCCCCTACTCTTTACTTTCAGTGAGAGGAGTTCTCAAGTCTGCCCCTATCCGAAAGGAAAGGATGTCTCATGGATCAAAAAGAGTTTGAGCAAAAGATTGATAGTTTTATCGAAGAATGGTGGCCGACCATCCAAAACGATATCGCTCAATTGGTGGCTATCCCCAGCGTTGAAAACCTTGAGGAAGCAGCCCCCGGCGCACCCTTTGGCCCCGAGCCCAAGAAAGCCCTTGAAAAGGCCCTGGCTATTGCCCAGAACCTCGGGTTTGAAACCAAGGATATGGAAGGCTATGCCGGCTACGCTGATTTCAAGGGAACCACCGATACTCAGCTGGGCATCATTGGCCATGTGGATGTAGTGCCTGCAGGACCCGGTTGGGATACCGACCCCTTCCAGATGGAAGTACGCGATGGCTATCTTTTAGGCCGCGGCGTGTTGGATGACAAAGGTCCTTCCATGGTGATGCTCTACGCCATGAAGTTCTGGAAAGACCAAGGGATCGAATTCCCCTATACCATTCGTTTCATCTTTGGCTGCAATGAAGAAACCGATTTGCTGGACGTGGAGTATTACCGCAAGCACGAAGCGGATCCGGCCTTCATCATTACCCCCGACGCTGAATTCCCCGTATGCTATGGCGAAAAGGGCGGCTACAACGCCACCATCACCAGCGGCGAAATTACTGATGGTATCATCGTCGACTTCGAAGGCGGCGTTGCTACCAACGCAGTACCGGGCCAAGCCACAGCTCTCATTCGCGCCGATGTGGAAGAGATGGAACCGGCCGATCGCTTAACCTTTACCCAAGAGGGCACCTCCATGGTGCGCATTGACGCCCACGGAGAAAGCGCCCATGCAGCTATGCCGGAGAAGGGCATCAACGCCATTGGCCTTATTGTGGATTACCTCTTGGAACACAATTTGTGCAACGAACAAGAGCGGGCCTTCTTGGAATTTGACCAGGCGCTGCTTTCTCACACCGACGGATCGGGTATTGGCATTGCCACTTCTGACGAATACTTTGGTCCTCTGACGGTAATTGGTGGCACGATCTGCCGTGATGGTGACCGCTTTGCTCAAACCCTCGACAGCCGTTGGCCCACCTCTATTACGCCCGATGAAATCACCAAGACCCTCACCCAGCAGGTGGAAAAATTTGGTGGCACCGTTGAGGTCACGATGATTCTTGATACCTTCTTGGTTGATCCTGAGGATCCCACTATCCAGACTCTTATGGATGCCTATGTGGAAGTCACGGGCGACACCGAGCATAAGCCCTTCACTATTGGTGGCGGCACCTACGCCCGCGAGTTCACCAAGGGCTCAAGCTTTGGTCCTGAGAAAACCTGGATTGAGTATCCCGATTGGGCTGGCGGCATGCACGGCCCCAACGAAGCCATGGCCATTGACCAGCTCAAAGAAGCGCTCAAGATTTACGCGTTGGCGCTCTACAACTTGGAACAGTTGGATTTGTCCTAACTGCTCTAGGGACCGAGCTTAGTCGCTCAAGAAACATGATCAATCTTTAGGCTGCTGCGGTTTATTTGTTTTGATGGCGGGTGAGATTACCCATCCTGCTCATCAAGGCGAATGACCGCAGTAGTTTTTTCAAGACTGGTTAGCAGGTTTCCCAAAGACTCCTGACTGGTAAACACAATAACTTGGCGGGACTGAGCAAGATCTGCCAACGCGCGAGCTAAGCCCAGTTGCCGCGCCTCATCAAAGCCGCAGAAAATATCATCGACGATGACCGGTGCAATAGGACACAAAGCTGGCCTGTTTTTCAAGATGGCTATGCGAAGGGCCAGGGCAAGTAATTGACGAGTCCCGAGCGAAAGCCCCGAAAGCGAGCTACTGCGCTCGACACCTTCTACCCGCAATTCACCCGTCTCAGATACTTGCAGGGTGGTCCAGCGATCATCGGTCATTAAAGCCAACAAGCGCCCGGCTTCTTCATAGATACCCGGTTCGGTAGCGGCGCGCCAGGTATCCAAAGCGCCTTGGAGAAAATGCTCGGCCAAAAGCAGCATCTCAAATTCATCGCGGCTATCACTTAGACGCGTCGAGATAATTTCCAGGCGCTGCTTAAGATGATCAAAATTGGTATCCCGGGGCTCTTCAGCAAGACGGGCTTTTGCCTCTTCCCATCGTTGCTCCAACCGGCCCACCGCTTCATCCAATTCCGTGCATCGGCGCTGTTGGGCAGAAGTCTCTTCCTCAAGAAGCGCTGGCGTTACCCGTTCTCCCTTAAGGCGTACCAGCCATTCATCCCTCTTCGTTTGAAGCTCAGTTAACTTAGCGTCCCAGGTTGCCAATGAAAGCTCCGCCGCTCGCAGGCGCTGGTCTTCAATGGCCATGGCTCCCCGAATCTCAGCAGCCTCATCCAATACTCTTCGCGCCTGGCGAAGTGAACCCTTGGCCGCTTCTAATCCACAGCCTTGAAATTCTTCGGTTAGCGCCTGTTCAAAGCGCTCCTTTTCCTCTTCGATTAAGGCAAGCTTTTTCTCATCTTGACGCATAACCCAAAGCGCATCATCGATGCGCGCTTGGTAATTATCTTTGTTCCGGCTGGGACCAAAGGCCATAAGCAGGGCCCCTACCGCGAGCAAAAATGCACCCACCACAAGAGCAAGGCCCAAAAGCGCAAAGGAAAGGCTCCCCTCAGTTCGTCCAAAGACAAACAAAGCAACGCCCACGCCAAGCATGGCTATGGGAAACACTGCCGATAGCGACACTTGCATAGCTCGGGTCACGCGCTCTTGGCGTCGCGCTTCAGCACTCTTGCGAGTTTCACTCAAAACCTCATAGGCCGTGCGCGAGGTAGCCACATTGTTCTGAGCGGTTTCAAGGGAGCGGGCGATTTTGGCTTCTTTGGCGCTGAGATCCTCCAGGCGATCACGCAGTCCGCGATCTTTCGCCGTGGTAAGGGACGAAAGCGTGGGGCCCACTTCCGCCGCGAGCTCTTCTTTGCGCTGTTCGGCTTCGCGGGCGATGGAGCGTTGGCGCTCTATTTCTTGCTGGAGCCGCTTTTCTTGATCCTCTAATCCGCGAAGGGTTTCTTGTCCTTCCCCCAGCAGTCGGAGCCGCTGCGCCTCAAGATCCCGGCGGGCTCGCAGGGTTTCGCACTCCTTTTTAAGGTTCAGCGCTTCCTTGGAGGCCAAGGCCAGTTGCTGCTCTTTTTCTTGAGCTCGTTCTAATTGCGCGCGAATAACCGCCCGTTCTTCTTCCAAACGCACCAACGAATGCTGGGACAATGCCGAAGAGGAAGTGAATTCCCGAATCCGTTCTTGTACCTGCTCAAGCGCGTGGCTGCAGGCATCCGCGGCACCGCCACTAGCCAACAACAGCGCTGTTAAATCCTCAGCCCGCTGTTCGTTGGAGAGCTGGGTTTCACTCCAATACATCAGGCGATTGAATTGTTCCTTATCCACCTCGCTGAGGATTTCGACATCCCCGTCAATCTCAGCATTTTCGCCTCGACGAGTCAGCCGTGCATAGGGTTCGAAAATCAGCGTGCCCTCGCGGGGATGGCGCTTTGGCTGGAAGAGCTCTTGGCCGCGCTGATTTTGGGGCCAGCCAAATAAGACCCCTGCAAGAAACGCCGCCACCGACGATTTGCCTGATTCGCTTTTCCCGAGGACCACCGTCAGCGTCGGCGATAGAGGCCCAATACTGCGATGACTGAGATTCCCAAAGTGGACAATATCGGCTTGGCGAAGATGGATGCGCTCGCGACTTAAGGCGGCAGTAGGTTGCTCGCTCATGAGCGTTCCTCTTGCATCAGATCTTGAATGTAGTCTAAGGCGCGCTCGCTGAGCACCCGGGTACGTGCTTCGGACAAATGACCAAGGGACACATCCTTTTGCAACAATTTGTCCTGCAAATAATCGGTGAGTCCGTTGGGAACCGCCCCCATGCGCGTTGCGGTGGCATGAACCGACGTCATAAATCCCGTTTCGAGTTCAGAGGATGCTTCTCGAGGGTTCATGGTTCGATCCCAGAGAGCATCGCAGAAGAAATCCCCATAGCGATCATTGAGTTCTCGCCGCATTTCTTCCAACACGCCAGGCTTGGTGAGCAGGTCATGGAGCTTCGTTTTTCCGGTAAGAGTAATACGCGTAATCATGTACTCACAATGATCGGGCCCATTGCTGGTGAACTCTGCTCGCAACGCTACGTCGATAACTTCCGAGAGACTCTCACACAAACTGATATCCACCGTTGGTTGTTCGAACACCACCGAGGCTAGCGGAATAAATTCGACCTTGGGGTCGCAACCCTCTTCCAGCGTCACCAGATGCGCGCCCTTAGGCCCGGTCTCCGCCAGATCACGACCTTGGATGCAGCCCGGAAACCCTATCGTCGGCGCCGCTTCGTCATCCACAAAAGCCTTATGAAGGTGACCAAGCGCCCAATAGTCCAACCCAGCTTCCTTTAGTTCGGCGGGAGTTACCGGGGCTTTAGCAAGATCAATATCCAAGCCGCTATGAATGATGCCTACACAAAACGGAGGAAGCTCTTCGCCTTCTACCTGGGCGAGCAAGGTTTCGCGAGTAAGCCCTTCGGCTACGGAATGGTTCTGAGGAAAGACCTTGTGGCCATAACTGCGTCCGCCGAGCGCACAGAGAGGCCGCCCTTCTTTCTCATAGATCGCAAACCCCGGAGCCTCTTCCGGAAACATGACAAGACCCTCTGGCGGGTAGGCGAACTGCTTGCGCCAGATAGACAGCGGATCATGATTGCCCGCGCAACCATAGACGGGAATATCCTTCTCATGTAAACGAGCAAGAGCTTCTTTGAATCGCTCGCGATCTTCAAAAGAGGCTCCGGCCGTATCAAAGCAATCACCCGCAAGAATGACGAAATCGACTTCCCGACGAAGGGCAGTATCCACCAGGCGATCGAAAGCCTCCACAAACGCTTGATCCAAGCGCTTTTCCCACACGGGCGTTATCTCACTCACACCCCGGACCGGGGCGCCAATGTGAAGATCGGCGCTATGCAGGAATCGAACGGAGGCTCCCATAGATCACCTTGTTTAGACGTAGTCGCCGATGCGGGAAGAATCCGCATAGCTATTGAATCGCGTAAATTCTGCCGAGAACGCTAGCTTGATGGTATCCAGCTGGCCATTACGGTGTTTAGCCACAATAAGATTGGCCGTGCCCAATTCCGGGCGCCCCTCAATTTCTGCTTCAATTTCATCCATGGAGCGGTCAACGAACATAACGATGTCGGCGTCTTGCTCCAAGTTACCCGACTCACGCAAGTCAGAAAGCATGGGACGCTTCTTTTTGTCGCGCTTCTCAATATCACGAGAAAGCTGGGACAACGCAATAACAGGAACATTGAGCTCTTTGGCGAGCACCTTCAGACCACGAGAAATCTCGCCCACCTCAACCGCACGATTGCCATCGCGACGCGCGACCGCCGGAGACATGAGCTGCAAGTAGTCCACAATAATAAGTCCGGGAGTACCTTCATCTCGATGGCGGAAAATGCGTCGAGCCTTGGCGCGAGCTTGGAGAATATTCAAATCGGTCGTGTCATCAATGTAGAGATTTAGCCCCGAGAGCATGCTGGAAGCACCGACCAAGGCTTCCCAGTCGCCCGTGCCCATTTGGCCGGAGCGAATCTTACTCAACGGTACGCGCGCTTCCGAACTCAACATACGCTGAACCAACTGGCTCGAGCTCATTTCAAGGTTGAACAGCGCCACAGTAGAGCCTGCCCGCGCCGCATTAACCGCCAGGTTCAAAACGAAAGCAGTTTTTCCTACACCAGGACGAGCCGCCAAGATGATAAGTTCGCCGCCATGGAATCCATGGAACAGGCGATCCACATCTTCAAAGCCTGTGGGCACGCCAGTAACGCCACCTTTTTGCTCCGAGAGAGCCACAAGTTCGTTATAGGCCTCTTCCATGAGCTTATCCATTTTCACGAAGGACGAAGCCACCTGGCGCTCAGTCACGTTAAACAGCGCCCGTTCTGCCGAGCCGATAACTTCATTGAGTTCGTCAGAGGCGTCATAAGCAAGCGCATTGATCTCAGCCGCGGCATAGACCAAATCACGCAAGGTACCGGTGCGCTTTACGATGTCCATATGGCGTCGCCAGTGGGTTAAGGCGAAGGTATCGTCGGTGAGGTCCGCTAAATAGGAACGGCCCCCTGCGGCCTCCAATTGGCCCAAGGTTTCCAGCGTGTCCGCAATGGAAATGGGGTCCACCGGAATTTGCCGCCGCTGAAAATCAAGTACCGCTTCGAAAATAATGCGATGAGAGGTCCGGAAGAAATTTTCCGGCTTCAGGGCTGCGGTGGCTTCTTCGACGGCTTCGTCATTGAGCATGCAAGCCGCCAAGACGGCTTTCTCCGCCTCAATGTTTTGAGGAAGCTGTTGGTTGGGTAAGCTGTCGCCAGAACGCTGGCGCGATTTCTTGTCTGCCATAAATCTCCTCAGATGATGGGTCTTAGGTCATTATGCACCATTGACCCCGAAGAACAACGAGGCCCCTGTCCTCCCGCAGAAATCCACGGAAAGCAGGGGCCTCGGCGTAAGACGCAGGAGTCGAATTATTCTTCGACCTCAGTGACCTCTACGTTGACGTCGCCGTCTTCGGTGATCTGGCCATCAGCCTCGATCATCTCATCGGCCGGGCTCTCGGCAATCTCGATAGCCTCGTCAATGGCGTCGATGGTTTCTTCAGCTTCATCGCCTACCACGACAAGAACCGTGGCTTTGATGTCACGATAGATAGAAACCACTACCGGATGAACGCCAGCAACCTTGATCGGCTTGCCAAGCTCAACCCGACGCTTGTCGATTTCTACATCCAGGGTCTTCTGGATGGCATCGGCAACCATGGTGGAAGTAACGGAGCCAAAGAGCTGGCCCTCTTCGCCCACCTGAACATCCACAACTACGCGAGCGTCGTCGAGTTTGGCTTTCAGCTCTTGAGCGTTAGCCAAGCGGGTTTCCTCGCGCTTTGCGATGTTGTTGCGGCGCTGCTCGAGCTGCTTCAGGTTGCCCTTCGTAGCAAGCACGGCATAGCCTTGGGTTAACAGATAGTTGTTGGCAAAGCCGGGAGCTACGTCGATAACGTCGCCCTCGCCACCTTTGCCTTTCAGCTCCTTAAGAAGAATGACTTTCATGGGTCCTCCTTAGGAACGATTGCGGCGATCGCCGCGGCCGCTGACAGCCGGCACCGCATAGGGCATCAAAGCCATCTCGCGGGCGCGCTTCACAGCGTTGGCAATATCGCGCTGGTGTTGGGTGCAAGCACCCGTCACGCGACGGGGCTTAATCTTGCCTCGGTCAGTCACGTACTTGCGCAGCATCTGAGTATCTTTGTAATCGATGTACTCAGTGTGTTCTTTGCAGAACTGGCAGTACTTGCGACGAGGCTGCTTGTTGTAATCAGCCATGACAATAACCTCGAATCTTTCGCTTAGAACGGAATCTCATCGTCGTCGTATACCGATGCAGAGGTATCCACAATGGTTTGAGGTGAGGGCTGCGAAGCGCTGGGCTGATAGCTCGGCGCGTTGTAGCCACCATCTTGGTTTCCACCATTACGGCTCGACATGAACTCAATCTCGTCCACAATAACTTCGATCTTGCTGCGCTTCTGACCGTCACGCTCCCAAGAGCTATAACGGAGCTTGCCTTGAATAGCCACTTTCGTTCCCTTTACCAGGTAGCGAGAAAGGCTGTCAGCGCGAGCGCCAAACATGGTGCAGTCGACGTAGTTTGGTACGTCTTCCCATTGTCCCGTTTGGTTGTTCTTGCGACGATCATTAACCGCCACGCTAAACCCAAGGACACCCATGCCCGATGCCGTCTGACGCAACTCGGCGTCGCGGGTAAGATTTCCAGTGATTAGAACGCAATTGATGCTCATGGTCTTCCTCTTCTCATGCCGGGCGGCCACTCCTGGCCGCTCATCCACAGCTAGTCGCGGTCGGAACGGGCTACGATCATATGACGCACAACAGCGTCGGTAATGCGCAGCACGCGATCAAGCTCGGCGATGCTCTGGGGATCTGCATGGAAATCAATGAGGGTGTAGTCACCATCAGTCAGACCATTGATTTCGTAAGCGAGTTTGCGCTTGCCCCATTCCTCGACGTTATCAACCTGGCCATTGCCAGCAACGAGTGCAGTCTCGATACGCTTCATAACGCCAGCGCGTGTCTCGTCGTCGATCGTCGGAGCAACAATAAACAGCAATTCGTAAGCCTTCATCAGCTCACCTCCTTTGGACTAAACGGCTCCGGGCCGATGAAGGTAGGACCGGAGCAGGAACAGCCTGCCTATTCTAACAAAACAAACCCAACTTACAAGAAACTCCCCAATTCCTTTGCATCTTCCTCGCATTCTCCGTCGCGAATGGTTACAAGCCCAAGGCTAAATCCGTCGATTCTGGTTTCCGTCCAAGGCGCTTCCTTCGCGATTCGGCTTTTCTTCCAGCATCTTCCGGTCCTTAGCGGAAACACTCACAGAGAAACATCCTTAACCCTTCGGCCTGCCTCCTATCATCCTCCCTCCCAAGATGACAGCACCGTCCGAGAAAATTCCTCTGCACTTCGGCTGTTCCACCCCTGGAGCGCGGGACAAAAAGAAAGGGGATGGCGGACATTCGCCATCCCCTCAGTCGTTGTTGATAATCAGAAGAACTATTCCTCGGTAACTTCTAACTCCTCGGTAGTCTCTTCTTCGCCTTCGGGCGCTTCTTCGACTTCCTCAACTTCCGCTTCTGCCTCTTCCGCTACAAACGGCTCGGTAGAAAGAGAACCCATGAAGTTGGGAGCATCGCCAATGAATACCGGCTCTGATTCAAATTCGATGGTGTCTTCATCAAGGGTGTAGATGTAGCCGATGGCATAACCCAACAAGTTGCCCGGTACGCCACCTTCAGCAATCAAGACGTCTAAATTGCCGTCGTCGGTTTCCACGTAGCCGTCATAGCACAGCGCATAAGCATCGGCGCCACGAGCTCCTTGCACCGTATGCTGGGCCAAGTTGTAGCATTCGGTGGGATTGTCACCCGGATGGGTTTCCACGAAGAGGTTCTCTTTGACCGCGAGCACCGTAAACGGCACCACCTCATCCCCTTCAAGCATTTTGGTTTTTGCCTCATCGAGAGCAAACAGCAACACATTCTCCAGAGTCTCAGGAATTTCGGGTACTTCTTGAGAATCGTTTTCAATAATACGGTCGGCCATGAAGGCCCCTTTCTCTTCTGCGTTACGCATCTATCTCTAGTGCGCAGTGTACACAAAACGGGGCCGCATCTACGCGACCCCGTTCATAATTACATCCCGAAGGAGTGAAGGTACTATTGAGAGCTACTCAGCTGCGGGAGTTCCCTCACTTTGAGCAGTGGGCTCGCCCTCGGCAGCACCTGCTTCACCCTCAGCCGGCTCGGCGGTGTCCGTGTCGGTGTCAGCATCGGCATCGGTGCCAGTCTCGGCTTCGTCACCAGCAGGAGTGGTTTCCTCGAGCGTGGTGGTCTCATAGCGAGAGGTGTAACCAGAGAGATCAACGTTGTAAGGAGCGTTCTCCGGCATTTCCTCGTTGATGGTAATGTCAGCGTTCTCGCGGAACTCAGCAAACCAGGTGTAGAACGACACCGTAGAAGAAGTGCTACCGGTGTTGGAGTAGAACTCCACAATATCCTCGGGCACTACAGACACGTCGGTGATCTCGTCGCCATCAACCGTGAACTCGTCGGTGCACTTGATGATGTGGATACCGTACTGAGAAGTGACCAGGCCACTTACGTCATCTTTGCCCAGGCCGTCCAGGGCGTTCTGGTAATCCTCAACGAAGGTAGCGGTGCAATCCCAACCCACATCGCCGCCGTTGGTAGCAGAGCCATCCAAGGAATTCTCTTGAGCGGCCTCTTCAAAGGTGATTTCACCAGCGTTGATAGCATCAAGCACTTCTTGAGCCTTGGCATCATCTTCGCTGCTGAACAGGATGTGGCTCGAGCGCTTAGAACCATTGATGGACTCAATGTTGTTGTTCAGCGTGACCAGCACATCCTCAGAGCTGGGAGCTTCTTGAGCCTCTACAGCCTCGGCCAGCTTCTGCTGCAGTACGTTGGGCTCAACCACATTCTCAACGTACTCTTCTTCAGTCATGCCTGCGTTCTCAAGAGCGGTAGCAAACGCCTCATCGCTCTCGAACATGGACTTCGTCTGAGCCAACATAGCGTCAACGTCATCCTGGCTTACTTCTACGCCCAGTTCTTTTGCAGCCTGGTCATAGAGCTCTTGGTTGATGTAGTAGTCAATGACCTCGTCGCGAACAGTTTCCGGCGTGTAGCCATAGTCCACCATCCACTGAGCCCAGTCTTCATCGCTCTCAAGACCTTGATCAGCGCGGAAGTCTGCGATGTATTCCGTCACAGCCTTTTCGCCAATAGCTACACCATTGACCGTAGCAGCCGTTCCCTGGGAAGTGTCAGAGACGCCATTTCCGCCTCCGCCACCGCAGCCCACCAGGGCCACAGAGAGGGCAAGAGCGGCAGTTAATGCAAGCCCCTGCTTGGCTCGGGTCATTTTCCTCATGTTGAACTCCTTTTTATTCTCGTCTTTTCTTACTGTCCACCACTACTGCGGCGGACTGACGTTCCCCGGCAAATGTCGGAGATGGGGGGTAAGGTATTGGCTAGTTAGACTGAGCCGAAGAGGAACTCGTTCCCGAAGAGGAGCTCGTTCCTGCGGAAGAACCGGTGGTTCCAGAGAGCACGTTGGAAGAGGTGGTCTCGGGGACTTCCACATCATAAGGAAGGCCTTCCGGCATATCCGTCACGTTCACTTCCACACCATCCCGGTATTCCGTGTACCAAGAGTAGAACACATCGGACAGAGAATTGCTTTCGATGGCATGGCGAGAGAACTCAACGATGTCGATGGGCACCTCGTCCAAGGACGTGTAGCCGTCAGCGGGCACTTCCAGGATGTCGGTGCACTTGATAATGTGAATGCCGTAATCGCTCTCTACCAAAGCGCTGACCTCACCCTTGTTTAAACCGGCAAGAGCCTGCGCATATTCATCCACAAAGGTGGACAGGCAATCCCAGCTCACATCGCCACCAGACTGAGCCGATGCGGTGTCGGTGGAATAGCGAGCAGCAGCTTCTTCGAAGCTTAAGGTGCCATTGTTGATTTGGTCGAGCACTTGCTGAGCCAGCGCGGCATCGCTGCTGTCAAACAGAATGTTACTGGAGCGGCGAGAACCCTCAAGATTAGCCAAGCGCTCATTCAAGAACACCAGCACATCCTCATCGGTAGGAGCCTCAGACTCATTGAGCTCTTCGGCGATCTTTTGCTGGAGCAGATTCGGGCGAATCACGTTTTCAACAAACTGCTCTTCGGTCAGACCCTGCTCAGCCAGATAGGCCTCAAAGTCATCGCCCAGGCTTTCTTTTGCATAGGCCAGCTCGTCGTCAACTTCTTCTTGAGTGAGTTCAATGCCCATCTCTTTTGCCCCTTGGGTCAGAATGACCGGATCGGCAAAAGAGGTAATAACTTCCTCACGGACCGTTTCGGGGGTGTAGCCGTTTTGAGCCATCCACTCACCCCAGTCAGAATCATCAGTGAGATTCATATATTCGCGGAAATTCTGGATATAGTCGGTGATGGTTTGCTCGTCGATAACCGAGCCATTGATATCAGCGGCAATGGCTTCGTCCTTCTTATCAGAAGAGCTCCCATCGGTTCCAGAGCTGCACGCAATCATGACAGCGCCAAGGGCCACCACAACCATGGCAACACCAATAGCTCTGAGCTTTGAGTAAAGATTCATTGACAATTACCTTTCTGTTTGAGATCGGACACATTGTAGCGACCGATCGTCAAAGTCCTAATGACGCAGGCCATAATCGCATTTACTAAACAACCTCTCCACGGAATATGCGAAATTCACCCACGGAAATGCCCATATTACGCTTTTGTTGACCAATTTTCTCAACGTATTAAATGATCAATTCCTGCTTTTCCGCTCAGCGGACGGCAATTTGGCAGGCTTGTCGGTTATTTGCGCAAATAACTGCAAGATGGCGTTGCTATACTGCGCACCATGGACAACAGATCCGGACGCCAACAGAGCCGGACATTTCTATAAAGAGAAAAGAGGATTCTATGTTTTGCCCCAACTGCGGTACTCAAGTAGCTGACGGAGTTGCCTTCTGCGGCAACTGTGGCGCACCCATGGGCGCTCCCGCACAACCTGCAACGGCTGCACCGGTACCACCGGCTGCCCAACCTGCTTCGGCTCCCCGGCAGGTCATGAGCCCGACCCCACGCCGAGGGGCAGCTCCTCAAGGAGCTCCCGCAACTCAATTCGCGCCGAATCGCCCAGGAGCAGCCCACCCAGTTAGCCATCGGCCCGCGCCTAGCGCTTTGATTGGCTCCTTTACTCCCTTGCAACTGGGCGCGTTAGTAGCTGCCATCGTAGCGGTCATCTGCGCTCTTATTCCTTGGATTGGAGTGAACCCAGAGATCACTACGCTATACAACACGCATATTGCCAATCTTCAGTCCTCATTAAATTCAATGTCTTCAACAGCCGGCCTTGTTACCCTTCCTCTATTAGATGGCAGCATGAATTTCTTTGGATTAGCAGGATTTGCCAATGAGTGGGGAGAAGTATTCAAACAAACTTCTATGATGGGTAGCTCTGCTGGTTATGTCGCTGGCACCCCGGCAAGTCCTCAAGATCTTATTAACGCAGTAGGAATCATTTCTACCTCCTTTACGGTTATGGGTGTCGTGTGGGTGGCTGCCATGTTGCTCGTTGTGGCTGGTGGAGTGCGCTACTTCTTGACGGGTGGCCAAAAGCGTGGCCTGTTCTACGCGGGGGCTATTTTCTTAGGTCAGTTGGGCATTATCTTCAGCTGTGTTTACGGCACCATCGGCGCTCTGACCCTCACGGTGGTTACTGCTTCTATCGCAAGCATTCCCTGCATTCTGTGCATTATCGCCTGCATTGTGGCCTTGACCTTAGCCTTAGTTGCCGGCAAAGCAACTCCCGCCGCCCCTCGCCAATATCGCTAAAACCGTGTACCGGTTCTTCTTGTGAGCCGCGAGTTGTTGCTTTATACTACGTATTTGCTGCATCGGCGGAGAGCCGATGAGACAAGCGTAAGCGGAGAGGTGTCCGAGCTGGCCGAAGGAGCACGATTGGAAATCGTGTATGCGCCAAAAGCGTATCCGGGGTTCGAATCCCCGCCTCTCCGCCACTTTCTTAGATGAGTCTTCAGGCCAGAATGACTCGCGACAATAGCTCACAATTTGAGATTGTCATCTAAGTCGCTGATCATCCCCCTCTTTTCGAATCGAGCAGCGTGTACCCCGCGGAGGGGTGGCAGAGTGGTTGAATGCGGCGGTCTCGAAAACCGTTTTGCCGGTACTCCCGGTAACGAGGGTTCGAATCCCTCCTCCTCCGCCATGTTTGTTGTAACCCAAATTTGCGCTATTCCCACCAACAGCTCAGAGCATAGTTTTCTACGGGCGCCTTCTCGAGGCGCCCGTTTTGTTGTCGAGTCAGAGTGAGCCAGTGAGTCAGGGACCGTAGGGGGGTGCGGACAAAAAGTTGGACCGGAATCCGGTCTG
>CAJUNI010000003.1 GCA_910587945.1 uncultured Parvibacter sp.
CGAGCTGGGACACACTGTCATTGGCGCTGCCAAGGTTCACCTCGACCCAACCCCAGGCGACTTTTGCATTGACCGTATTGCTGGTCTTCGTAGTGCTCAAACTCATGTCGCTCGACCCCGCACCGACAACTGCTTTATTTGGCACCAGATAACACGACCCGCCATCGGTCAAATTTGCTTTACCATACCCATCGAAAGTCAGACCCTTCTTAAGTTTAGCCGAAATCTCGAACACATACTTGCCCATGGGAACGCTGCTCGTATGCGCACACCAACTGCCGGCACCATTGAGATGCCGCGTCCACTGTGAACTCACATCGGCCGTCCCATTTTTCAGTACCTTGATATTCACCGTAGCGGGATCCAAACTCGCATCCAGTTTGTCTGTCATAGCAAAGGTAGACGGTCGATTGGACGAATTCGAATACGGCCAGAAGGTGTCCACCTTCCAGGTCACCGTATCGCCCTCAAAGTGAATCTTATCATCGACAGTCTTCACTGGGGTCTGAATTAAACTCGATGGATAGCTAACTGCCGCAAGTTGCCACCACGTACCGCAATTATGGCCCATCCAGCGTATTGTTGCCGTCCCAGTACCCATCTGGGTTACAAACCCGCAATGGAATTCCAGATTGCAATCAGTGGTTAAACGACTTTCAACAACATTATTAGTTCTGATCTTCTCTTCGTTGAGCCCATTACCACCAGCAGCTGAACTGCGCACATATACCGTACCCGTCAAACCGGATTTCAACGTAATTGACTCACGACAAGCATAGTCACCCGTCCAGTTTATGTCCAAATCATCAACGAACAGATTGGCACCGTAAGGAACAATCGCATGAGTATCACTGTATCTCAACGTAATTGTAAGGTCCATCTCTGTACGTGACCCAGCATGCCAACCAGACGTGTTGTCGCAAAAATAAAACTGCACAGGATTGGAACTCAACGACACCCCGAACACCGTGCCCGCAGCAGCCTCTGGCCAGTTATCCGACCCTACAGGGCCGTAATTATCAATATTGAAGCCCTTGATGACAACATCGAAGGCGCGGCCCTGCCAGTCGTACCCCGCACGAGTGAACGTAATCTCGAACCAACCCTCGCCATGATAGTTCGCCCCAACTGACCAGCACCTCCAATTATCGCCGCTCACGCTGGTCGCAATGTCCGAACTTTGGCTGTACGTCATGGGGGCATGAGCCAGGTCAAAATAAGAAACGCCACTTGCTGGTGCCTGATGAGGATCACTTAAATAGCCTACCGGATTAGCGTAGGCTTTGAAGCCCCCCCCCGATACAAAGCAAAAAGGCCGCCAGCAGGCAGCTGAAGAAACCGATGCTCAATTTTGCAACCCTAGTCATGGTGACGCTCCTCCATCAACGTGTCGCGAACCGAACGAGACAGAAGATACGCAGTTGATGTGCGAACAATGGGGAACGACTTGTCCTTCATACCGTACGCACCACCATGCACTCGGTAAACGACATCAAAGGAAACCAAACCGCGAATCACCACGCGGTCACCTTCGATCAAACTGCGCTTGACGATCTTCTTCATCTCACGCAGAACATCCTCGCAGCGCTCAGGCTGCATCCCGAGCTTCTCGCCGATTTCCTCAGCTAAATCTTTGGTGTAAATGGTCTTGCCCGCCATGGTTTCTACCCCTTGATTCATCGTTAAGGGGGCAGACAGTCACATTCGACTGTCTGCCCTATTGTCACCCCTCGCAACGTCTCTCTTATGGCAGTATACCAAAAACGATAGGCTGTGACTAATACAAGGGCAGATTATTCACAGCCTGAAGCAGCGGGTTCAATCGAAAACCAGCCTCCATGAGCTCTTTGTCTCGCTTCGAGACGATAGAGCCATCCAAATCCTCAGACTGCGGTACGTTTTCACGGTCCACCGCGCTAACAAGCAGACCCTTGACGCTCGTGTCATTCACTGTTTCATTGTCGGCAAACCCACTCGGCGCCTTGATCTCACCGATGTAGTAATTCCCCAGCGGCAGTCGCCCGCTTTTGCCATACCCGTTCTCATCCAGTGTGAGCGTCCCTACCAGCCTCGTACAGGCTTCATCGCTGTAGATGCCCACCTGAGCACCCTTCAGTTTATAGCAATCGTTCTGACCGAGCTGGGACACACTGTCATTGGCGCTGCCAAGGTTCACCTCGACCCAACCCCAAGAAACCTTACCGTGAGCCTCATTACTTGTCAGCTGCAGCGCAGTGTTGGTCGAATACTGCTCGGCCAACTGTAACCGCAACTTATTTGGCACCTTATACGCTGTCCCACCATCGATACCGACCGTCGCATACTGGCTGAAATCAAAACCAGCTTTCACCTTTGCTGTGAGCTCCAACTTATAAGGCCCCATGGGAAAAGATCCGCCGTTCTGCTTGTTCTTGATGGTTATCGTCTGTCCCGCCACAGTCATCGTCCAACCTGCGCTCACATCCCGACCTGAGCTATCGAACATCTTGAAGGTAGCGCTTTAACCCATTTCGTGCCCACGGGTACTTCTTCAAACCGCACTGTACCGTTAGCATCCGTCACAGCCTCACCGATTTTCACCGTACACGCCTCATCGGCATACAGACCTACTTTGATGCCCGCAAGATCATAGCAATCGTTTTGGCCGAGCTGTGACACCGCGTCATTGGCTGAATCGATATCAAACACCACTGTGCCGAACGACACGTGCCCGCTCGTCGTGTTCGTGGTCTTGGTCACCACATCCACCTTGCTCGTGGCCTTATTGGTCACTTCATAGCAAGCATGACCCTGACAGGTACCTTGCGCATACCCAGACCAGTTCACCTTTTTCTTGACCGGCACACTAATCTCGAAGATGAACGTACCGCGGGCAATAGATAGGTCGTTGCATGTCATGGTCAACGTTTGACCCGAGATGCTCTTCGTAAACTTACCCGTCACTACAGTGACCGCATCGCCCGTGTCCCGTTTCACCACTACAGTCACCTTGGACGCATCCAAGTTCTTATCCAGAATATCGGTGAGAACGAACTGCGATGGCAACACATCTGACCAAGGACAAAACTGTGAAACCGTGAACTTCATTGTTTCGCCTGGCGCCACTACAGCATCAGCCGCAGTTTTCTTTGGCGTGAAAACGTAGGATTTGGGATAGTTGTACGACTTGATATTGACAGTCACTCTGTCATCACACCAGGTCTGACCCAACAATGACCACGCACCACCCGTTGTCTGCTTCGCAGCAAACGACCGCGGTTCAAAATTAGGGTTGTAACCGATATCAGGAAACTTTTCTGTGCAGATTTTCATGTTGTTAGTGCGCTCAAGCTCAGCAAGCCAGATATCTGTGATCGGTGAGAACAACCAAATGCTTTCACTCACACCTGACTGGTACCATATAATCTCAACCTCGTTATCCACATCTTCAGAGCCCAGCAAAATCGGCTGATTAAATAGCTCGCCCGTATCAGCATAGCGAATCTCAACTGACAGATGGTAGCGCCAAGTTCCTCGTGGACGATTGTTTTGATTATCGTCTGCATAACCGACCCCCATCCAACCATACTCAGATCCATTCGGTGTAACCCAAATGGCAAAATCACCATCGATAATTGCCTCGTTAGGTAGGTATTCAAACTGCATTTCCAGTTTTGTCATACGCACAATGATATTCAAAAGGCGACCGTCAACCGAACGACCCATACCAGGACACTCAAACCAAAATGGATTGTTCCATGTATACCACTGGTACGGAGTCAACCTATTGAATTTCGTGTAAATCCAATGGTGGCTACCTAAAGGGTAAAAATCAGTTGTGTTGAAATGCTTAATGACCTTACTGGTATCAAAATTCACATACAGAGTCTGTTCCGGCAGCTGATCATACGATGTCACATACGTTGGCGGCACCGCAGCCCAAGCCAGAGATGGCACCCCTGCAACCATCAAACCAGCCGACACAGTTGCCATCTTTACAAACGAACGGCGAGAAAAAAGAGGGGAGGCCTCATTCAGCGATGAAGCCCCCCCCCGTATTCGGAGAAATCATTTTCTGCATGGTGACCCCTTGAACACTCAACTCAACGAATGCTCAAAGTATACCACATACCTTACGCGCCAAGCTGCTGCGACTGCTCGGCCCCCGCCTTGGCTGCGATAGCTTCGCCCTTAGCGATGAGCGTGCGTTTGGGCGCTGCAGGCGCCTTCGTTTGCACCTTCTCAGCACGCATCTCCATGCTCTTCTGGGCCAGATGCTCACAGCACGCCTTGCCACCATTGGCCAGCATTCCACCGCAGCGAACCATATCAACGACGTTCCCATCGCAAGCCGCATGGAGAATTTGCTGTGCCGGCGTCTTGAAGGTGGCCGTGCCGCTCATGCCGTTCAACTTCTGCTGAAAATCAGATTCGCGCATCGCACACTGGCCCAACAGCTGCAACGCCCGATCCCGCGACTCATTGCCGCCCCGCGGCACGAAGAAGTTCGTCGCGCAACCTTCAGCCTCAACTTTCAGGTACGCCTCAGAATGAGCCGTTACCTTGATCTTCGACAAGCACTTCGCTGCCCGATCAATAGTCTCGTCACAGGCTGTCCGCCAATCCTCAACTGACATGTTGTCGCCCAATGTAACCAGCATAGCCTCAGCTCGTACCGCGTCAGGCTGACCCATGTACAGCGAGTGCATAAACCCACCATGCTGACAGGTCATCTCATACAACGCAGGGCTCTTGCTAGTGCGTTCATGCTTCTGTGATGTGAGAATCATCGGCTCATCATCTTTCATCAGCGTACCCCCTGCCACACACCAGCTCAGCTTCTCCACCAAATCCATGTCTGCCATCGTTGACCTCACTCTCTCTCTCTCTCTCTCTCTCTCTTAGTTCCCGAACTGCATGTCGTTATCAGTCTGCACGTCCCACTTTGACGTGTCGAAGCCCGTACGTTCCTTCTTCGTTTCCACTTGCTTGGCTGCAACCCGTTCGCTGCGCACTGCCTTGCTCTCCATTTCAATGCGTCGACCATAGTACGGCTGAGCGTCCTTCCACAGCGCCATAGCAACTACACCGCGATCCTCAGACATACCGCCTGTCATAACTTCCCATGCGCGGTTTCCCGGTTCAGCCATCTTCGCAAGCCCGCTCAGGGCCGCATAGCGCGAACGCTCCAGGCCTTTCAGCTCCAAGCGCTCGAATTTACCAGTCATGTCGTTGTGCACCGTGTACAGCGACGGATTTCCTATCACCGAATACACACTGAGATTGGCAGCCTGTTGCACTGCCATGTCGTACGTATAATCAGCACGAGCCTCCCATTCACAAATCCTATCGAAAATGTGCTCATTGAAGCTGATTACTTCCCATGCACCATACTCAGGACTCGTCTCATCCAGACACTGACGATCCACGATCACATGGGTCTGATTCTCAACATGCTCAGATTTATCAAACCCGATCCGATCATAAGAAACAGTGTTCCCCTCCTCATTGACCTCGATGACACTAAAGGCTGTCTCATAAGGACCATGATTAGGTATCTTCAGCGGCAGCATACGCTTACCGTCTTGACTGGCAATCCATCCAGCCTGAGCCAAACCATGCAGTTTGTCCTTCAAATCTAAAACCTCATTGTAGTACGCACCATCGCCACCATTGATAAGATAATCATCCCGTCGATCTTTGAGACTCATTGTTCAAACCCCTCTCTCTTAGAAACTCACACCATCGAGACCCACTGACGGGTTTGCAATGGCTGCCTGCAACTGATTAGAAAGCACAATCTCACTGCGGGCCTCTTTCGAGGTCACCACACCGTCAGCGCGGTTTGTCTCTTCGAGATCGCCCATCAACTCTTCAGCCATCTCTTCTTTCATGATGGAAGCACAGCTCACACGGCGCCGATAGTTGGCGCTACCCTGCACGATGGCACTCTGCTGCTGCGCGCGGGCCCGAGCGATATTCATGTTCACCTCCGTCTTTTTCGGCGCCATAGGCGGCTCCTTCTGCCGGCGACTATGATAGGTCGGCACCTGCTCGTACTCCTCTGCTACTGGTGCTTCACGATGTCCTGCAGCGCTTTCCGCCGCTGACTCGCGATACCCCGCACTGGAGCGCTCATGCACGCCCATGGCAAACTCCGTCCAAGCCTGCCCATTCGCACTCTGCTGCCAAGCCTCGAACTGCTCAGGGAAAGCCACCATAAGCGTCTGCGCATGAAAACCAATTGAATTCATGAGAATACGACCAGCATCACGCTGCGACATACCGTCCTCACGCACGGCCATATCGTACAGACGCATAGCTTCGTCTACTCCCTGGTCAATCCCAGTCACGTAATCTTTGCCATCGCGCACTGCTTCCAAATTTGCCTGCAAGCCAATAAACAGCGAATCGATATCCACCGGTTTCGAGAGCCGCTCCTCGGGGTTCGTCTTGGATGTGTCATGACCAAGACCATGCAACATATCGACTCCGAGCTCCGTGGCGACATCCATGACAGCTTGACGATATTCAGGATCCATAGTGGCCCACGCTTCAGGGCCACTGTGAGAATCGATCACATCGGCCACATTCACAAGCGGTGCCGTAGAGTATGGTACCCGCACCCGCATATCTCCAATGTTGGCCTCACGACCATCCACCGACCAAGCGCCCGTTGCAATGCCATCAGAATCAATCACAGGCTCACCATGATCTACCGCGGTCTCCTTATACAGCATCGCATACTCAGGCACCATACGGGACACCAGACGGCCCACATTGGCGTCCAATGCGGCCGCTGTGATGCCCTGCGCTTCGGCCATCAGATAAAGATTCTGCTTGGCCTTGTTATGAGTGGCCATAATCGCTTCGATGTTAGCGCCTGGTGCACGCATCTCAGCGTAGGCCTGCTTGTCCAGGCCCACCATCATGACCGCGGCCGCTTCAGGCGACAGTGGCATCTCGCCGTTCTTAATGGCTCGATCAAAAGCTCGCCGCCCCGCGGCAGAGCGAAATTGAGCCGCCCCAGCCGAGCGCCACGACACCTCATTGATGCCCTGCAGCTGATTCAAATACGGCTCATAAGCCGAGCCAAGCACGTTTTTGGCTGCACCGGTCAGATCAGACAACTTACCGCCAGCAGCGGCAAACCCGATATAAGTCCCCGCCGCGGCCATGATGCTGCGCGGATTCAGACCCCCATGAAACGCACGGGACACCGTAGAGAACAGCATCATATTGCGCATGGCGTTCATACGATCCATCGGCTCTTCGGTCTGTGCCATCTGAGACAGCATACCATCGGTGGTTGCTACGAAATCAACGAGCCGCATGTCCATGCTATTGATTTGCTCATAGAGCCGCATTGTGTCAGCCCGCTCGGCAGTGCTCCCCGCTAAATACACCCCCACTTGACCTTCACCTTCATGCTGGGTTTCCATATAAACATCAGGTGTGTTTGGAATCAATGTTTTCTTCTTAGCCATCTTACACCCCTACACACCGCATTCCAGATCAGACCACGGCTCTTGACGCTCATCCAAAGCCTCAAGCATCTCGCCCACCTTACTCGGTGTACGCTCCAGCACATGCTCGACCTGAGCTTGTTCGATGTACTTCAGAGGAGCCATCTCCCACATGACATTGGTCGTCTCTTCAGAGAGTGCCGCATACTTGAGAGCTCCGTTCAACTGATAGTACTCCTGCTGTCCCAGCCCATAATTGGACAGGAATTTGGCAGCGCTTACACCGGGCGCCCAAATATCACGATGAACGTGCTGGGTGAACTCGGTAAGATCGTCGAGATTATCAACATCCACCTGATTATCCGCGATAGCGTCTGCCAGTGCTTGATCAAGCATCATGCGCGTATCACGCTGATCGTTCTTCGTCAGATAACCCGACACCCGAGCGGCCTGGCGCGTTAGCTCTAACAGCAAGTTCCCCTTAGTAAGAAGCGGCTTACCACCCTCACCCTCAGCAAACAGACTTTTGCTCATCGGGATGCAGCAACGATAATTGTCGTCCTTCGTACTGCGCACATGAACCAGTGATTCTTTCTCAGTGCACTCACCTTCGTACACAATGCACTCAAGAGAGTTCATCAGATCTACCTCAGCCTCTTCAGTAAACAAATTGTTCAAAGAAGGCTGATGCCGCGTGAACATCGCAGGGACGGTGGCTCGGGCGAACTCCATCAACCGCACGCTGTCATAATGATTGTCCTCAACCATCCAATCGCGCGACCGCTCAACCGCAGTCATACCATACTGACCGATGCTCTTGTCCACCACCGAAGGGCTCACCGGAGCGCAAGTCACCTCGACAATACCCCCGGGAACATTGATATCCATCTTGAAATTGCCCTGATCACCCTTGACTGAGTAGAAGTGCCCCGTCAGCGGCTCTGGGGTAACCGTTGTATCTGTCAGAACATGCAGATCATATTGAAACGCATCATCATGCAGCTTGCTCTTGAGCGTATTACCCAGTGCCACCGCCTCCGCATAGCTAAAGTACGCTGTCGTCATAGCAACCGACTCCCTTCTTAAGATTCCGTGATGTCGCCGTCCCCAGCGACCCGCTGAGCCCGTTCTGCTGCTGCCTCGGCCACAGCAATACCCTTCGCGCTCATCGTGCGCGCTACCGACGCCTGCGGCGCCTTTTGAGCTTCTACCGTGCGCTCAGGGAACGGAATCGGCTTTTCGATGGTCTTATCAGCCACCGCATGCACTGCGGCATCGCGCATCAGATCAGGATTGCCCTGGGCAAGCTCAGACGCGAACGTCGACGCCAAACCCACCTTCGGCGCCTCAAACTGAATGTTGGCAGACTGTTCAATATACGCGCGATTGCGCATCGAGCGCAGTGCATCGGGAACCGCTGCAGCAAGCTCTTCAATCTCGGCCTTGACAGCCTTCTCGCCACCCATGGCCTCCACCTCTGCAGCTGTGGCCTCGTCAAGCTCAGCCATGTCCAGCGTCATTGCCAACTGGTACATCTTCTCCTCATTGGCCTGCTGCATCGCATCCATACGGGCTTCGAAACTCTGACCGACCATATTCAGACCAACGAGCCGCGGCTGATGGCCAAAACGCTCGAATGCACCATCAAATGCACGGTCATATACCTCAGTAATGTGCATATCGGACACTGCATCGGTCAAACCAAGCAGACGCTCCAGGTTGTCTGTGCCATAACCGCAATCCATGTCATAAGGTTTGTATGCCTCGCGAGCCAAATCAGGATCGATATTCGAGTCAAAACTCATGACAGACGCAAATGCCTCGTAGTATGCCTTAGCGGCATCACTTTTCGACACCTCTTCACCATCTACACGGAACATCTCATTGCGCAGAGCTACAGCCACCCGACCCCAGGCCACATCATCATTCCCAAACTTCGGCTCAATATTGCCGAACATAACTGCTTCGGCCCACATCTGATGGTCCTCGGCAATCGTCGGCACTGACGGCTCGTCTTCATAACCTACGAGCACCTCGTAATCAGGCGACACCATTTGATCCCACTCCTTGGCGCTCACATCCCACAAATCACCCGCCAACATACGCAAGTCAGTCGGACTCTGGATGTCCGGCGCTGCTGCGCTCACCGCAGACATCAACCGATCAGAGGTGCCGAGCTCCCGTTCAACCAAATGGGCCAACCCATCAAGCCCAGAACTTAATGTACGACCAGCCAGCCGATTACCATCGCCATCAACCTCGATACCATCACATTGAATACCCCACTGAAAACCCGAACCGTCGTACCAAGTGGCCAAGACAGAAGGGTCGCCAAACTCATTGGCGCCATCCAACATCGTCATCGACGCAAGCCAAGCCTTCGTGCTCTCACTCAAATTATCCAACATTGTGCATCATCCTCTCAGTCAAAAAGGGTGGGAATCGCACCTTACGATCCCCACCGATCGTCACCTAATTAAACTGATCCTCAGACCCATCAACCGCAGAAGGACGCACAGTACACTTCGCCCCTTCGCGAGGCTTCTTCACCTGCGTGTCCTGTTTGACAACGGCCTTAACGGGCATACCCACACCCATGGACTCCAAAAGTTGCACCTGGCCAGAATCCAGACCCTTCATGCTCTCCTCAGCAAGCTGGTTCTTGCGAATCGTATCAGGCATAAGCAAACGAGCGCTCGAACCTTCCCACAGGTTGCGACCAGCCTCAGCACCCATCACCAAGTCGGGGAAAGTGCCATCATAAGCCATAACATCCATGAAAGACGCGCCCCCCTCCAAAGACCCGAGGTCATCGATTGAACGCATCTTGCCCTTGTCATCCTTCATAGCCAAAGCCAACTCCCGAACAAAATCAGGATTGACCTTCTCGTTCATACCATGATGCTTATCCGTGTAGATGGTCATGAACGAATTGATCCAGGCCTCCATGTTCGCCGGAACCAAATTGCCATCCCCGTCGCGCAAGGTCTGCCAACGGCCGCGCTCGCTATCGTAGGTGACCGTGCCACCGCGCCACAGATCGCGCACAGGCCCCTGTAAAAGCTCATACGTATTCATAGCCGCCACAGGATCATGCTTCGCCTGCAGCACCGCTTGAGTCACCGGCTTGGTGCACTCCAGCACCGCCCGCGGGCACACATCGCGAAGTGCTTTGATACCGCGTTGGGAATACTTGCCCGCAACCCCCGTGCCGAACGACTTGATAGCACAAGCGGCCTCGGTGTTCTCATGGTCTTGGCGAGTCGCAAGCGACACGCCCTTATCCTCAGCACGGCTCCAATCGATATTGCCCTCGGCATCCATGGCACCGTTCTTCAGTTCGATGCCCAAGTACTTGGCATAATCTGCGAGCTTGCTCGGGGAGCCTTTGGCGCCCGTGTCGATGCAAGCCTCCTTGATGGACGCCAGATTAGCCTCAGGAGAAGCATAGCTGATGACGTGCTGGCCGCACGCCGCGCTCATGGCCTCATGCACAGCCTCGCTCACATTGGCCAGACACATACGACGAGCCACCGAATCGCCCATATCCTCATCATTCGCATACGCGCGCACACTATCGAGAATCTCCTTTGCGCGGGAACCCTCGGCAAGCATACCGCATGTCACATCCAGACCCGTGTTGAACCCGAGATCCAACTTGCCATCTTCAGCCTGATACGACGGTTCGAGCATCTTAACCCCGAACGACAACTTCTCTGCAGCTTCAGCTTCAGCCTCCGGCGTGTTGAGACGCAACAGGCCAACCTTATCGCCGTCGAAGTCGCCATCCATGCACTGGAAGGAAACCGGGTTGATAGCCACACCACAAATATCGTCAGAGACCATCACACGCATGTAACGCACGCCGCCCTCACGCAGAATAGGATCGCGCCACACCATCAGATTCCCACCCGTATCAGGGATATCCAGCACATCGGCCATAGCCCGACCGATGGCAATCTGATCAACAGGAAGATTCGGATTCGGCGTGATGATGGACGTGGCAGACTGGCGCATACGGCGGCTCATCAGCGTATCCTTGAACATGTTGTGCTTGCCGTTGATTTTCTTGCTTACCACATCCTGTGCGATGTTGTTGCACGCCGACTGAGCCGCCCGAGCAAATTTCGCTTTCGTAGCCTCGTACTTCGGGCGCTCCTCTTCGCTTGCTGTCTGCAGACGCTCGTCGGCGTCGAGCCATTGCACTGCATGACGGTACATCATACGGTACTCGTTCGTGTAATCATGAATGATGCTCTCGCCATCAGCGAGCTCTTGGGCGCTGCGCATCGATGCACTCATCACCGGCACCATCCATTTACCGTCCTGCTGGGGAAACTCGTCCCCCGTCAGAGCCTTCATCGGGAAGGGCATTGCCAAAATACCACCCTCATCAGACAGCGACTTTGCAAAGTCAATGCTCATCTTGTGGCCCTTCAGATTGCCCTTCGCATTGCGCTCAAGCGGTGCAATCTGCATCACCTGGCGATTCTCGCCAGGATGAGGTTCATAGCCCTTGCGAACATTGCCATAGGGGTCCATATCCAGCCCGCAGCACAGAAGCGCTTCGCGCACGGTTGCTGCCTTGGAATTTGTCTTAGAAAAGACCTCCGACAGAATGTTTTCGCAACCTGCTGCATCCAAAGCCCAAATGAGCTGGCTGGACACCTTACGACCCTTACCATCGCTAATATCAGCATCGGTATAGGCGTGAGTAGCAGCGTCCGCAGTTTTGTCGGTCACCACCATATGAGCCCGACCCATGCACCCAGGTAACACCTTGCCATCAGGCGTCACCAAATCCTGAGCAGTGGGCATCATTTCACGAGCCGTGCCACCATTAAAACGAGACACGGCCGAAAACGGCGCCATAACGATATCCAAATCAGGATTGGCCCGGTACCATGCCACCTGGTCGATAATACCCAGCCGCTCAGCCTCAGCATCGGACATCTCGCGATCAACGACCAGAGACACAACACCCTTGTTGCCGTGCAAGTCAGAGAGCTTGTCGCCCGTCATCAAAGGACGCATCTTCCCGTCAGACCCCATGACTTCATTGGCTGCAGCGAACTCCTTGGACACAACTACGGCATCCTCCATGTTCCAACCACCAAACGTCATCTGAGCCACATTGGCCTCGGTCATGCGTACGCTGTGCATGATGTTGGAATAGGTCATCTGTTGACGGTTGAACGGGTCGAAGGCCATCGTCTCAAGTTCAGGCAGCTTAGCCAAAGGCGCACGGTCGCCTGCAGGCCCTGGAATGATGGAACCGTCAGGCTGCACCCGAGCACCCTCAACCAGATACACGGTCGTGCCCTGATTAGTGTCCGAAGTGGTCATCATCGGATCGAAATAACCATCGCGCTCCTTGCCCAAAATGGCCATGTTACGCCCGCCCGTGAGTGTGAACGCATCGCCAAAATTGTCATTATCCACCTGGATGCCGAACTTCGCTGCACGAGACACTGCGTTGATGGTCGACCCATCGCGAATCGAATTCGCATAACGCACGCGCCCTGCCTGTGTGCTCATGATAGCATCGGCCAACTCGTCGGTCATACCGCCCTGACGAGACTCTCGCCACCAGTCAAGATCATAACGCTCGCCGGGTACATGACGGTACACACGGTTGAGCGTGGTACTCATACCCGTGTTCTTCACGTCAGTACCCACTGCCATATCCTGGCGAATCTGGTAGCGAATAGCGCGCTCCATAGCTTGCTCGTAACCAATAAGCCGCGTGCGCTCCTCAACGCTTTTACGCTCACCCGGCGCCTGACCCATGATGTAGGCATCATAACCTGGTACCAGCACGTAGTCATCACCTGAAGCGAATGCTGTCGTGATGGCGCCCTTCTCATCAGGCGCGAAAATCTGACCGATGGTGCCTGTCACCTCAATGCCGCCCTTGCCGGCCAACGTGTTGTTGCGACGGATACCCTTCCACTGGACGATGCCAGAATCATCGATCTGCATATCGGTCACTGTGACCGCGTTGGCATCCAGCGACTGGCGAATAACCTCGCCCATACGACCGAGGAACGGCTCTACAGCCCCTGCCTCAGCCATAGGACGTGCCGTCTCAGCGTCAAACTGCACCAGACGGTCCGCCAGAATACGAGACAGCTCACCGCCACACTTAAGCTCAGACGGTTGAATGCCCAGCTTCACACAAGCCGCAACCAGATCATCGCGGTTGCGGAAGATACCGTAGGCACCGAGCATATTCAGCGACACTGCATCAGCATCGAACCGTTCTCCGGTCACTAGGTCAGGCTCGAACGTGCCGATCTTAGCGTTGGCATAATCCTCGGCAAACTGCCGTACATTGGCAATGCGACCTTCAAAGTCTTGTGCCTGGGGATACGAAATCTCAGTGAGTCGATTCTGCAAAAGCGCCTCAGCGATGCTACCGTCGGACACCTCGCCCGTAAGAAGTGACGCATCAGCCTCCATGGCCAAACTCATGAACTCTGCACTGTCCTGGCCAGGACGCATGAGATACCCTGTAGCCTCCGTCAAATAAGCGATGACAGCCTCCTGTTGGAGCATGATCTCCTCGTCAGGAGCATTCTCAAACTCATCAAGCGCCATGGCCTTAACGGCGGCAATGATGCTCTCCACATCCAGTTGCCGCAGCACCTCGCCGCGGGCAGAGCCCACGGCATCGCGCAGATAGCTCTCCGCCGACTCGGGCGTATCGAAATTCTGCGAACGTGCCGAGCGGCCAGAGATGTCCATGCGGATCTCCAACTGCTGGTTGTAAGGATCATTCGGAAGAGAACGCAACGCCGTGCGCATGCTCTTCGAGTTCACATAATTCACGTTGTGCTGTTCCAGCTTACCGCGATTACGAATGGCCACCGTATCAGCGTCATAAGTGCGAATGTCCTCGCCGAGGGCCATACGAATCGGAATGAGCCCCTCGGCTTCGGTCAAATCAACCTTACCGGTCATCTCAGACGACGACTGGGACTGATAGCTCGTAATAAAGGAATAACTGACACCCGAATCGTACACACGACCGATGGATTGGGCTTGCTGGGGCGGGGCAGTGAGACGCACCTGAATACGGGTTCCGTCCACGCGAGCCTTCACGTAAGGGGTGGACTGAGACCAGTCGATGTCGTAATGAACTTCACGACCCGTATCCTTCAGATACTTACAGACAGCGGCCGCACGGTCTGCACCGTTTTGCACCACACCAATTTCAGCATCGCTCAGCACTTCAGGGTTGCCGATCCACTGATAGAGCTCAGGGGTGTTCACCATACGGGTAAAATCATTTTGATCCATGTACGGCGCCAGCTTGGACAGACCGATCAGGTCTGCGCGAGTAGCACACGGCCCAACCTCACGCGGATTACCACGCTCACTCTCAATATTAGACCACAAAGTAACTTTATGATTGAAACGCACATCATCCAGCCCACGGGCACGGATAGTGCGATCAAGAAAACTAGTAGGCGCTTCACCAGGCTCTTGAGTCGGCGACTCCAAGGCTTCAATATCATCGGCATTGGCATACAGAATGCTGGAACCATTGTGCATAACCGTCGAACGATACGTAAACGCCGGGTCATAAGGGGAAATGGGAATCCAGAAATTCGAGCCCTTCACCTCATCGACACCACGCCCCCACCCAGACAGCGCCATGTATTTATCACGGTAGCGAGCAAACGTAGTTTCATTGCCGAAGCCCTCTTCGGCTCCCATACGACCGCTAAGCACCTTATTGGCTGCTTCGATGAACTCGCTGCCCCGAACCTCGTTCCAGGGTTTGTTTCCGAGTTCTTGCACAATCTGATTACGCAAGAGGCGCCCCTCAGATACGCGAATCACGTCATCCGGGGACGCCCCTGCATTGAATTCGTTGATTGTTTGGGCAATCACGTACTCATAAAAGTACCGATTGCGCGCCCTCATACTGGCTCGCACGACCTGTCTCCATTTCTCCCGTGACAAGCCGCGCACCGTCGATCAACGACTGCAAGCTAAAAGGGGATGAAATAGTGTCGATGAAGTTCGATTTTCCCCTGCAACCGCACCCCTTAACGGCAATGCGACTTGTCTGCTCTCATTACCTATAAGATTAGACGATGACCGGGAGCTCTGTCAAGAAAAATTCGATGAGAAGCCAGCTCAATGACAAGAGAAGACCCCGCATAAAGCGGGGTCCAATCCGAGAAGAGCGATCGCATCTCAGATGCGATAGGGCTAGTATACCTGATGCTGTAGGTTGTGGCAACTAAATGTCTTTAACCCAACGTACCTTCCCGGCATCGTACACACGATACAGTTTGTTGGCTAGAGCAGCTTCCCGCTCCGTCCAACCATCTTCCCACAACAAATTCGGGTCATCCCGGAAGCGCTTTTTCTGAAACCGTTCTTTTGGTACACGCACCCCACCCGTCAGATTGCCAACGTATTTGTAGTCAGCATGCAGTCGAGCCTCTGCAGTAAACCCGCAGCGCTCATACAAGGCCCCGTCAGACACGTCATTTGACGAAAACGACACCCAGCGCGTCAAAGGTTTACCTTCACTTTCGATCTCTCGCTGTGCGAACTTCAAGAGCTTCATGAACCCACCGCGAACACTACCTGCAGTTGCATACCGTTGAATGTCCCACTCGCCCTCATGGCGCTTAGTGCGTGAGCCCAGGCTTGCATCGCGAAGCGACATCACCGCGCGCAAATTCCCCACCCCATCCATCAGACCCAGATGCATGGTTGCATTCACAAATCCCTGGATGTGGTTCGCATCAAGAAACTTCCGAGCCTCTGCCCCTGAGACCCCCACACAGCTGCACTGACGGGCACCAATAGGTGCCGGCATATCTGCAAACATATCAGGAAGCACCTCAGGCAACCGATTCGACATACCCAACTTTGCAGCCAAGAGACGAATGACCACATCACGATGCCTGAGCCAATCATCTTCCCAAATCTGAATCAACTGATACCCAGCATCCTGACACTGTAAGAATTTGTTCTCGTGAACTCGTGTATCAGACTTGCGCGCATCGCTGTGCCAATAGCAACCGTTGAACTCAATAGCCACATGCCGGTCGGGAACAACGATGTCCAGCTCGTATGGGGCCAGAATTGTTCTGTCATTGGTCAAAACGGGCTGATCACCACAAAGCAACCGAACAACATCAACAAGACTTTGCTCCATACGACTGGACTGCGAAGCGGCAAAGCAATAAGGACAACCAGAACCATGATGGAGTCGATCACCAGGAGTGGCCACCCATACATGTTGTGGATTTTTGTCGCATTGCCACACGACAAGTTTTCCTGACGATTGGGTTATCTGATGTCCTACATCAGGGTCTGCAAGTTCGCGAGCCAAATCTGGTTGGGTAGTGGCGATATCATTAACACCAGGCAATACTACCTTTCCAGCACACACAGGGCACCCACATCCCTTCATACGCTGGGCCACAGTCGCATTCCAATGATATCCGCAATCAGAACAAACCCACTCATACACCTTGTTCGATTGCCCTGCGATCTTCAATGCATCATCAGGATGCGCCAACTGAGCTGCTAAATCCGGATGCGTTGTCGCCAAATCATTCACGCCCACACGCACCTGTCGATTAGCGCAAACAGGACAACCAACACCGTGGGTGCGATGCAACGGTGTATCTTCCCATTCGTGCCCCTCACTACAACGCCAACGGACTTTTTTATGTGACCCTGGGGCAATCGTATCACCTAATGCAGCATCCACTAGCTCATTAGCCAAATCTGGATATTTAGCTCGGAGAGAATTAAATGTCGGATCAACCTTCTTACCCGCACAATAAGGACAACCTTTCGACGCTGCGTCCCGAGCGCGGACAGCAGCACCAACCGCTTTATCGTATGTATTACCGCACACATCACATTTGAAATTGAGTTTCTTACCTGCGCTTGACGCACAACCGACAGCTTCCGCAGGGTCAACCAAACGAGCTGCCACATCCGGATATAGCGTCGCAAGATCGTTGACCCCAGCCAACACCTTCTTGCCCGCACAATAGGGACAGCCATGGCCGGCACTGCGTCGATACACTGGCGCCTCCCACTGATGGCTATCATCATTAGGGCACTGCCACCACACGCGTTTATTAGACTGAGCTGTCAACTGCTCAGCCAATGACCCATCGACCAACTGCTGCGCCAATTCGGGGTTGATCGTGGCAAGATCATTAACGCCGACCACCAGTTTCGTGCGTCCCATCAGCATCCTCTCTCATGTTTTAACTCATACACATATTATAGCACAAATAAAAAAGAAACCCCCAAATTCATGGGGGTTTCTCATCATCTTAATGGTCACGTAAACGCCGCGCCATCTCTTCCTCAAACCGTCCTTGAGCGAAATCCCACTTATCGCGGGTCGCCAGGAATCGAATGAAGTAGTCGGTCACCTCCCACGAACCGAACTGTGACAGCTCGTTCGCGGAAACTTCACCCTCAGCAAATACCCCGCTCTCAGGATCCTTTGCCGCATCGTTCAACTCCGACAGCATGGCTGAGTCACCCGAACGCTTCACGATGAACGGCTTGCTGTCAGGCACTGAGTAAACCTCACCTGAACGCACCGAGAAGTTGTCGAAGTCCTGCTCAAACGACCCCTTCACCTCCAGGAACGCCGAGATGATCTCGGAATCCAACTGGTGGTTTGGCACATCAGCGTCCACCGAACTGCCCAGCAAATCAGAGATGCCCAGCGTACCACCAGCCCAGCGCTTGCGTTCGCGTTCTTGGTATTGCCGCTGAGCAGCCTGTGCGGCCACCAGAACCTCATCATTGCGCTCCACTGGAGCGTAGTCCAACTGAGCCGCCACATCATCGTAATAGATGGCATCCTCTGGCGCCATCGTATCATTGCCGGCATTCAGAAACATATTGATAAGGTTCATCATCTCATCAGCAGCCGTGTCCACATCCAACTGCTCCATGTCGTAATCGTTATAACCGTATCCCTCCATAAACACAGACTTCGCTGCATCGGCCTTCATGGCCTGCGCCACACGCTTGTCCAGCATCTTTTGGAAGTCAGGCTGGTTCTTACGCACATCGAACTCGGCTGCAGAACTCAGCGTCGGAATGGTTTGAAGTGTGTACTCCTTTCCCGGCTGTGTGATGCATTTCTGCCTCAACAACCGCCAACTCATCGGTAAGATCGTCTCGTTGCGATTCCAAATCGGAGCATCGCCCGCACGGAACACAATCGAGTTGCGCTGCGAAATGAACGCCATGTCGTTATAACTAATGACCGGACGCTCAGTCGTGGACATCGTGTACGAAATCTTACCCTCGGTACGTAGCCAAAAACGTTCGCTGTCGAATGTCACCATTTTTTGATCGGTTGCCGTATGGTGTGTATTGCCGCTCATCTTCGACAGCGTTTCGATCATCTGATCATCCGTACTCTTGAGGAACATGATGTTCGACACGTTGCCCTGTACAATCTTATCCACATCATCGCCATACACACTCTTGAGCTGCTGCAGTGTCTGAAGAATCAAAGTAAACTGCTGCTCTTGCTTTACTGTTTCACGTGGTCGCAACCCACGCTCTGAACTTTCGTTCAGCACCCGCATTATACGGAGTGACCTGACTATATGTTAAGCCGACCCTTTCAATCGGCCCATCCATTTTTCGCGCACCGCATTTGCTTCGGCCGCTAACGGGGACGCCATCCCCTAGTCGATGAACGTTCACCATCTCAGGTGATTCGCTGCTAAACAGGCCCTTCAACCCACGAGCCGGGACCATTTCTGGCTTTCATTTAACCCACTCGCCATCTGTGAACTTTTTTCTGCTCATCGCTCCATCACGCTCAGCCTTTCGGCTCACGTTGTGGCATCACAGCTCTTGAGGCCCTTCAAAGCAATTAACGGATGTTGGTACGCACCTCTTTTCGAGATACGCAGGGCAAGAACCCCAAACCGATGGAAAGCATGGTTTCAAAACCAGAGATACCATGGCCTTCCGACTGCAGATTACCCAGCTCATCAAGCATAAACCTGGTTTTGTACAACGGCTTCTGGTTACTTTTGGTCATATAGGATTGGTCGAAATTCAAGTCAACCAACTGCTTGATCAAAATCAGAATCAACTTCGCGTACTTCATCAGGTGCGGCGGCGTGACCAAAAACACAGCTTTGGGCTTCTCGCTGTAGCGAACCATCGTCGAAATCAGAACCGGCTTCGACGTGGGTACCACCTCGGGCTGCCCCAGAATGTCGGTCAACGCCTTGGACTTGAAGTGCATCTTACCGAACTTATAGCCTCCATTTCCGTCCGGCACCATCTCATAAAGCGTACCGTCCTTGACGATCTTCTCTTCCAACACAGGGTCGGTCACATAGTACTTGCCATTCAGGGACATCTGGTGCCCCTTGGTGAATTTGAAGTACAGTGTCTTGAGCCGCATGCCCGTCTGAGGGTTCAAAATCCGACAGCGCAGATACGCTTCCTCTTCAGGGAACTTACCCTTGAAGTAGAAGCGGCACCAACCTTCGCGCCCAATCATGTCCTCGTGATAGAACTCCTTGCCCAACGACTGCGTGAACTTATCATCGCTGAACGCCTGCCATTGAGCCTGCATACCCACCAAATGGTTGTGGGCGACAAAATCCGCGTGCAGACGCACACCGATGCGCCGCGGGAACGACAGACCCGGCAAATCCACGTTTTGCGACAGCGTGCCGCTTGTCAGCGTTGAGATGGTCGGGTCGGTGAAGAACGACATGGCCGTGATGGCAATACCGTACACTGATGCGAGCATCTTTTCAGCCGCACCCATCGAACGCAGCGCGTTATCTGCATTCATGACCAACGTGCGAATAGAGTTCTTCGGCAACTTGTTGGTCGCGTTGAAGTACAACGTGAGCAAGTCGATCTCCGGCTGGTCGTTCCACAGAACAGCCTTGGCCTCCGACTCTTCCTTCAAAACGTTGAACTCATTGTCCGACATACCGTCAAACTCACCAGCCTTGAATGCCTTGTTGAAAACCGTCGTCGGATTCTCGATCTTACGACTCGACAATTGCACAAACAGCTGATAGCAGTTGTACAGCGTCACCTTGCCCCACAGGTTGTCCACCATCGTGTCCAATACCCCAGGGTCAGTACCTTCGACCTCCGCCTTGGCCCGCATCTCCCGCTCCTCTTCGAGGTAGAAGTCAATGAGACCGTAGGCAGCACGCTTAAAAGCGTTGTTCGCGGCGTTGGGCCACACGGGGTCCTCCCCGCCATCCAACGGGAAGAACACCTCAGCGATGTTCTCAACATACATGGCGCACTTAGTCGTGTCACCCTCACGCGCTGCCTGGGCAGCCAGCGCCAGAGGATTGTAAATATCGGTCTTCAAGGCGTTGATGAGGTTGAACTGCACCATCTGATAACCGCGCACCGTAAACGGCACATAGTTCATGCGCAGAAGCTCGCCCTTTGGATCGTTTACAACCATGTTCTGCTGTTCCTTCTCTCGACTCCACATATCCAATGTGGGCTCGATTACAGTTTGGCCCTTTCCCGCTCGGGTAATAGCTAACAAGGCAACCCGAACGCCCCCTGACTATTTGTCAATCATCACCCTAGTAGCTGTTCTCCGGATGATCGCGAATGAAACGTTCCACATCGCAATCATAGTCAAAGAACCAGCACTTAAAGTCACTCAGATTTGGAACATTACCCTCTGACTTCCGACTTGCTGAGCCATCCCAGAACACCAAGAAGTTAATGCCATTGCGTTGCGCATCATGCCGCTTAACCACGTCTTTTTCGCACCAGGTCACCACTGACCGACGGCTTCGAGCCGAGCTTGAGGCTAGCAATTGATCGCGACGCTGCACATCGCTTTTGTCGTTTGCATCAAACCAGTGATTGCCATGGCTATAATGACAATTCAGCTCGATAAAAAGATCTAAGCTGCAAATGTAAAAGTCGCAATTATGCGGGTACCGTGCGTCCGAGGGATGAATGCCATACTCATACAACACGTCGTCTCGCCCGAACTTTTCCACCAACAGACCAAACGCCATTTCCTCGTACCGCGACTTCAGCGCCCCAGCTTGAACCTCTCCGGTGGCCCTCATTTCAGCAACACGTTCTTGAGCTGCTCGCCACTTCGCCACCTCGGCCTTCTCTCGTACAGCAACATCGCAAAACGGACTGGCACCGCCATAACGCTCCTCATTGGTCGCTGCCACCCGAGCCGCAACCTCTGTGTTCTGCATTACATTGCTAACGCCATAACGCGCTTCAACAGTAGCTCGTGCAGCCTCCTTTGTGGCCGCCCCGGCAAGTCCGACACCACCATACTGCTCAATTTGAGTCTCGGTTAGCTTTGCCACACGCGCACCCTCAGCCATCTTGCGATACCGAACGCTGCCAAGAAGCGCCTTGAATGTCTTCACGTACTCTTTACCGCTAAAACGGCAACCAAACAGCTCAATGCCTTGCCAACGTGCTTCATCCATGCGATTCTGAGCAAGATACTCAGCAATGGTTCGCTCAATCTCAGTGTCCGTGAAATGTTCTTTTACAAAGTCAATTCGATGAGCTAAAGAACCCTCTGCACTCAGTGGTTCAAGCCCAAACTCGCCACGCTTGCGGTTGAGCCCTTTGAGCCTGAACCCATAACCTGCAGCCATGAGATCAGTCCAGCCCATCATGTAGCGCTCGCTCACCGCGAGCACCTGTTCCAAATCTAAGTTTTCAAGGTTCTCATTCTTCGTGGCCATGACGTTCTCCTCTCACTATCTGATGAGCTCATTGTCTCACCCGTAGAGTCTCGCGTCAAGGCTAACAGGGTAACGATCCCGGATTTTTCTTCCCGCCTTTCAACGGGCTTTACATTAAGCCTTTCGGCCCCCTCGCAAAGGGGTAGTCGATGAACGTCTCCCATATGCGTCCCGCGCACTTAGGGCTTTCGCTGCTAAACAGGCCAAGGTGCCAACCAACACGCCATGCTACTTTTCAAACCTACCGTCACCAGTCAGCTCGTCGTTTCCAACCACTGTTTCGGTGAGCATGGTTACCTGACCCTTCAAAGCAATTAACCCGGAGTACATATCGCTTTCGCACGATATGCAGTGCTCGCTTACACCATCGTGTTCACCGGAGCCGTGTCCACAACGTAGGCGCCACCAGGACGCTGAACCTCGTACTCCGGAAACTCCCAATCCCCGTTGATGAGATCTGCCACCGTGTCATAACCTTTCAGCTTGTCACGGTTCTCATTGCCCGGGTTGTAGGGAATCTTGGTCGTGTCGTACAGTTTGCGCAGAGGACCTTCAGGCAAATCACTCGCCTTGAACAACGCCTCACCGAACTCAGTATCGATGATCGGCATCGTCTTCTTGACGATGTTGCCGTGATCGTCCTCCAACGGCTCGCCAGCATAGACCGCCACCTCGCCGTCCTCGTCTAGGATGTCCTCCTTAACGCGCTGAGTGACCTCAAAGGTGCCCAGGCCCTTGTTGGACAACATAGCGTGGCTGATCATAGATGACACCGACACGCTTGAATGTGCTCCTGCATCAGGGAAGAAATCGAACTGGCGATGCACCTCCTCAGGCAGCATGACGTGCTGGTCATCGAAGTGCTGATTGATGTCAGAGGTATCCGACATCATATTCTGGGTCTTCACCTGGCGCTCCGACCACTGCCACCACACGAGCATGAAAATGCAGCCAACCAGCAAAGTAACCAAGACCTTGAACCAATCGGGGAACAGATTGCTCACGAACGATGCTCCTGCATCGGCAGCTCCAGCCGCAGCCGTCGCATCCCCTTCAGCAGTCACATCAACGCTACCAGCGTCACCTTCCTCCGTGGTCACATCAGTCGTGTTACCCCACCACTCGGGAACAGGAACCTCTTCCCACGTCTCATAGAACTCACCGGTGCGGTTACCGTCGGCGTCGAGCACGTAGAACCCTTCCGTGTACTCACCGAGGGCACTGCCCTCCACCATCTTCACAGCGTGCTCCACATAACTCGGCGCCCCCGTGGTCGCATCATAGCTGCCAGGCTGAATAGCCGTGGTCTCCGTGGTCACAGTCGTGTTCGACGCCAAGCTGCCGACCATGTTGCCAACCGTCTGGATGCCGGCCAGCGCGAAGTACACAATGACCATAAGCAGCAGACAAAGCAGCACACCACCGATGAGCCAGTTGCGCAGCTTGGTCTTCTCAAGCGGACGAGAACGTTCCAGCTGCTGCTCACCATACACATCGCGGTATGCAACGGTGTCCATGATATCGCGGTCTTTAATCACCTCCCAGTTCTGCTCCGAGCGGCTCTTTCCCAACAAAGCCATAGTCTCTCTCCTTTCAATAGACAATGCCGTACCCTGCTATTCTATCATCCAGCGGAGCTTCCCGACTCCGCAGAATTGGCTTCTCAATCTTTGTGGAACACCAACATGGATTCAAACTCGCGCTTGGTGCTCGCACCACCTCGCCGATTGAAGTGCGAGCTTTTCACCGGCGCGTCATAGCGTTTCATAAGCTGGTACCCAAAGTCCTCAACTTGCTCGGACATAAGCTCCAGCCAACGTTGATTGATCTGGAAACAGAACCATTCAATCCCGCGGCCACTCACGCGGCCCACCACCTGCCGCCACCAACGAATAAAATCTTCGTCGCTGAGATTCTCAGCACCATCTTCACTGTAGATCTCTGTGGACCCATACGGGGGACAAGTGATAACCGCATCGACCTTCGCCGGCGCTACGATGGCCGCGTCCCCGACCGTAAAACTGCAATTCTGCAAACCCATGTCTTCGATCATAGCCGCATACCCTGGCGCCAAAGCCTCATTCACATCAACACCCATGTACTCTACACCGTGTGCCGCGCAAGTGAGCATCCGCTCACCCCACCCAGCGCAGGGGTCGTACACCGACTTGATCGAGCACTCATCAAGCACCTTACACATGAGCGTGTTATCAAAAACAGTGTACCCGCGCACGAAGCCAGCGATAGTGAGACCTCGGATGATCTCCATATCGGTCAACTCATCAGGCGATTTACCGAGGTACTTCTCTCGATTCGCATACAAACGACTGTGCAATGACACGCCTGCCTGGTTCGTCTTATTTTCCGACCACATCGCCAACTCACGGGCATACACCACGGGAAATTGAAACCAACGCATCCACGCGGTCACATTGCGAGCCGAACCTGTGAATGACCGCGGTGGCAGGCCAGCCTGCAACTGCCGATTGTCATCTTGCGCAGTCTCGACAACCACACATTGTGGCACCGTCACCGGCACCACCTTCTGTGCTCGACCATAGCGCCCCACACACGTGGCCGCCTGCGCTGCCTTCATAGATTGCACTCGCATGGGGTTATCCGTCCCGTACCGTTCGAGCATTGTGGCCCGTCGCTTCTCAGCGATAGCCCCGGTTGGATCCAACGCCGAGCGGCTGTGGCCGCAACTTGGGCACCCATTACCTTGTAGATGTTTACCTGGCGTTTGCATGAACGGCCCGTGAACAGGGCAGATAATCTCAACCTTGGTGCGGTTGTTGCGGTAGTCCACATGGCTATAATCATACGCATCCCCATGCACGGCCCGAGCTCTCGTCACAAACTCCTCGGCGCCCATAGCCTGGCCCCGACTCCTGGTCGCACGGCTACACTCAGGACAGCCCTGGCCCGACAGATGCTTATTCGGTCGCTGCAGAAATGGCCCATGGACAGGGCAAACAATGGTGACCGGCTCACTGGCCTTAACATATTCGGTTTGAGAATAGTCATACGCATCCCCGTGTACTCCCTGCGCACGGGTCACGAACTCTTCAGTCGTGAGTCGTTTCACATTTCACCTCTCTTCTCGATGTCATCCATTGTACCCTAACACCTAACCAAAAGCAACACTTTTGAAAGCCATTTCCTGACCGATTTCGTACAGGATGATACAATAAACCCATTGCCATGACATACTGTTGGAGAGAGGAGATATCATGGCCCACATTCTGTTCGTCAACGGTCTCAACCGTTTCTATCCCGATCCGCGTATATCCGACGACATGCTCAAGTCCATGCAATACCACGACCTCAAAGGGGCTCTGCACAAAGCAATGTCCGAGCGCTCGACCCTTGTGCTCTCACCAATGCAGTTCCTTGACTGCCCCGCAGTTTACGACCTCATGATCGCAGAAGACGCACCTATGAAGGCGCCAGCCCTGGTAAACGCAGGCTTGCTCTGCCTCACACGACCTGAAGCAGAGACCCTTCGCGCCATGCGTGACGCCATCTGCTCAGCAACACACCCTTCACGACTTAAGGCTTTTTTCGACCCTCATGACAACGAAGTCGGTGCCGTTCGCATGAACCGCATCGGCATGCGCATGGCCTCCATTGCCGAGCAAATGGACAACATGACAAACCTCTATATCGATGAGCGTGGCCTGAATGATCGTGACACCCCGACCATGACGCCGCAACTTGCTGCGACTCATCTCATCGAAGTTCTAGCTCCGCGCTCTGCAGCCAAGCAAGCCTACATCACCGGCCTCGACCATCTGTCCTCATCCACCGACATGCACCACGTGATAAACGCCGTCCACACGGACTCGCGCTGTACCGGCCACACCCATGTGGCTCTCGATGCCATCGCTGACGCACTCGACTATTGCGACCGCCACAACACCCAAAACTCATCGGTGGCAATCTCAGCCGAAAAGATCATCGCACAGCGATTCCCAACCCGAACCCCAGCAAAAGCCCCCTATACACCCGAACAGAGGCCTTTTGATCTCGATTTCGGCATTGCGTAAGCTCAAAAACACCCGAAATCGTATTTAAGGCGTCTCTCGTCAAATCTAAGCGATTTTAGCCGAAAATTTGAACCCCAACACCGCCCCAGAAATCACAAGCGCTCAGAAACGACCTGAGCGCTTCATTTTTCTCCGAAACCCTGTGAAAAATTGTCCGATGCGGACAAAGTGCGCACGAATGGCAATCCAGCCATCGTGCTTGCACGCAACCAACTTCCCGAAGGGATGGACACCGATGAATAATTTTGAATTTGAACTACACGGCAGAACTTACAAACGAGTACCGAAGAACATAGCCCGTAAAATTTACGACGCCGGCCACCCGGTCTTGTTCTGTCCCTGCAATCTGAACCCCGCATCCCCATGGAGACCTGGTGTCACCTTCGACAATACCTGCAAGGAGTCTTTCGAGGACGCAGCGATACTTGCAGAGGTTTCCAACTGTTACGACGCAGAGACTGGTCGATATCTGGCCTATTACGTCGACACCGACGCAATGGCCAAAGTACTCGCCCCAAAGGAAAACCCCAATGCTGCGACCGACACGGCGGGTGAAGCCTAATGAATACGTACTGCACCCACTGTCAGGATTCCACTCCTGTGACCATCAAACCCACGACCATCGCTATGAACGTCGATGGACTCACGATTCAGTTCGAAGGCCAAATGGCTGTCTGCGACCAGTGTGGCCATGAGGCCACATCGCAAGACTGCCAGCAATACAATGGCAGACAGTTCAGAGCCGAGATCAACAAGCCGCGGCTCTTGAACCCCAAAGCGGCCCTTCACGCTCGCACTACACTGCACTTAAGTGCCGACTACGTGGCCCATTGCCTGAACATTCCTCTAGCTGTGTTTACAGCCATCGAAACTGGCGCTTGTGCTGTTACACCCAGTCAACTCAAAGCCCTCGCCACCATCTACCTGGTCGAGCCTGATGAACTGATCAACCCCGATTTCACTGAACCAGGTACCTACCGCCGCGAAGTCGACGACCTCCGCCGGTATGTCCGTCGAAGCACCAAGACATAAGATAAGCCCCCTGTATTCACAGGGGGCTTTCTTTTTCTTCCTGGGGAAGGTCGAAAACAGATTAAGCGACGATATTGGCGCCGACTGCACCACCGATAGCCAGAGAGCCCAGCATAACCACGATATAACCGGCAAGCATAATCACATTCATACGAGCCCGAGCCGCGGTCATCGCATCCAGCTCATCGGTCAGGCGCGTGATCATCGCTGTCTGATCGGCATGAATTTGCGCATGACGGGCCTCAACGGCCATCTCAATGGAACCAGCACGCTCGTCAGCAGCCTGCGCGCGCTTCTCAGTGTCCGCCATGCGATCCTCAAGCTCGGTCACATGCTTGGAGTACACCGACTCGCGCATACGGGCGTCATCGGCAGCCTGAGTACGCAGACGCTCGATCTCGCTCTTCAGCGCCTCCTCGCGCTGCATGGCTTCACGACGCTCAGTCTCCAGCTTGCCATTCAGCTCATTACGCGTAGTCTCCAACGCCTTGAGCTGACGGTTCTCTTCATCGAGAACGCGAATGCGAATCAGTTCGTTCTCCTTCTCAGCGTCTGCAAACTGACGAATAGCCTCCAGATGACGCTTATACTCGACATCCTCCTTGTCGCGAGCAACCTGGTATTTAGCATTGATGAGCGAAAGAATTTCACTCGTGCCATGCTCCATCATCTTAGCCGCCATAGCACGGCGCTCATCATTCAGCTTGCGCATAGCGTCGCCGTGCTGGTTGCGAATGGACTCCTCAACCAGATCCTGCACACGAGCCAGCTCAAGGGCATGCTGCTCGCTGTAGCGACGCTTATAGGAAGCAGCCGCAGCATCAGAGGCCTCCTTTGCCACATTCTCAATGCTGGTGTTCCACTCGGCCTCGACCTCACTGCGCTGGCGCTCCACGTGCTCGCTGCGATGGGCTAGAGCCTCGCTCATCAGATCATCGACCAGCAGACGCTTGGAGCCGAACAAAGTATCAGCGTCATCGATATCCAGGCTCTTAGCCACACGCTGAGCCAGGAGACCGCACTGCTCCATAAACTCAGCGCGAGCAGCGCGAATGTTCTCGTCATGCAGACGAGCAAGCTCGGTATTAGCCACTCGGCTCATATCAGACAGCTGGTCGGCCAGCCAACCATCACCGCGGTCAGTCGGGAACGGAATGAACTCGTTATTGCAGACGAACATAGCATCGAAGGCATCCATCGGAGTCTCGATATCCAGATCGCCCGAATAAAACACACGATTCACCGTCTTGGTGTACGCCTCTTCAGCGGCACCGGCAGCCTCCTCGATGTCAGTGAGATCCATCACGTCAGACTCGGCCTCAGCCTCGTCCTCCTCGTCGGCGACATCGTAGTCGTCATATACAGGCATCTCATCCTCGAACATCGACTCGTCCATGGGAGTAGAATCATTGCCCCACCCACCATTGCCGAAATCCAGGTCCTCCTCATAAGAGTAGGCCGTGGTCTCGATCTCGGCTTCAGGCTCGAACGGAGCCGCAGGCTCAGGCTCACCGCCGAACATGTCAACATCGTCCATGGCAGGCACGTCCTCAACGACGGGCTCTTCAGCGACCACCGGTTCGAACACCTCAGTCGGCACCATCGGTTCGGGCGCCTCCACGCCCGCAAGCACAGCAGCGGAAACGGTGCCCGCCACACAGGCCTTCGCCTGCGCGAAGGTCAGCTCGGCATCCAGGTCACCCTCGCACGAGCGCCCGGTCATCGGAATCGGCACTGTGTAAGGGTGGTACTTCGCCCCAACAAGCATCGGGAACTCTTCCATAGCCTCCAGCGTGCGCTCAGAAGGAATGAAACAGATCAGCTCATTGTCAAGCAGGGTCTTGGTGATCATCACATCGATAGCACCATGATTGATGGCCTCGATGAGCGACCCCTTATCTTCGTTCTTCTTGTCCTTTTCAGTGAGCCCGCCGATTTCAGCGGTGTTGAGAAGCCAGCCCAGATAGCGCACGCCATCCGGAGCCTCGAACTTGAGATTGGGGCTCTCCTGGAAGGTAGCCAGTGCACTCTCAAGAACGCTCTCGCGCAGCACCTTGCACATGTGGCCGCGCTTCTTCTTGGTGGCCGGAGCAGCCGCCGTCTCTGCGGCATGCTTGCCCTCGTTGCCCTTTTTAACGAATCCGAATGCCATGTCGATATCCTCTCTTATCCGATCTTCCCCTGGAAGGGCATCCTACCCATATCCATTGACGCTCGGAGCCACCCGTCGACCCCAAATACGTGCTTGGTGATTAGTATACCATCGAAATGCTACCGCGCAGCCGACACTTTTACATGAGCCTCGGAAACCAAGCGCTCTTTGTTCTCGTAGGTCATCTCACCTTCGATCTGAACATTCACGCGCTTGTGCTCAGGATGCTCGTTAATGAACTTCGCTACCGCGCACGTCACCTCGGAATCCATCTTAGTCATGATTGCGCGGGCGCCACCAGCATCTGAGTCCGTGGTGAGCATGTCCTCGGTAAGGTAATCCACCACCTTGCCGCTGATGAAGAGCTTCACACCGTGCACGTCAAGCACCCGCTCCTTCAGCGCCATAAGACGGGATTTCGCAATCCGCTTCATGGTGTCGCGGGACAAAGGCTGAAACGGCACGATACAGTCGATACGACCGAGCAGCTCAGGCGGGAACCGATCTGCACCCGTGGTCGCCACCAGCGACTTGCGAATAAGCGCTTCATAGCGAGCAAGCTCCTTACCGCTGCCCGTGTCATCAGCCGCATACTGGGCGATGTCCTTGTAGATCTCACTACCGGCATTGGTCGTGAGAACGATGTAGGTGTTCACAAAGCTCACCACACGACCGTTCACATCTGTCAGCCGACCATCGTCCAGCACCTGCAACAGAAGACGACTCACACTTGCGCATGCCTTCTCGATCTCATCGAGAAGCACCACGCAATAAGGCCGCGCCCACACCCGATCGGTAAGCTCTTGGCGGAACCGGTCGAGCGACTCAGGGTTGGCATACTCGGACATATCGAAGCGCACCAGAGAGCGGTCATTGTCGTTGAACAGAATGCGCGCCAACTGTTTGGTAAGCTCGGTGTTGTGCGTTACCACGAAGTCCCCTGTGAGGTACAAATGAGCGCTCGTGTACGGTTCATCCAGATAGATGCAGCGCATACCCACGCGCTCATCGGTCTTCTTAACACTCACAATGCGCAGCCAACCCTCATCAGGCAGCTCCCCGTGGGCCATAGCCTCACCGCAGGCCATACCGGCCTCCACCGTGCAGCACATACCCTCATAATCCTCGTGCTTGCCGTTCACCGCCACGCGCACCGTTGCATGCCCGTCTTCATGAATACTCGAACCCAGTACGCGGGCCTTCCAACCAAGAGAGCGAGCGCAGAACAGCGCTGCCTCGACAGCACCTTCATGCACGTCCAGCACATAGGCGCCTTCGATCTCATCGTCGATGTTAACCTCGCAACGAATGCGACCATTACCACCAGCAGATAGCCCCGCCCACATGCGTTTGCGCTGGAGTATCGAACCGATGCAAGCATCGATCGGATCACCGTAGTCGCACACACCGAACTGTGCGAGCATCATACCTGCCTGGTAAAACTTCGAGCCGGGCACATCGGACTCGGGAAACCGCGCCGGGCTTGCCAAAGGCAGCACCAAATTCATGCCCGCTTCCATCATGGATGCCAGTACCTCGGTGGACTCGTCATGATCGTGCATGAACAGACGCCCATTGCGCACCTCGCCCACGCACCACAGGTGATCACCCGCACAGCGCACCACCTGGCCGTCATCAAGCGTCAACTCCCAACAGATAAGATCCCCCGTCTGCGGGAACACACCACCGACGCGGCACTCGCGCCCATCAGGGGTGTACACCCAGTCACCCTCACGCAGATGACCCAGAGGACGGCGGCTCGGCAGAGGGTCTCCAGCCTTACGCATGACCATGAGGTCATCGTCAGCAATGGCCTTGCCCGAACCCGTAGAACCCGTCAGAAGCATCGTGGCCATCGGTTTGGTCTTATCGTTCAAGTCTGCCACGCACAACTGTAGACGCTTGGCCACTGCCATCGTGGCATAGTCCTGAGCAAAGACGTGACGGTCGAGCTCCGACTTGATGGCCGTCGCATCGACGTTCATGGCCACGTTCACGCCCTCAGACTCATAGATGCAGCGGGCCAGAAGATCCGCCGTCATGCCCTCACCAGTGCGACGATGCCAACCCACCATCTGATCAAGCATCAGAATGGACTTACGAGGCTGGGCATTAGAGGGTACATATCGGTTCGTATACTCATAAATGAGATGGAACAGCGAATCATCGTGGAACAGGCCCGCGACATCATAGCGCTCAGCCATACCCTTCATGATGGCAACGCACGTGTCCTCATCAGGCTCGGGCACGTTCACGCGGTGCAGACGCTCCACCAAAGGCTGGTTTGGAGCAATGTGTTCGCGGAACTCGGCAAACGTCGTTGCCGCCGCCACGCGAATGCCGCGGGTGCCAGAGTCGGCCAGAAGCGGCTTCAATGCCTCCACCGCAGCGGCCGACAGCTGGACAATCTGATGGAACTCGTCGATGAAAAGAACAATCTCATGCCCGCGAGATGCCTCCTCGGCAGCCTCGTCGAACATGATCTTGAGCAGCGCGGCCATCTCATCGGGATTCTGAATATCTGCAATCATACGGGCCAGATCGACCTCAAGATAATCCCGCTCAGGGTCTTCCAGCATACAGCCTTGCATCAATGCGGTCTTACCTGAGCCGGCAGGCGCGAGCAAAATCACGTTGCACAACTCGGGTCGTGAAAACGACGCCATGATGGTATTGATGATCTTCTCCCGACCCAACAGGGGCCGCTGCATAGGGCGCAACGGCGCCGTATACCGTTTGAGCACGGAAGTCTCCGTGCCCGCCATTTCCTCAGACATAATGCATCTCCGTAAATCCCCTTGAGAACGAAAACGCCACCCCGCAGCGCTCCATTCGATTATTTTCTCACAAAAACAGAATACCAGATGAAAACCCCTGACACAATAAAAAGACCGCCCCCGAAGGGGCGGTCGCACATCTCCGACAGATTGACTTGCTGTCAATGCTGTTAGCAAATCTCGGGACCCTGATCCTCCACGACCTGCTCGACCTCGGCGGTCTCCTCAACCTCATCCACCGGGATCTCGGCAGCGCGTTCAGCAGCCTTGTCAGCGTTGTACTTCTGCCAAGCGGCATCGCGCACAGCGTTGGCAGTCTCAAGCACGGCAGGCTCAAAGGGCGGGAAGCCCTCGGCGGCACGGTCAAACGCATTCACGTGGCCTTCCTTGGTGTTCGGCAGGATCTTGCCAGTACCTTCGTTCTTGAACAGGTCGGCCTTGACGCCGCCGATAAACACATGACCGCGCTCATCGGTAAAGGTCTCGCCCATCTCCTGGAGCATCTCCACCTGGCCCACAGTCAGGTTCACGATACGGTCCTGAATACGACGGGTCTGACCCTCGTTCTGGCGGTCGGGAACCTCGACCAGACGGGTGTTCAGCCAGGGATTGGTGTCAGCAGTCTGCTCGCCGGAAAGCACCTTCTCCGGATCGAGATTGGTCTGATCCACCATCGGGATGCAACCGATGTGGGTCACCTTGTCGGGCTCAGCCTTGCTGAACTTGCGCTGACCGTAGCTGTTCGCCACTTCAATGATGAGCGGAACCTGAGTCCAAGAGCCCTTACCAGTGAGATTCATAACTTGCCTCCTGTGCAAATAGCGGCCTCGCCCCTTCGCGAAACCTGATGAAAGCATAATAAATAGTAAGAATGCTACTCGTCAAATCGAAATCGGTGAGCGGAAAACGCTAAGCCAAGCCCTCGTCCTCCATTTCCTGCACCACTGCAGCCACCTGCGTTTGAATCGCAGCTTCCACAGCCGGTTTCAAATCACGATCCAGACGCACGGTAGACGAGCGCTTTGTCTTGCCTGCCGCAGCCACCCGCTCGCTTTTGAGCAGGTACGTCTCGGAAATCGCATCGGCCATCCTCGTCATGGCCTTGACATCTGCCGTGGGCAACTTCAAACCTGCAGCGCTCTGTCCTGTGTCGCGAAGGTAATCCATAGCACCCACCAAAGCTGCACGCCGCTTCTCAGCCGCCTCAACGAATCGCTCAGCATTGCGCTTCGAGATACGGGCATCATACGGGAAGTCCCACCCCAGATGATGCACATCCAGCGCCTTAACATCATCGAATGGCGCCAACTCTACGCTCCGCGTGCACCCCTCACCGTCAAGCTCCAAACCATCCTCAGACAGCTTGAACGACAGATCCTCCTCCATCTTCTCCAGAGTGGTCTTCATGGCCTCAAGACGCGCCTCAAGCACGCTCGTGGATGTGACAGCGAAACGACCGCCCGCAACCCTGTACACCTCGCGACCATAGGCCTCAGCAGCATCGGCATCCATGCGTACCATAGACTTGTCAGCCATGATACCCTCGATGCCCGTCACAGCACGACGCTGCTCAGCCACCGCTTCCAAATCCCGCTCCCATTTACTCACAGGAGGAATGAAGTTCAAGAAGTGCTGGTATTTGGCCATGCACCCCGTATGCCAATCCAACTCGCAGCGCAAATGCTCACCCCACGCCTCTGCGGCCTGGCTGCGCTGGGACGCCTCGAAGTCATCGAGTAGTGCCTTGTAACGCCTGCGCTCGCCCTTGTGGTGCTCCAAACGGGACGCATACGAGCGCAAACGGAACCCGAACTCGGCCAAATCATCCTTCGTGGATGCTAATGCAGCCTCGTCAAAGGGCATCGACATCGCCTGCAGCATCGGCGTGCGCACCGGCATGTCGGTCTTCTCCATGCCTTTCAAAAGCTGGTAGACCCCATCCATGCACTCACGACGCAGCCTGTCTCGCCCCCCCTCAATGAGCTTCATACGCTCGCGCTCAGAAAGCCCCTCGCGCTCCGCTCGGGCATTCGCATACTCTTCCACATCCCGCATCGCAGCAGGCCCCCCACTCTCGGGCATGGCCAGCGCCGTATCCACGATCTCAGCGAGGATGCGATTGGGCTTACGCATCTCCTTGCGGTTCGACCCTGCGCGCCACTGGCGCCGATCCTCGGGCAGACAAGCAATGAGGAACTGCACCGCCCCCCGCTCTTGTGCCATACGATGTGTCAAACGTTTCATGAAGCAACGCGCATTGCGACGATCTCTCGTCACATTAGACGCCATCTGTTTTACCGGAGACATAATAGCAAGCGTGTCGTCAATACCGCGGCGAAGCTCCTTCATGTCCCGCTGCGTAAGTTTACCCCGCTGGTTCCCATTCTTGGCCAAACGCCCAGGCCCATGATCCACGGCGCATAGATGACAATGAACATGCAGTGTGTCTACCTGGATAACACCCACGTAATCCAAGTCATCGAAATGCCGCCCGAGCCGCTCCATACCCTCCATGATGGCCAACCTGAGCTTCATCTGGTCGATGTTGCCCCGGTAGTCCCCGCGGCGCACCGCTTCAAAGTCAGCATCGATGACGCCCATCTCGCGCAGGTACTCCGCTTCAAACGAAATGACGGTTTTGAGCACCGTACAGCCGCGATCGAATGCCGCCTGGATGCGCTTGGAGCGGCGGTGCACCGCCTCATGGGACAAACTTGCGCACCCCGGCCCAAATGCGATACCTGCGTCCTTGTCCGCTGCGTCAAGGCCGTGAGCCAAATCCAGAGGCGTCACAGCAGCCTCGCAGGCATCTTCTCGTGCCATGTACCGCGTAATAAATGCATCAGCGTCATAGAGTCTAACAGGTGCCACATCCTCCACAGCCCCCTTACGGGCCATATACCGCTCAACGTAAGAGCCGGGGGTAGACCCCCGGCTCCCTCCATTAGATGTAGGCTCTGAAAACTCATTGACAACCACAATGGATTGTTTCAGAGACATCGGTTAAACCCCCTAAGACCCGATTTCATCCTCCATGTCGCCATGATCTTCATCGACCTCAGGAGCATCAGCCGCCGTGCGACCAGCCAGGTCATAAGTCTCGTAGGATTCATTGTTAAGCGAAGGTGCAGCCTCCTCCTCTTCCGCCTTAGACTCGGGCTCAGACTCGTTCATGCTTGCGAGAACGCGAGCGAAAATATCATCAGCAACCTTCTCGGTCTCCGTGACACGAGCCTCGTAAAGCGGCTCGACCTGCAGCTCATCGAGCTTCTCGGCCTCCTGATGGATCTCCTCCGAAATCTGAGCCTCGACCTCGCTGAACTCACTGGTGATCTCATCAGTGACGACATCCTCGATCTCAGCCTCGTAATTTTTGGTCACAGGGGCCTCGATACCAGGCGTGGGCACAGCACTGTCGAAGTAATCGGCCAGCGTGTAACCACTGGTATGAGCATCCGCAGGGATGCTCATCTTATTTTGGATCTCGCAGAAAATCACAGGCACATCGTCTTCATGCTCAGGCTCCAGCACATCCACCGTGCACTTCACAGGCAGTTCGAACGTGGTGTTGAGGAACAGAGACGGAGTGTCGAACCCAGATTCGAACAGGCCCTTGGCAGCAAGTTCTGCCAAACCCTTGGCATCGAAGTCGTACACGAAACGCACCGGAATACCGCGGCCGGCAGGGAAGGCCACACCCTTCACGTTATCGGCCAGATTTCCCGTCAGAGCCTGCACCTCGCCCGTCATGGCAAGAGCCGGACGATACGGGAACACGTTACCTGCCGTGTGCTGGGCAATCATCTCAACAGCGCTCATATTCACAAACGCGATAGCGTCCACATCCACGGTGCGCTTGAAACGATCGGCGTCCATTTCCATGGCCACCTCGTGCAGGTGGTCATCAGCCGAGCGAGCTCGAAGCACTTTCTTCTCAGTTTCCATACCGATAAATCCTCTCTCGTTGTCCGTGTGCCCTACTGGGCTTTCTTCCCCTTGCTGCGCGGAAAACGCATCAGGTGCCTCTCATTGAACTGCCCCACCTTCGTACACCCGAAACGGGTGAACTTAATGAGAGCCGCAAATAGAGCCGCGGCCATGAACCCAAGCGGGAACAGTCCCATGCAGACCCAAGTATACCAGGCCACGCCCTCCCCAAGCCCGACAGACAGCACAATTTGCGTGGCAATGACAGGAAGAATGCCTACCGCGCACCCAAATGCGATGAACACCACGAGCGTCCACCAAAACAGCCACACCAAACAGCGTGTGAGCCACATGAGCGACGACTTGATAGCCCCATCAGGAGCCTCACCCTCATAAAGCGCAACGTCAATCTCATCAAACTCGGTGATCTTCTTGTTCGGCTTTTTCGACATGTCTAAATCCTTTCGCGTCTCTTCTCGAATCTTTCTTTTAACCCTCAGCGCGAGTCAAAATCATACCTGCCGGAAGCAGAATGTTGTCACTGTCTGCCTCGGTCTTGAACGTCACTCCGAACAAGCGCGTAGACGTATTGCCTGCATCACCCGTCACATCCGCCTCGATAACAGCAAGCCACTCGTAACGTGACCCGACCCCTGTGAGGTAATACGTAGCGTTCTTAAACGCCATGTTTAGCCCTGCGTCATCAACCGCATTCCCGCCGTCCTCATAGGGCACCACCTCGGGGAAGAACTCGACAAGCATCGGATCATCTGCGGGCACCCCGAGCTGGGCTGAAAGCACGTCTCGGGCCTCCTTGTACTGCTCGAAATTCGACCAAGTGAACAGCTTTTCGAACACCTTGGTGGCCATAGCCTCATCATGAGCCACACGTTCTGCCGAATACCCGCGAGCCTGCTCCGCCGCCGCCGTATCTGCCGACACCGTGGCCGACTTCACTGCATCCAGACGGCTTGTGAGACTTGCCAGCTGGGCCCGTTGGGACGCCAGCTCAGCCTCAGCAGACGAGCTCACCATAACAAACCCGCCGAGCGTGATTGCCAGAACAACACCAGAGGCGATCATACCTATCGTACTTTTGCGCATATCCCGTCTCCCCCTAATTCAGACCATCGGCTTCGCCCGGAGCATAAGCCGCATACAAGGGGCATGTACCCCATTCCATAGACGAGAACGTCTTGGTTTCGCTGTTGTAGACCGCGGTGGCCCAGGCAATGACACCGCTATCGCGATTCGCCTCGGACTTATCCGCAGCGGTCATCAGCCAAACTACATTCAGACTCGGGCCCGTGTACTCATAATCAGCCAGGAAGGTCCAGGTGGCCTCACATTGAGAATCGACCTTCACCCACGGTGCCGTAGCCGGCCCCTCCCCGCCCTCGACATACTGGGCCATCTCATGGGCAAGCTCCATGCCACGCTCATCAGTCAGTTCAGGCGATGCCATCTGAGTCTGAATCTCAGCCACCGCAGCCCCTGCCCCGGCACAACTTTGGGCCTGCTGCGCCGCTTCCTCTTCAGTCACCGGCTCCACTGCCTCAGCCTGGGCAATCTGTCCCTCGATATCGGCTATCTGCTGTTCTAGTGCAGCCGATTCAGTAGATGCAGCATCGGCCGTGAGCACAAGGCCCACACCGAATCCTACCGCACCGACCAAACACCCGCTGATAACGAGCTTGCGCCACAGCGGCGTCTTCGGCGTCCCTTGAACTGCAGTCTCATCGATGGGATTGTCAGTTAGAGTTGCCATACAACTCTCACACCTCCTTATGGATCGCATCTTCTCTCAGATGCCACCCATTATACCATAAGCCAGGCCATGGCTTGTTGTTTTTTCCTTCTTACTTGCCGATCAAACTGTACGTGGTATCCCCATCGGGTTGCACGCAACGGAACACCCGGTACTCCGACTGCGAGAACTCATACTGCATGTCACCACACTCAGGCGGACGATCACCGATGGAACCAGACACAATGTTATACCCTGTACCCAACTCATCACCGTGAATGGAAAGCAAGATCTCGTTGCCCACGTAGATGCCCGTATGCCCATCGCGCAAAAAAACGTCACCCGGCAGAAGTGCGGCTTCGCCATCCGTTTTCCATGCTGTGACCTCTTCCCACTTCTTGTCGCCACCCGAAAGCACATAGGCGCCGTCACCAGTCACGTAATCAAGCTGGTTATCGGTCAAATACATCGGGTAAGTCATATCTGTACCCGACCACTGAAGAGCCGTGGCAACCGTAATATCGCACGATTTGTAGTAATAGTTCTCACCCATACCCTGGTCGCGACCGGCCCAAACACCTTGGCGCACCGTCTTCCAAAGCTCGGTGCCATCATCACTGTGGCCGCGCGTCGGCCACGCATAAGACGCCGCTGCCTTTGCTGCGCTCGAATTGTCCACATTGGCCACCAGCTTACGGCAATTGCGCTTGACCTCCTGATTAGACGAAGAATCCGCAGCGCCAAGCCCAGCACCGGACTCATCCAGTACGCCGCCGCCCATGGAAATACCAGACCAATGGCCCTTGTTCGTGTACGACGCCACCCGCTTGCCTGCAAGCTCGGGATGATTGTTGGCCGCTCCCGGATTGGTGCCAGGCCCACCGAGCGCCTTGGGCTTCTGCTCGAACTCCAACACACAGTGGCCATCGTTGTGGCCCCACTCATTGCACCCAGGGTCAGTGGAACGCTTCACGTCAAACAGAATGCAATCAAGAGCCGTGCCATCATCAAGATAGAAGACTACATTGTCGCCCACGTTGCCATAAGTCGTGGTCGTGGCCACCAAGAGCTTGCCGTCATAGGTGAGCGTACCATACTCATCGGCCTCGGCCCCCTTGGCCTTCCACTGCAGCCAAATACCTTGCAGGGCAGACGCCGCCACCCCAGTCGACGTGATGCCGTCACTCAGATACCAGCCGTCAGTCCAGATAGCCGAGTAACTGTACACGTCGCCCAATCCGTCGGGAATAGCATTGTCTCCAATCCCTGTGCCTGTCACGGCCAGCTGCTTTTTGCCATCGACCGTACAGTCGATCACGTCGCCCACCTGCGTGTTGTGGGCATAGGACACAAACGCAGCCCCGCCCACGCCAGCCGTGCCGATGATGACAGCCAGGGCCGCGGGCAGAGCTACGCTCGCAACCGCTGAGGCCGTCCCCGCGGCCATTCCCGTTACAGCACTGATAGCATCGCCCACAACGTTCACAGCGCCGCTGAAAGCGCCTGAGATGGCCGCTCCTGCACTGGACAGCGCGTTACCCACGGCAGCACCGGCATTGGAGAGCATGGCCATGGGGCTGAACGAGGACACTGCCTCGCCAACCCCCTGCATAGTCGCCTGAGCTGCAGCGACCGCTTCGGTGGTCTTTTCCGCAGCCACATGGACGCCTCCGATCACAGCGGCGTTCTTACCGCCCTCAGCACCGGCGCCAACCTTTTCGATGCCGTCCTTGAGCTTGGAGAGCTCACCCCCCTCGCCCTGATTCGCAGCCCCCTCGACACCACCTTCAGCTTCGCCCTCGGCAGTCAAATCAAGCGAGTTGCCGTCTTGCTTCGAAGTCTCTTCAGCACTGTCGTCTGCAAACGCATTGAGCTTGGAGTCCTTCTCCGCCCCACCATCAGGCTGCACATCCAACTCTTCACCTGCAGGCTCGGCCTTCCCAATCTCGGCACCGGAGCCTCCACCCCCCGTGAAGGCGCCCATCTTATCCGTCATATTATCCTTGGAAGCAGCCGCCGTACGCATGCCGCCTTCAGCGGCAGCCCCGGCATTGGCCATGCCCGCTGCACTTTCGATACCCACGTCGACCCCCTAACCAGCTCTAGTAAACTGTCGCGCACTCAGCGTCCGAACGCACCGTAGCCGCCGCCGCGGCCTCATCAGCCGTGATCTCAGCGTCCAAAAGCGCCCGCAGATGCTTCACCTGATAATCGTGCTTGAGCGTATAGTACTCATTCCAAGCATTCGTCAGAAGCGAGATGTCGGATTGATAGGTCTGATACTGCGAATCAGACGTGCTGGACAGTTGGGTAATAGGCGTACCGCCTACCGTCTTCCAATCCTCCATCTTAGGCAGCTCAAACGTGCTATTGCTCGCCTCAGCCGTCATATCGGTCAGATACTTCGAAGCCGAACGACCCGAACCCTCGCGCTGCACGATAGTGTCCAGGTAACCCTCGCTGATAGAACCGCTGCGCCAATCGAAGTCGAAACCACCGGGCACACGACTGGCAGCCACCAACGTGCGATTGCCCTCTTCATCCACCTCAATGACATCCCCGGCAATTGCCGCTGGTGCCTCAAGCACAGCCACGCCATCGCGCTCAGCGCGCTCGGTGTACTCAGTGATCTGATTCAGCTTGATCTCCATCTGCTCCAGAGAATCCTCCAACGTCTCACGCAGCTCGGCCTCCTTAGCCCTCACCACGCACTCCTCGTACATTGCACGAGCATCAGGCACCTCAGCATCCAGACAAGACGCATGGACCGCATCTTCAGCGCCAGGATTGAAATACAGGCGTACCTGCTCGTACTTAGAGAACGACGCATCGCTCACGGCTTCTTCACCGCCATCGGAATTGCTATCGGCCATCTGGCGATCCGCACGCAGCACCACGTCCACAATCTGCGTCGGGAACCCGTCTGCGGCCGTGAGATAGATGCCCACATACCCCGTGGAACCGAACACGTACACTGCGCCCGCAGGAGAGCTCTCAAGCTGTGCACCCTCACCATTGGGCTGTGCACCGGTGACGAAAATCGAATACTGCGCCGCATCCGTATTCATGAGCGCGGCGTCCTCGTACTTGATGAGCGCAAGCGCGCGGGTCTTGTCTGCATTGGCGTACACGCCCTCGACAGACACCGCGGCACCCGACAGCGAGCCGACAGCCCGCTCCGTGTACACCGCCTGCGTACCCAACGTCACACGATCGTGCTCCTGCTGGGCGAAAAACCCGACTACCGTGAGCACTGCAAGCAACGAGAGCACCACGCACCCGAGCACGAAGAACCGCTCGATCTCGGTGTGCTTAGATGCTCGAATAAACTCTTTGAAAGCCATATTCTCTCTCCCCTTTCGTAAGATTTCCCTGCACTCCCGAATACAGGACAGGGACAGGCTGCCTTGCAGACAGTCTGTCCCCGACAAAGTGAAACGTCAGAACGTCACAGGCTACATGAACAGCGTCGGCAGCCAGGTGGCACCCGTACCGAGCGCCTCAATGGTCTTCTGACCACCCGAGGCCACATTGCTGAACAGATTCCAGCCGCCAGTCAGAGCCGCGCCGCCAATGATCAGCAGTATGATGGCCCACACCCAAGACACCTGAGCGCCCTGGCCGTTCTGGGACTTCTTGATGAGATTGACGATGATAATCACTGCCGCTGCCACAACACCGATGGCGCCGAGCAGCATGATAAGAAGACCGCCCCAGTTCTGAGCCAGGCTCTTAGCGTTGTTCAGAAAGGAGCCGATATCCCAGGCTGCCATACCGAACATGAGATTGGCCGAAATAGTAGAAAGCATGATCTAATCCTCTCTCGTGAATGCTAATGTGAGCTACCCGCACCATCCTCATCGGTGTGAAGCTCGCTCTCCTTGAACCTCAACCAATTATAGAAGACGCACTCCTTTCTCGCAACCATTTTCCTGCTAGGTTCCAGGCCTTACAAGTCGCCGACATCGGGCTTAATGCTCTTGTGCACCGTTTTCGGTGCAGCTTGCGGCGCTTCAGGCACGCTCTCAATCGGCGCATCCGACGTGGGCGTCAACTGCTTGCCGCCTGTACGGGGGACAGGAGAGACGCCCGCAGGTGCGCTCTTGCGCGGAGCCTGGGCCTGGCGCCCTTGCTGCTGCACCTGGGACATGCGCTGAGCACTGGCATTCTGACCCTGGGTGCGAGCAGGAGCCCCCGCAGACGCCGAGGTCTGACGGGCACGGGCAGCATCAACGTCACGACCAGCAGTCGCGCCCTTCTGAGCCGCCTGTACACCCTGGGCGCCCTCGGACACGGCACCCACCACGTCGCCCCCGGCCCCGTGGGCTACGGCCTTAGCAGCATGGACACCCGTCTGCACAGCAGCCGTGCGACGGCGCTGGGACTTGGCCTCAGCATCGGCATCATCTTGCGACACTGACGTGGCGCCGATAGCACGATTCGCCTTGGTCGCCGCAGCCGCGTCGCCCTTAGAGGCGTTCGCATCCACGCGCACAGCCGCCGTGCCATTACCGCCGCCAGCAGCATCTCCGCCATCGCTCGGGACAGCATCGGGGCTTGCCGGCGCATCCGCACCGCCTGCGCCCGCATCGGGACCCACCCCTTGCTGATCCGCACCTTCAACGCCTTGGGTCGTGCCCGCGGACAGCTCCTTCGTCTCGCTGCTCTCGCTGCTATCAGACGAAGAGGCCGCGTCTGCCCCGCCAGCTTTACCACCTGCTGCGACCGCAGCCACACCAGGAGCAGTGCCGCTCGCAGCCTCAGCACCATTGTTGCCGCCAAAGCGCTTAGCTGCCATGTAACCGCCAGCTACGTTGCCAGCTGCTGCGCCAAGACCCGCAGCCATAGCGGGATTCATACCGCTGTTTGTAGGCTCAGCACCGATTACCCGGGACACAATGCCCTCAACCGTCTCGTTCACAGCCTTCGTCATGGCCTTGCGCACACGCAGCGCCATGATGATGAAGATGATCAGAACGATGATCATGAACACATATGAACCGAAAAGCACCACCAGATTCTGAGACGTACCGCCACCGGCAAGCATCGCAGGGATCTTCGTGGACACATAATCATTCACGAGCAACAACATGTCGCACATGAACGCATAAGCGAAGAACGACACCAAAATCTCAACAGCCATGATTGCTGTGAGCGACACCACCTTCACAATAGACGGAATGACGCCAAGAACCCCGAAAGGAAGCGAAAGCAAAAGTGAAATACCGTGCTTAAAGTTGTTGATGAGCATACCGAAAATATATGCGATCGCGATAATCGAAAAGGCAATCAACATAAGCACGGCATTTGCCCAGAGCACAAACCCATAGAAACCCGTACCCACGGAGTTCACGCTGTAATGGCGCAGAACACCGGTATCAATTACCGCCTTATCCGCAGAATGAACCTGCACGCTGTTATTTACAAACTGCGAGTTCAGGTAGTTGTACATACCGATGGTGGATAGACCCTTACCATTCTGATGGAAATACGTGTACCCCGTTGAAGGACTACCATTAGCTCCCAGATTGCCATCCATGAACCAGTTGAGGTAACCATCCAGTTGCTTCACCTTATCATCCTTAGGCTGGAACAAACCACCCTTGTAATTCTCCGCCTTCGTCATACCCTCCAGATACACAACCAAATCCTCACGATTGAAATCACTCGCAGCCTCAAGATCGTTCTGAGCCCGCATCTTAGCCGTTGACTCAAAATTGGAAGCCAACACCGTATCGTTCCCGATGAAACGCATAAGCATGTTGAGCGATGTGTTAAACGATGCCAAGCGCGTGCTCATACTGGTCAAATCGCTGTTATCACCGTTCGTTGCAGGATCACGCTCATCGGTGTCCCACGTGTACCCGTCAGCCAAGCCCCCTGCAAAACCATGCAGAGTATTGTACAAACCGGCCTTCTGATTGATGGCAAACGCATACTCCCGAATTCGACCAAGGGTCTCACCGCTGGCATTACCGCCCACACCGTCCCGCTGATCCGGTTCGAGCTTAAACTCCATACCATCGGGCACGGCCAGCTGGTTGTTGATTGCCCAGCTCTCAAAGTCGACGAAATTCGATGCGATAACCGTGTCCGCGTTCATGTTCGTACCGTCCATTTCAGCGGCCATCGCATCCAAAGCAGACGTATAGAGCGTGCCGAGCAACGGAATACCGAGTGCGATAAAAGCCACTCGGATAACTAACTGCTTCGCTTTGTGGCTCACCGACCCAGCATCAGCCTGCTTACCCCGAGCACGTGCGACCATCCACAAACCCCATGTGAACACAAGCCCGATCATGAACAACGGCACAAGTACCTCGAACCCAAGCGACTGCAGGGTCTTGTACATCGAGGAGAACGTGCCCATGACAGCCGAATTTTCCCAAATCTGGCCGCCAACCTGATATTCACCGATCGCATTATTGAACAGCGCAAACGGATTGAATGCCTGAATGAGCCCGATAGTCAGACCCATGGCGTGACTTGTCAGAGACGCGAACATATAGCAAACGAACATGATCGAACCCAGCAGGCTTCGCAGGATGTCATTGAGGAAAGACATGCCGCTAGCTACCGAGTCAAAGCCCATAAGCCCGAGCAGATAACCGTAACGACTATAGCTCTGAAAAGGGTGGTGGTTCGTCGCATAAGCGTTGTCCATGGCCATGAAAGCATCCGAAGAGATACTGGCCGCAGCCTGGCTGAACAAGTTGATGGTGAAACCAAGCATCTCAATATCGGCATTATCGGGATCTACAAACCCGATAAGACCCGAATCATCACCCGGTTGCCAGAGCATCGAGCTTGAATCTTCCCCCGGATACTTCGTATCCAGCTCGTTTTTCGCCAACGCACTCTGGAACTGACTCGATGCCATCGTGGAAATCGAAGAGAACGACACGTCCTTGACATCATCGGCCCATGCCGTGCTCGGAATCAAACACGCGAGTGCCATGACGCACGCCATAACCGCAGCAATCAGCTTGACAAAACCGGTGTTCGCGACCTTTCCCATAATCATCTCTCCCCATAACAGGCGACCGCCCTCACCCATTTCGAAAGCGGTCGCCTTATGTTTCTCTCAATTCCCGTTTGAACCTAGCGTCAATTATACATGAAACCTAATCAAGCTGCAGCATCTGCTGGAAAACCACGTTGTCAAACCCGCGGCGCACATAACACACTGCCTCCGACTTGCTCGTAACTAGCTTCTGCAAGTCAACGGGAATCTCAACCCCGAGCACCCGCTGGTAGTCTGCCACCACCGTCTCGGTCATGTTGCCCAGAACCGAGTAGTCGGCCTTATCCAAGCGATTGAACTTCACATCCGCGATCATCTTGTCGATGTGGTCATAGGCATACACCACGCGCCCACCGTGGTCGAACAGGTTGTCCAACTGTGTGGCCACATAGCCCTTCACACCAGCATCGATCTTCTCGGCGCCGTGGATGATGAGCACATCCCCCACACCCAAAGACCCCACAGCAAAACCGATGGCATTCACCAGCTGTGCCATAGCGATGCCAGGACCTCGGCGCATCAGCTGAGACAAGTCGTAAATGACCCGCTGCGAGGTCACCGCACGATCAACCGCGTCCGAGGTGAAGTTGTTAAATAGGTCACCATTAGCCGACAGCAGATTGGAAAATGTCGTGGCCAGCACACTCATCGCATGCAGCTTCTCATCATCGCGTGCCCGAGAGTTCACCAGCGCCTTGTACTCGGTCTGCAGATAGCTCACGAACATTTGAAGACGCGGCACCTCACGGTGCGGCAGGCCCACCACGCGCAGACGATCACGATTGGCCATTGCGTTCTCGTACCACATGCGATTGTCGATGTAGAACTGCGTGGCCACGCTCTCAAGCGAACCGCGGATGATCGACCGATCAGCATCGGTGGTCTCATAAGCCTGCTCGGCCATGAGCGTCAGCTTGCGCATCTGCATCGGAAACACCGACAGCTCGTCATCCACCGAACCAAACATCTCGAACATATTCAAGGCGCCATGGTTCAAATCCACGTTTGCTGTGATGGTGCGAAATGCCGGTCCCAAATCCAACAGATTGGCCCCATTGAGCACCACATGCACGACCTTGTGTCCGTTCATGAGCGCTGCCTGTGACAGCTTGGATGCCCACATGTCGCTCACATGCGCACGGTTGCGCTGTGAATTGATCTGCTCGGATGCAATGACCGTATGGTGGCGGTACATATCGGTGTCCATGACGATGCCCGATGAGTTCACATCCCCCACCATGTAACCCACGTACTCCCCACCGGGATCCTCCAAGCCATGGGTTACCAGCGAGTACGAACCCGCGTACTCAGTGGACGTAAAATGGAACCCCTTGCCGCGCTTGGCAGCATTGCCCAGAAGCAACGAGGACAGCTCGCGACGCTGGTCGCCCTGATAGGGCTTCGCATCCAGCGTGGCAAAACGCTCGGTATAGAGACGCTCGATCTTACCGATAGCATCGTCCAGAGCCTCCACCGTCGGCGCCTTGACAAGCAGCCGATTGTGCACTGACAGATAGCTCGCGCCCTCATTGAGCTCGGCTGTGATGATGTCAATGTCCGTGGACGTTTTAGACGCCTTTGCCTTGGACGAGCGATTACCGCCGGCATTCTGCTCATTGGAGTTGATGTTGGACACCTGCTCCGAGCGCGACTGCATGTCGCTCACCCATTTCTCCCCCATACGGCGCACCTGTTCTAGGTTCACCGTGGACACCCCATCAGACAGCCCAGATGGGATACGATTGATACCCCAGAACGGGCCGAAATTGTCACTTGCCACCGCATGGTGCGTGAATGTCAGAATAGAGGCAACATAGTCGTCCACCTCGAAGTAATCGCTGTGGAATACATAAGCAAACCGCGGCTTGAGACGGCTTAGGGCCTCAGACGAGCGAAAAGTCACGTCCGCTTCCTTCTGCTTCTTAGCTTTCTTCCCAAACAGAGCCATTAGACCGTCTCCTTACCCTTGAACAGCGACGAAAGCGCCGTATCAATATCACTTCCGAACAGAGCCGCAGCCCGTTTGAACACCAGCGTAGAGTTCTCGCACTCGGATACAAACATGTTCTTGGCCCGGTCAAGCGCCTCCCGATTATCTGCCTTAATGATCATGTACTGATGGATGGACCTGAAGTTCTTGCCCACACCCTCTGCGAGCGTATGGCGCTCGGCCCGAGCAAGCGCCAGCAGCTCAGGGTCCCCACCCTGAAGCCGTGCAATGCGCCGATCCATAGCCGCCACCTGCTTCTCTACATGCTGGGGCTCCTTTACAGTCAGAAAGATGAGCTCATAGTCGGTGTGCATCTTCCGGAAGAACGTATCGCAACGGTCGATGATCGCATCGCGGTCCTCATCGAACAGAAGCACCGAGCCCGAACCCACGACCGAATAGGCATAGCCCCACGTGCCATCGGTGAACTCGATAAGCCCGCGGTCATAATCAATGTTCGCAATACGGCACACCCCGCGAAACTCGTTGGCCATATCCGTCACACGGCACTTGACACGCCGCTTGCCGCCCGTCATGTACTCGATGGCCACCGGCACCCAGGAGGCCTTGATGCCGCCCAGACCATCGGAGCGCACAAGCAACCAGGTGGCCAGCGCCCACAAAAGCACGAACGGGATGATGAGCAAAGGCCCACCTGCTGCCACAAATGACTGGGTAACGATCCAAGCGCAAACAAAGCCGCTCCCCAAAGCGGCAAGAATCGTCTTCATTGGCAGCGGCCTGAGTCCCACTCCCGAGCTGCCTTGCAGTGCCAACTCCACATCAAGGAACGAACTGTCCAATGATGTCGGAATCTTATAGGATTTCTTCGCCATAGTGACAATTCCCTTTCGTACATCTCCAACTCTCACCCAGTCATGCTACCATGTTCACATGCAAGGCGCACATGCGGATTTCCCGACCGCCAGGCACGCAGGTTCGACATTCTCTCTCCCCTTGAACCTCGAACTGCACAAACCACTGCCTCGCCTGCAATCCTCTCTCCAAGAGGGCCGCTCCACAGGTTCGCACATACGTCCTCTCCCCTGGGACATGAACCTCCGGAGCAGCCCTCAATTTTTTTATCCCCTGACCGAATCGCGTCTGCTTCGAACCCCTCTTCTGGCCCTTAGTCGAAGCTCATGTCGATGACCCAGTTGTCGCCCCACTTCGGATCCTCGTCCTTGGTCTTCCAGACCAGCTTAAGATTGGCCCCGAACTCCGTGCCCTTGCGGCTCTTGAGTCCCTCCACACGGATGGTGCAGCCGCTTTCGAGCTGGGTGCGCTCCTCGTCGGTAAACACATGGCCTGCACAGGACTTCGGGCACTTCGGCGTGGACTCGTCGCTCTTCGGGAAATCCCCCGTGACACCGAAATAGGTGCGACCGTTATACTCAAGATCATCTTCGAGCCAGCACTCCCAATCATAGGGCTTGCCCGTCTTGCTGGACACTGCAGAGATCACCACATGCTCACCGCGGAACAGACGGTCCACCTCGTCATCGGTGAAACGATGCCCGCGGTGGTTGCGATTGAAGCGCTTCGCCTCACCGTTCCACGTGCCCTCGGCATACTCCTTGTCGGCAAAATCAGCCATTTTGAAACCGCCTTTCTTCGCGTTTCCCTTCATCGTCTCTATATCCTCGCGCACCAGCTTGGCCACTTCGGCCAGAAGCGCATCAGGATCAGCCTTACCCGCAGCCACATCATCCATCTGCTTGAACACACGCTCAGACAGATGGATATCCCCGATGTTAGTTCCCGGCAGCAGGGCATAACTCATCTCCCCCACCTCGGTCAGCTTCAGCTTGCCTTTAGTGTCGGAGATAAGCGGATACTTGGTGCCGCAGGCGTCCGCCAGAACGGACACGCGCGTGGCGCCCGTACCCACGTTGTAACGCTCAAGCTGCTTGCACAGCCACTTTTGCGTTGGATACGGCGGCCGCGGCGGCACACCCTCATGGATAAACGGCTCAGCCTTTGCGCCCAAACCCTTCTTCGACACCTGAGTGTCGCTATCATCGTCAGCATCGGCATCGAAAATGCCCTTCCAACCCATGGACTTTGGAATGTTCACGGTGCCCACATAAGTCGGATAATCGGCCACGTGGCCCTTCTGCTGCTCATAGACGTAATCCTCAGCGAGCATCGTGAGGTAGTTCTTAGCGATGATCTGATACAGAGCACCAGCACCTGCGCCGAATTTTGCATCCAAGTCACGCAGCGAAGCAGGGACGTTAGGCCCTGGGCGATTCGCCCCGTGAGCCATGCCGTCCTTCACATGGGTCTTGCGAGGTGTGCGATGTGTAAGCATCGACACATCGGCGCCTACGACCTTGGCAATGGCATTGATTTTCGGCAGAAGCTCATTGAACTGCTCCGCAGTGACACAATGATCTTCTGTGCGCGGGTAACTCAGCACCTGAGACTCGTACATGCGTTGATAAAGCTTGAGAACAGCGTCGGGCTTCATCCCCTTGGCCGACATGAGCGCCGACACACCAGCCAAATCGAGCAGCTTCGGCGGCGCTGTAGTTTTCTCCTTCGTAGAGTCATGCACCACAGCACTCGCGTGCAGCCCACCGGGCACCTCGGCCTTGGTCGCATAGCGCTCCGTGTCTGGATCGCTGTACACAACCCCATTCTCATCCTTGAAACGATTCTCGTAGAACGGGACGGCCTTGTAGTTGTTGTATGCCTTGAGCGCATCCCCGATGAGCAGCACCATAGCCGACTTCAGGCGCCCCTGGCGCACGACCACGCGCCCCGGAGACACCTTCGTAGCAATGCGCGTGAACTGCATTGACAGGAAGTCCCAGCGATTACGAAACCACGCCTTTTTATAGTCAGGGTCATCGACCATACCAGGCAGCACCACCTGGTTATCCCAGGCTTTTTGGATCTCTTTGACCGACTCATCGGCAAAGAACAAACGACCCCACGTCTTGGGTCGCAGGTTGGCCGCATCAAGCGCCTCCCAGGCCAGAAGCTCGCCCTCACCAGACGGGTCATCATCCGTTGCGATCAAAATCTTATCGCACTTGGACAGCGTGGACTTCATATCGTTGAACACACTCGTAGTGTCCTTACGACGCTGCTGCTTCCACTTCATATGAGACGGATCCCACGGCAGGTTCGCCAGCTCCCAGGACTTGTACTGCTCGACCAGTGCTGCCGGCACCTGCTTCTCGGGCGGCGCCAGCTCGAACAGATGACCGCGCAGAGCACAGATGACATACTGCTCGCCTTTGTATGTGCCAGACATACCGCCCAGCGCCTTAGCGAAATTACGCGCAGCACTTGGCTTCTCGCAAAGAACTCCTGTGGTCATAGATATGCCTCCTCTACTCTTCGACCATATGCATACGGGCCAGCGCGATAATGTCCCCGCTCAGCTGCAGCTCCTGCTTGGCGCGATTCCAGTCATCGGACATATGCGCATTGAAGTCCCACTGCATACGCATCTCCTGAAGCTCAACCATGTCTGCTGCCGTGATGGCGCCCACAAATGGCTCCTTATTCACGACGCACTGGCGCAGCTCATCCCATAGCGTAAGTTCAGACATAAAAGTGTCCCCTTTCAAATCGCTCTCTCGTGGAATGGGGATTCCCGTACCCCATTTCCCTGTTCAAACATTATAAGGCATGGCGTTTCGTTTTGGAAACATTTCTCAAAAGAAACTGACCAGAGTTCAGGCACGTTCCGACCACCTGGAAAAACGGGCGCTCGCGCCCGCGGTATCGTCCGTGCAGTACACAACTGAAACCGAAGGAAGTGATACCCATGCTGCTCGAATTCATCTACGGAAAGAACAACCCTTGCAACCAACTTACTGACGACCAGGCGTTTCCAATCTTCTTCGCCATTGCGACTGTCGTCATCCTCGTGGCCCTTGGCATCATCGTCTGCGGATTTACAGGCTGGGTTGGCACCATCCCGTGCACCATCGTGCTCATCGTTGACATCGTGGTCTTCTTCGTAACCCACGCGCTGCTCATCTGGCCACGAACCGAGTAGACTACATAGATTCCAGCTTAATAGCACCCCCGATCATTGCCATGGCGCGTGCCATGGCATTTTTTTGCTGCTCAGTGGTGAGCTCCAACAGACGATAGTCCAGAACCACCACGTCCCCAGAATCGGCCACCAGCTGAGCGTAAAGACTCTGGTGGTTCCACGGTGACACCCACACCGACGGAAGCATGTCAGAGCGCACCATATCATCCGTGTAGATGCTCACATACGTGCCGCCCTCCACAGGTACACTTTCAACGACGAACGACAAGCCCCATTGGAAAGCACTACAGCGCAGGCACACACAGGTCTGTCGATCCTCCTCCGTGCACCCAAGACTGGCCGGCACGTCATCACAGTGGATTTTGATGTCCACTCCGCGACCGAGCACGTCGATGGCCATTCGTGCGATATGGGCCGCAGTCGCAACCTGACACTCGCAGATAGACGCATTGTCTGTCCTCGTTGCGGGTACACGGCTGATCGCGACGTTCACGCAGCACGTAACATGCTCGTGTTCGCACAGGATGCGAACAACATCAAAGTAGGGCAGGAACTGTCCGAATTCACGCTTATGGAGAGCGCTTTCCCTGCTCGTGATCGCAAGATCATGGGTAAATGGCGCTCGATGAAGCAAGAAGCCACGTTGCTTTAGCTGCGTGGTAGTTCACCGCACCAACTCTCCAATGGCCACGCCATCCGCGTTGTACACAACGTAGTGCTTATTCGGGTCCAGCTCGGCCACATCATCATGAGCATCGCACGAAATCGCACGCTTGCACCCACCTACCATACCGAGCGGTGTGCGCTTGGACTCAAGAGCTGCGATAGCCGCCTCCGCGAGCGACACGACACGCCAATTTGGACCATCTTCGACGGCGCACCAGGTGGCGCCAGCTTTGGCCATGGCCCGCACTGCATCATCAACGCGGTCCTTCTCGCTCATGAGCAGCGTGGACTTGGCCCTCTTGCGCGCCACATCTCCGCGCCCCAACAGCATATCTGTCTCGCGCGTCAGCGTCTTGATCATTGCCTCGCTGATACCAACGAAGCCTTTATCATCTGCGTGGCTCAGATAATTGCGTACCGTGCGGCAGAACCGCAGACGTTCTGCCCGGATGTCGCCCTTCAGTGTTTCCTCATACTCACGGCACTCCATACCGCACGCGCAGCGCACTGCAGCCTCGTAGCTGCGATATGCCTCCAGAAAACTTCGCGCTGTTACTGCCATCTCTACTCCCCTTTCGCCATACACGTGTCCATATCTGCTGGCGCCATGTCCGCTTCCCAACCGAACTGGCGATCCAGCTGTTTCACTTTATGATAATACCACAGGGCGCGGCCTGTCGTTTGGAAAAATCCCGTGCTGGCCATAACAAACACGCCCACCTCTGGTGGAGCCACCATGACCGCAAGCCACGGAACCACCACCCACGCCGGACTTACCATGCAAATCCCCGCGAACACATCCCGTGTCCGCCCGCATATCGTAAGCCAATCCTGCATCTGCGTGCACACTGTCATCAAGACATAATTCGGGATGTACACTGTGACCACCGCCATGGCGAGCCAGAAATCCGCCGACCCGCACGTGATCACCGCAAACAGATACGCAAATCCGATGCCGGCCAAACACGCCGTCGCGCTCGTGCTGCGCCTAAGTTCGCAGAGCTTCTCACGACCTGCCCGATACTGCGCCTCATCTCGTGCCCCGTCTGTAGGTAGCATGATCAGAAGCGTGTTGGAATAGGCCTCGTTGGCCAAATCAGACTCGATGACCGCATTCTGGCACACAATAAAGACTGCATAGTATTCAACCGGCAGAAAGCTCGCGAACATGCTCATGCACCCCGTGCCGCACCGCTTTACCACATCCGTGCCGCAAAGCGGCGCCCCGACCTTCCAACAAACAGCCCACACATCCCCACTGGGTACCCACGTGCCGCCCCACTCGATGCTTCGTGCCAGGTACACCGAACAGACCGCATAGGCCGCCAAAGTTGCGAACAGCACACATATCGGCTCTCTCACCAGCGCAAACATCGCCAGATTCGCTGAGATCGAGACAACGTAAAACATGATAAGCCCGCGGCGATAGGCCTTCAGTTTCTTCTGCAACCGCGTCACGTCGAACAGATACGTGCAAGCCGCATCGATCGGCGTGTAAACCACCCCGAGCCTGAACATGTCGGCCAACACTTGCCGCATCTCATCTGAGATGCCGAACAACTCCGCAATGCTCTCGGCTCCAAAGAACATCGCCAAACCGCACACAAGCCCGCAGACCACCTGCACACTGAACAGCCCGCGCTCGTTGACCCGTTTCACCACATAGGTCTTGAACCCCAAAGACCAAATGGCGATGACCAGCATCTCGACCGTGTAATAGGCCCCGATGATACCGATGGCCTCAAGCGAGATGTGGTTGCCAATGGCATCGTTGATCACATTGCCCACACCGAGCAACATAAAGCTGATCATCAGCGAGAAGAACGTCCGGGGCGCCGCGAAATACTTGCGCATTGCGCCCACCCCTTAGGATTTAGGTCGTCCCTCGTTGATGCGATCCTGACGGACTTTCTCTTTCGCCGTGTCCCGAATGCGCTGCCGCATGCGCTCCAAATCCGGCTCCTCGAAATCTACCTGAGTCGGAGACGCAGGGGTGTTGCGACGGAAACCCAAACGATCGAACAGCATGAACGCATTACCGAGGGACACCTCTTCCAGAAGAGACGCAAAATGCGCGTTCTGCTGCTCCAGATGCCGCATGCGGCTGTTAAGGGACACCAACCCCTCATCACTCTTCTTAAGCACGGAGACGGCTTCTCGTGCCCTCTCAGACAGGTCATCACCGTCGTAACCCAGATTAAACGCGCAGAACGCTGCCATAGTGTCGGTCAAATTCAGAGGCGACGCCTCTTCAAGCCCTTGACCTAGAAACACAGGATGCGACTGGCGGATAGCCACGATGAGCCCGCTGGGCACATCACGCACCTGCTGCACGGCCCCTGAGCCCTTCGGGCGCCCACGGCGCCGCTTGCTGCTGTGCTCAGGCTCTTTCTCCTTAGCGTCCTCCGCCGTGCTCTGGTACTGCGCCCCGCGGTGAGGCGCCTCTACCGGCTCATGATCGAGTGCCGCCCGCGCCCGTGCGTCCTCCGCTGCAATGCGCTCGTTCTCCCGTGCCGCAATAAACTCCCGCTGGCTGCGCGCAGGATTTCCGCGCAACGCCGCATCGAAATCCGCTGTCAAATCCAAGCCCATGGCTACTCATCCCCTTCATCCAGCAGGTACGCATCCCCGCGCGTCAGACCCAACAGTGTGGTAAATCCGCTCTGAACCACCTGCTCCAACGACCCCACGTTGCTTGACAACGTGGCCATAGCGTCGATAAGTTGGTTTAAGCGCTGCACCTCAAGCCGTGGCAGATCGTAATCGCCCACAGCCACCCGAATGGACAGCTCAATGGACTGCCGCAAGTATTCGCTGATAGTCAGATCCTCTTTTTTCGCCCAGTAGACCAAACGGTCGTACTCTTCCTGGGACAGGACGAGATTCACCTGTTTCTTGTCTGTTCTCGATGCCATAGCACACCCCTTAACCTTGTGCATTTCCCGTTGCACAACCAAGGAAAGAGACGCCGCCAGGAACGGGACGCCCTCGGGAAGTGCCGGCTTCAACCACCGGGCCGAGCAGGAATTGCCGCTCGACGGTTCCACGAAGGGGTGCGTGGTCGAACGCCCATAAAACAGAGCCTGCCTGCAAACGGGAGAGGATTGCCGTCACAGGTGACCCCGTAACGCGCATCCTACCAACAAGGCAGCCGCCATGCGGCGCATCGACCCAGCTAACCGACAGGGAATCCCGTCCCCGCCGGCATCTCTCCACCTTGAAAATCTTCTCGCCTATTCTACCACACTCTCATCCGCGGGCACCTCGGCGCAGAGCACCAACGTGCGGGTCTGATTGAAGGGCCATGAGCAGCAAGCCAGCGTGAGCGTGCTGTCCGCCTGCTCGATAAGCTCCGCCGCATTGGGCGCCACCGCCGTGGCCTCACGGGCCACATCGGCCATCCACTGGCGCATGGCCTCCAGGCGCATCTGTTCGAGCACCTTCGCCTGCTCCTCCTCGTTGCACACAAACACATTGTGCACATCCACGAGGGCCCCATCCTCGCCACGCACCTGTCCCGGCCCCGTGTATGCAACCAAAGGCTCGGACTCGATCCACTCCTCATCTTGCGTGGTGTCGTTCCACTTGCCCGCATTCGCGTTGGCCACAGCCCAGGCCGCACAACGTGCCTCGTAGTCGGCCTGATCAGGTGTAAAATCGAACTGCTGGATAGTCTGATAGGTCGGGTCTACCGCAAGCGCACACACCGGCACATACCGCTGCGAATGCGTGTCGCTCTCACCCTTCGGCGTGTAGTTCACTGCCTTGATCTCATCAAATGACGCCTGCTCATAAGCATCAGCTAGAGGACGGAACATACCTCCCGCTACCAGCGTGTGCCCGTAGATAATCTTATTCGGGCTGTCCCAATCGCTGCGATAGTCAAGAAACACCGTGGTATAAGAGTCATTGCCGTCCAGGTCGTGATAAAGATAGTACTCATTGTCCTCGCCTTGGACGATCGGATAGCTCACATCCTTGCCTTCGACTTCAACCCATGCGCCATAACGCTCGTCCATATCCCCGCTCTTCAACGAAGAGACAGTCTTGGCTTCGTACTCGCTCTCATCCCACTTCGGTGACTCGAACCCGAACCACCATACTGCGAACACCACTGCGGCGCCAATGACAGCGCACATGAGTGAGAGCATCACACGCCCAATCCTCCGTGCCGCTTTGCGGTGCCGACCAACCTGCTCGGGCTCGACCTCTTCGAGGGAACCCGTGGCGTACACATTGCCGCCCTTTTTCAAAATTTCCGATGCCATATCCCGATTACCCCTTAATCCAACTTCCCATTTGCAGTGAAAAGGGCCGGAAACGCCGTATGAGCGACGCTGCCGGCCCTCTAAGGCCTGATAACGGTTAAATCGCTATCCTACCCCTTGAAACGTCCCGAAAGCCCGTTAGAGGGCGCCTCGTAGGCCAGTTTTCCATTCATGCGGCGATAGATGGCAAAGCCAATGCCGCCGCAAGCAGCGAGTGCCGCCAGAATGACCGCAGCCACACCCGTCTTGGGGAGAACCTCCTTGACGAACTTCTCCGTCTCTTCAGCCTGCTTCTGCTCGACCTCCTTCTTCTCCTCTTCCTTCTGGACGATCTCATCGATGATAGGCTCATCTGCCTTCGCCTGGGCGACCGACGTGAAGCTCACGGCCTGATTCGGATCCCAAATCTCATTGTGGGCAGCAATAAGATTGAGTCCGCCATTGGGAACCACGGCCATCTCATCGTCCACGTTCGGCGCGTAGGTGGCCAGGAAATTCTGCTTCACACGATTGGTACCCGCCTCAAGAGCTGACTTCATCTCATCGGACATCTCATCTTCAGCGATCGTGATAGCCTCAGCACCCGTGCCCTGTGGGTCATCGGGCGTCAGCGTCACCGTGATCTTGTCATCTTCCCCGACAACAACCGAGGTGACCGTGTAGGCAACCCCATCGATAATGGCAGTATCGCCAGGAAGCACATTGCCGTCATAACGCTCGATCGTGTAAACGTTCTCAGCAGACTCAGCCTTTGGCTCAGCCTCATCACCCTCGCTCACAGCCTCGATAACCTTAGCCGGCACCAGATCGTTATACCAGACTACAGAACCCACGGGTAGCTTCTGATTGACTCCCATCTCGCGGGTCGGCTCATCCTCGGGCCACGCTGCCTGGCCTGCAGCCACAAATGCGGACTCGCCGTCGGGCACAAAACCGTTCTCACCAGCCTGCACCAGATGCTCGTAGGCCACCAAAGTCCATCCATACAGACCCGTGCAGTCCAGATCGTCGAAAGTCACATCCACATAGCCCGACTCGGTGCGTGGCGCAAACGACGCCATGCCCGTCACAGCGCCATCCCAGATGCCGAGCTCACCAGCCTCGACCGTACGGCCCGTATCAGTAGGCGCAGTCTTTCCGTCCCACACCATAGGCGCCTCGAACACATGCCCGTTCTCATCAGCGAACTCCACAACCCCGTCGTGGATGCCGAGCAGCGTGCCCATATCCTTGAACTCGGCCTTGGCCGCATCGGTGCCGCCATCAGATGTAAACTCGACGCCCACCAGCTGGCGCAGATGAATGGTCCCGATCACATGGTACGGTGCATTACGATTCAGGTTCTCATAGAACACACGGTCGGACAGGACGGTGGCGCCATCATCAGCGACCTTGAGAACCGACCCCATGTCGCCTGCAGCATAGTCACCGGACCAACGCGAGGTACCATCGGTGTTGCCTACCATGGAGTACCACTTACCACCCTCGGCAGTGCCCTCCACGTTCACATCGAACGGATCGCCCGTCTCACCGGACTCCTCGTCGGTAAGTCCCATGTGCACATAGCCGTTCCAGCCGATATGACTGCCATTCTGAGTGAATGCTGCACGAATGGTCGGATCCTTAGCTTCGGACTCGCCCTCCGTGCCCTCCTCATCTGCATAGGCCAAACTGGGTACTGCGAGCATGGCTGCAAGGCCAAATGCAACCGCTCCCCGTACTGTTCGATTCATCTTGGAAAACACCATAGAGATCTCTCCCCTTTCCCTGCGAGAACGCTCTCCCCGCGATCATCGTTTGCTCGAAAGTATCAAGATTGTACCACACCGATACGCCTCATGACACCAGCTTCATCATCCAAAACGGACGGCACCGCGTCCCATTCGAAGAACCAATCGGCCCCGCCCACAGCATACGTTCCGTCAATCATGTACGGCTTCCCGTCAATGGCGACCACGCACACGGCATGCGTTCCCGCGTCCGCTGTAGCAGCCACCGCGTTGATGCCGAGACGCTGGCACACATCAGCGGCGGCGCGAGCCCAGCCCACACAGTTGGCGCGACCTTCTGACACCGCCTGCCAAGGTGTTGAGTCATCCTCATAGTCGGTGTCCGCATAGGCGCCACCTGCGAAGAGCCGAGAAAGCGCCATCACCATCGCACACCGGTCGCAATCCGCAGTTGCTGCCGCAGCCACGAATCCGTCCATGGCAACCTCGTAAGCACCCTTATCGGACCCCTCAACGCGTGCCAGATCGATCCGTACCATGTTCTCATCGGGATGGTACTTCCCCGACTCGGCGCTATAGCTCACATCGAATGTATCCGCAGGCATCATCATGGCACTTAAGTGCCACCCATCCAACGCCTCCTTACCGTCCATATCATAGAACTCGATGGCATCATGGCCAGCTTCAACTGCGTCAGCCACTTCAACCACCATATCGGGCACCGCCATCGTGAGCGCATCTGTTCGGTGCGCCGAATGCACCACATACGCGCTGTCTACCACTTCGGTGCGCAAGGCAGCACTGACACCGATGCACAAAGACGCCGCACCCAAACAGAGGCAAAGTACAGCACCCAAAACCCCTTTGACCCTCATCACAACCCCATTCCAAGAAAAGACCCCCGGATGCACCCTCCCAGTGCATCCAGGGGTCTCCCGTCAACCCTGTCCTTTAGATCCTTAACCCTGGCTCTTCATAGAATCGTCCAGCGGCTTCACCTCACCGCAGGTGGTGCAGACCATGTGGTCGGCCACATTCTCAACCCAAGCCTCGGCATCCACCACAGTCTCGACCCAAGCCTCAGTGACCAGGACCTTCTCAGTCAGCGGAACGTTACGAGAATAACCCGAATGACCAGTCTCGGCAATATGCTGAGCGGCCTTGCCGTCGATAACCTCACCGCACTCGTTGCAGATGGAATGCTCGGTGGTGACATCCTTATACACTGCCGGGTGATCCACCGTGTGGCTCACCTCATCATGGTTGATGGTCTTCATCACGATGGTCCAATCATGAGTGTGGGCGGATTTGATCGCGTCCAGTTCGGCATCACGTTCGGCCACATCGGCCTCGTACTGGGCCTGAGCCTCGGCAGCAGCAGCATCAGCCGCAGCCTTATCTTCAGCAGCCTTGGCATCGCGCTCAGCTAGATCCTGGCTGTACTTGTCACCCGTGTCAGCCAGATCCTTCTGATACTGCTGGGTCGCCGCATCGCGATCGGCACGGGCCGCACTCTCGCTTGCATTGGCTGCATTGATAGCGAACAGACCCACGATAACCAGAACCACAACCACAGCGATGGCGATAAATGCGATGCGGTACTTGTCGCGAATGTGGCGCTCATCATCCTTCATAATCTGCGCCTCAGGCACGTCCACCTTCACATCCACCACAGGCGCCGGAATGTTGATGGCAGGAGGGTTCACATTTACCGTCGCCGGCTGCACGGCCCCATAAACCGTATCAGACGGCTCGAAGGCCTGATCCATCTCCTCATCGGTCGGCTCATCCATGTGAAACTCCATGACCTCGGTCTCGCCGTCAACAGAGAAAGTCTCCCCGACAATATCAGGCTCGGGCGGCACCGGATTGGGCTTGAGCTCCTTGGTAGCCTCGGCCCCATCGAGGGGAACAGCATCCCGGATAGAATCGTCATTCAGCTTTGCCATAATCTTAACCCCTTGTTCTCTCTCGTTTATGGCACATCCAGTGCCGCAGATACACAATGCGCATTATACGCGAAAAATCTTCGAAGAAGGAGCGGGGACATGGGACCCCGCTCCCCTCCGGCCGTTAAAGGCTCTACACGTCGTCTCGACGACGCCGCCAAATGTACACACCAGCGATCAGACCTGCAAGACCGATCACGATGGCCCCGATAGGTAGTGCCACGTCCAGACCCGTCTTGCCGAATACAGAGCCCTTCGGCTCGCCCGTAGAGGGCATCGGGGTCTCAGGCTCGGGCTCGGGCGTCTCAGGTGGGTTCGCCGTGACGTTCACCGTCTGGCCCTCATCGTCGATATCCTCATGGGTCGTCACCTTCACAGGCTCGGACACATCATCACCGATCTCCATCTCACGCCACAGCTGCTCGAAGGCGACCACATCGAGGTCCATGAGCTCGGACGCATCAAATGTGAAGATGACATCCACCGAGCCTTCGGACGCCGCGGGCACGAACACGGTCTCAGCAGTGACCACCTCGTCCTTGACGATAAGCGGCTCGCCCGTCTCCTTGTTCATGAGCGTGGCCTTGAGCGTGTACTCCTTACCAGCCACCAGGCCCGTATAGGTCACGATATCCTTGATGGTGGCCTCAGTGGAGTTCAGCACGTACTTGTCACCGTCGGTGGCATCCGTCGCCGTGGTGCCAATCTTCGGCGTCACGAAGGTGGCCTGCTCGCGCTCATCGTTGATGTCAAGACCGCCGGCCACAATCTGATTCTCCTTGTCGTGGGTCAGATACACCATCGAGGTGACCTTCTCCGTCGGCACGAAGCGGGCATCGAAATCATAGGTGATGTCAACATCCCCAGAGCCAGACTCAGGGGTGAAGGTGGTCTCAGCTGTCACAATACGGTCGGCGATGCCCTCATAGGCCGGGTTGGACAGCAGACGGTCAACCGCCTCCTTGTCGTAGGCCACAGGCCAATCGGTGAACTCACCAGCGGCCGGGTCGTAGGCGCCCTCAGCGCTGCCAATACCGATGGCATTAAACCACTCATCGGCGAACTGCTTGAGCACCTTCTCGTCCACAGGCTTGAACGCATACGGATCATCGTCCGCAGGCGCGTAGGCCAAGAAGGGCAGACCCGTGTTCGTATCGAACAGCATGCCGTGAACCGTGTACTCGTCACCCTCGACCGCACGCTCGTAGTGGACGGTATCCACCAGCACGGCCTCAGAATCGGCCACCACAGCCTTGTCATCGAGCCAAGAGCCACGGCTGGTCATGTCAGTGTCGAACACTACAGGCTCCACCGTCACCGTCTGACCAGGGTCATCGGGATCCTCATGGTCGGCCACCGGATTGTCAGGCTTACCCGGGTTATCGGGGTACTCATCACCCGTGGACGGGTTGTCAGGGTCAACCGGACGACCAACGGTCTCATAGGCCACCAGTGTGTAACCGGACAGCAGCGAAGCATCGAAGCGGAACTCAACCTCGAAGGTCCCGTTGGCGTCCTTCGGCGTAAAAGTAGTCGAACCGGTCACCACATTGCCATCGGCATCGCGCAGCTCGGTCACACCGAAGTCGGTCTTGACCATGAGCTTGCCCCAGCCAACATAGGTCTTGCCAGGCACCAGGTTACGGTACTCAACAGTGTCGATGAGCACAGCCTCATCATCCACGGCCACGACCTTGCCACCCGTCTTGCCGTCCACCAGCGTGGTGCCGATCTCAGGCTCGGTAATGAGCAGCGACTGGTTGTAATCGCCCATGTCGCGATGGGACGCAACCAGAGCGCCAGTCTTCACGTCATAGGCCTCCTCGAAGACCGTAATCTCCTTGCCAGCCAGCTCGCGAGTATCAATACCCTCAAAATGCACGTCCACCGAACCGTTCGGCAGCTTGGCCGTAAAGTCCTGGTAGAAGTACACCGGTTCACCGTTCTCATCGGTCAGCACCGGACGGGCCTCAGTGTACTTGTCTGCCGTGTAGTAGGTACCCGTCTCCGGGTCGATATCACGGTACACCAGCCAGGCCTTCATGCGGTACTGCTTGCCGTTCTCAAACTCGCGATAGGCGACGCGATCAACGAAATGAGACTCGGTATCGGCAGTCACGAAGTGATCGCCATCCAGGTCATCGCGGGCCTCAGTGCTGATGGAACGAATGCCCTCGGTCTGGTTGTCTACCGTGCCGAGGTCGTACACGCGGTCAGCCTTCTTCGAAATCTTGATGTCAGGAACGCTAGCCATGATGAGACCATCGTTCACGCCGCCCTTGACCAGCAGCTCGACCATAGAGTAGCTACCGCCACCGCTGGCGTAAGGCAGAGCACCCTTGTCATCACGCGGGCCCTTACCCTCAAGCACCTTGTCCACACCGTCAGCACGACCGTAGAACCACAAACCAGCATCAGGATCGAGCTTGGACGCATCAACGGTGGCCCCACTGGTGTCCAGCGTGTAGTTGCCGTTGGCGTCCTTGACCACCTTGATGCCGCTCACCGCAGCGTCATTGGCGTTGGTCTTGTAGGTGTGCTTGTTGTAATCCGCCGCGGACTCATAGATGCCGTTGTCACCGGTCACAACCACATGCCACTCACCAGTCTTGGTGTCAATAAGCGCGAAGGGCACGCCAGCCAGACGCTTCTGAGACTGGTCGACCGTCTTCACAAACTTGAAGTCACCACGGTCAGTGGGGTCGAAGATAGACATCTCACCATTGTTGGTTGCATCAGCGGGATCCTTCTGATTGGGAACAAGCACATTATGAAACTCATCAGAAGAGAAAACGTTTAACCACTTAATACGCCAACCCTCACCCTCGTCGACTACAACACGATAGCCCATCAGCTTATCGTTAATCTGATAGCCCTTTGGAGCCTCAACCTCGCGAATGGTAGCCGTGCCAATCGGAATCGAGTTCACTACAGTACCCACAGGAATGCTTGTAGACACAAAACCAGATTGATGGTCAGCAGCCGTCACCGTATGCTTATACGGCCACGTGCCCGAAGACGGGGCCCCATACATGTTAACAGCACCAAGCTCGTTCGTCGTCCAGCGGGCCGTTGCGGACGGCGCCTCCCCCGACGCCTTCAGCTCGGCCTCATTCTTATACAAACCCTTGTAGTAGCTGATCTCGAACACGGCACCCTGCAGGCGCGGCATACCAGAGTCATAGCCCGGGCCGAACTCGTCAGATCCCTTGTACACGATGACGCCAACGGGGTCGTCAACCGGCTCGTCCTCCACCTCAAGCAGCGCCATCTTAGTCTCATCGTCGACATCCTCAGGCGTGATCGTATGTACCGTCGGATCCAACTTAGCACCCTTAGGCTGCTGCGTCTCCTTGACGTAATAGGTCTGCTTCTTGAGCATCTTCTCACCCGTGGTAGCGTTGCCATTCTCATCGGTAGTGAGAACCACCTGCTCGCCGTCCTTGTTGGTGGCAACCTGGGTGCACTCCTCATCGGTGTAGAAGGTGTACTCAGCACCAGCAAGGCTGTAGTTGTCGTTGCCATCGGTGCAAGCAGTATCCGACCAGGACTTCTCCAGATTAACACCAATGTAAGGATCCAGCTTGATCTTGTAAGCACCAAGACCTTGCTGTGAGCCATATACAGGAGAATTAAAGGCCATGATGACATAGCTATCATCATCAGCCTTATGAATCACACGACCATAGAGATCCATCCATTTCTGCTTGTCCGCGCCCAGCTCATAATCATTGGTGTCATTACTAAAGCTACCGTGACCACAATAAAGAGTCAGCCAACCACCAAACGCGTTCCACGCATCGCTAGACAGATCCAGCTGCTTGCCCGCCCCAGTGGTTACTGTGCAATTGGGACTCGTAATCGACCGGCCACTTTCCTTCGTGGCATCACTCGACCACACCCAAGTACCCCACAACTCGGGATGGCCTTCAACAAGATGTTCCTTACCAATACCATCAGTCCACGTATCAGCACCAATCGCCTCAAATGTTAGCGAGAAATCATCCTCTCCACGAGACTCATAAAATGCTGTATGCCACTTAGTGAAAACTTCGCTCTTAGTTCCGCCTGGATTAAAAGTGACCATATATTGGCCTGCAGACCAAGTAGCTTCAGAATGGAAGTAACCTTCATAAGTGAAGCCCATACCCACATACAGTTTATCGGGATCAACATCGAGGCCAACCTCAGAAATAGCGTTGACCTGATCAGGCGTGTAATAGTACCAATCGCCTACATGCGTCCCTTTGGCATAAGCAAGATTTGCCTCATTGCCCGATCGCATACCGTTATCATTGATTTTGATATCTACTGAAGACACATTGTAAGCCGACACACCGAGCAAAAGAACTCCAGTTTCAGGATTATAAACTGCCTGTGCACCTTCCGCACCAGACTCCTCAAACTCCTCGGGACTCTGCAGATACAAAGGCGTATCAGATCCATTGATACGAACCTCCAAACAAGACAGGTCAAGATTCTCTGCCGTACCCACGGTAGCCACTGGAATCTGCATCAACGTGTCCATAGTATCAAAAAACTGATACTGGGACTTATTAGGCGCAGTTACACCCTTATGTTGATTGTCGATTATCACATCAACAGCCTTTTTCATTGCATTCTCATCAGTGAAATCAACCGCATGAAGAATCTGCACTTTGATGACAACCCCGATCTCAGGGTCCACATAGTTCTTTCTGTATTCAGGATCTACTTGGAGTGTCTTAGGAATGTAAATAAGACCTTTCGATGCATCATAGCGCACCTGATCATTGAGCATGTAAGGATGCTCTTCATTATTTACATACACATCGATATCCAATGGCTCCGATACACCAGTCAACTGCGGCGTATCGAGAAAACCGACGAGCCAGTTCTCGTCGCCAACATCATATAGATCAATAAACGAGGGGATAGTGTGCACCATAGCCTGGGGCGCCTTTTTCCAGATCTCATCAATGTCCCACATATCCCCGATCTCAGCCTTATCGGCCATTGTGTAGTTGACCATAAGATCAGAGACCTTAGTCATGCCCCCAGTCATATCCAGCTGTGGGATCTCAGCTGATTCGTTTGTGGCAGACATGGCAGTCGAGCCATCAGCAAGACTATCTGCGATGTAATCCTTGATGTCAGGGTAGATCTCCCCTTCACCCTCGTTCGCATAAGCGTCTACCGGCCAGATGATGCTCGGCAGCGCTCCTGCTGGCACCAACGAGATCGCCAGGGCGAGGACAAGTGCAATGCGCCCCAGCACCCCCTTGACACCTTTCGTGTGAACAGATGCACAATTTCCCATGTGACGGCACCGTCCTCTCTCAAACTTCCCCATCGAATACAAGCCGAGGCCGCATGTCCCCATGCGACCTCAGACATTCCTGATGGAAAGTATACCACAGATTTAACAGCGAGAAAGCCACGTAGTTTCAACTACGTGGATGAATCGGCCCTCACAAACCCTGGCTCTTCACATACTGAATTGCAGTTTCTTCTGAGATGCATCCCAGTGTGCTGACGAAGTAACCCTTCGTCCAAATGATCTTCTTTTTCCAAAAGAACTTCGACAGCTCGTCAGCACACTGGGATGCGAATAACATCAAAGTAGGGCAGGAACTGTCCGAATTTACGCTTGTGGAGAGTGCTTTCCCTGCTCATGATCGTGAGATCATGGATAAATGGCGCTCGATGAAGCAAGAAGCCACGTTGCTTTAGCTGCGTGGTAGTTCACTCCCACTGAACCGGGTTCAGCCGCTCACCAACGGACGCCAACTCTTTATCCCGTTTCGACATAATCGACCCGTCCAGATCCTCAGACTGCGGCACGTCTGCTCGCAACACATCGGTGTTCGTCCTCCCGAGCACCACCGCGGTATCCACCTTCGTGTTCAACGCAAACCCACCTGATGGCGCCACCTCTCGCACCCAGTACGTCCCCGGATTGAGCCTGTCAATGAACACACGGCCATTCCCGTCGGTCACCCCTTCACCAACCTTCACGGTGCACGCCTCATCGGCAAAAACCTCGTACCGCGCCCCAGCCAGTGTGTAGCACCCGTTCTGGCCGAGCTGCGACACCCGATCATTGGCGCTCGACCCGATGATGGTCAACGACCCGTACCAAGCCTTGCCCCACACTGTGTTGGTCTCACGGCTGGTGCTGTTTACCACGCCCACGGCCTTGTTCGAGAACTTCCAATACGAACCTCCGTTCGCATGACCCTCGGTTGCATACCCACTGAAATCAGCATCAGTCCTCACCTTGGCTGTGATATCGACCCGATAGGTGCCGCCTGACGAGTTCGGCGTCTTATGCGACACTGTAATGGTCTGCCCGCTCTTCGTCACATTGAACCGACTCGTCACATCCGTGTCCGCGGCAGTCGCCGCGTCCCTGAGCTTCACGACCTTAACAACTGCACTACTCGCATCCAAACACCGATCCAACGTATCAGTCCACTTCACTTGCTGGGTTGCCACATTGGCCGGTGCATAAGGCACGAACTGGTTGACCGTAAACTTGACCTGCTCGCCAAGCCCCACAGGCTCAGTCGTCTCCACAGTCTTCGTCGGCGTGCCAATATAGTCATCGGGATAATGAGTCACATCAGTGGTCAGCGTCGTGCCGCATCCGCGGCCCTGCCACTGCATGGAAAACGACCCATTCACCGTCTTGGCCGCCACACCGCACTCGAAATTGAATGTATTGGTAACGGCCCAATCAGGATCATCACTGTAAGTATTCCCGCTGATCTTAAGAACGCTGTCTTGTTTGATCCAGGCATCCCCGCTCCAACCGCTCTGGAACGTCACACCCTCCGACAGACCGTCCCAAGAAAATTCCAGGTCATCAACGATCATGACATACGGAACGCTCACGACCCTGTCCGTGCCCGTATAGAACAACTCGATCTTCCAATCGCTCCATACCTTCACAAACCCGTGGTTAGCCGTACCCTGGTACCAATCACTGCCACCATCCAGCGACGCAGCGAACGTGAAGAAATCAGGACCGCCGTCATAGGCCCCCACAAACGTCACTGCCCCTGAATGACCATCTTCATACGCGACCCTCACGTTGGTGCATGTCATGCGCATATCAATACGCTCGCCATACACCGTCTGCCCTGCATTGCGCCAGAAATACGAGCAGGGGTTGGCGTGATTTCCCGCACCAGAGACTTTAACGGCCTTCAACACCCGATCGTTGTTTGTGCTTGCACCGCCCGTAGCCTTGTTCACCATAGTCGCCTGTGAGGCCCCGTTTACCGTCACCGTGAGGTTTGAATGCCGCACATTGTCCAAATACACACCACCCATGGGAACATCGCTGATGCTCGCCACACGATTGTTCGTAAGTGCCCACGCCTGCCCCGCACTGACGCACAAAAGACCTGCTGTGAGCAGCAGTACCAAAAGCATACTTAGGCCTGCACATTTAGTTCGACTCATCCTGACACCCCATTTCCTCGTCTGCATCCACCCATTATCGCCCAAAATAGGGGGGGGGGCAAGGGCGCCATCTGCGAAATCCCGCATGCGCGGGATGGTGTGCGCTCATGACACCCCATCATCCTGCTACAATCAACCTCGTCCCTGAAACCAAAGAGAGAGGATATTATCATTATGGCAAGCGAAATGACCCTCATGGCCCAAGAACTGTACGAGGCCATGACCACAAAACCATCGATGAAGGGCCAAGTGCTGCCTCCTGAGGTGGCCCAACGTACTGTCGAACGCATCTTCAGCGCTATGTCCGGCTACGTCAACCGCGTCATCCAGTTCGAAACCACCGTGCCCATGCTTCGTTTGCGCTACGAGGGTGAGGACTTCCGCGACCACTTCGCCGCCGTAGATCGCCACCGCCATGACGCCCACGACCTGGCCGTCACTGCAGTTTGCCAGGGCAACCGCTACGCGCAGCACTATGGCGTCCAATCCTGCCTGCCCGACATTGGCACCGAGGCCACCCCTGATGTCATCTCCAACCCCAATGTGCGCACCCTTGTGGCCGACTACTGCGGCCGCTACGCCACCGAGACCTTCTTAAACCGCGACCAGCCGGCCCCGGCCAAGCCTAAAACCCTCGTAGCCAACAAAAGCCTCACCCAAGAACCCCATCTTGACGAGGCCGTCGCCCGGGCCAACCGCATGCCCTACAACGAGCCTGTGCCACTTAAAACCGAGCGCATGCCCATCGACGACTCCCGCATCAAATTTACCGACAACGGCCCTGAAACGGGCCTCACAACTCCTTAGAAAGGAAATTCCCCGCTCATGATACGCCTCACTGAAACCTCTCGCTTCGAACTCGGCCCCAACGAAGAGGAAATCATCTACGGTGTCACCCCCGTCTATGGTGAAACCAACTTCGGCACCTGGGAGATAGTTGTCCACACCGGCGCCGCGGGTGAACCTGCAAGCATCGACATCGCCGCATCCACCGCTCAGGATGACTACCTGCGTGCCGCCTGCCTTGCCCAGCCGAACAAGCCGGCCAACTGGCTCATCAAGATTTCCCTCCGCTTCGCAACTGTCAACACACCCAACGACATGCGCGAACTCGCTACCGCAGCCAAGCATCTTGCTGACATCTGCGAAAAGGTGCAGGACGAGATCATCCCGCATCTTTAAGCCTCGACACCATGCCCCACACTACCATGTGGGGCATGGTGTTCTCACTGTTAGATTTTATGTGGATGTCGAACCCGAGCTGTGCCCGCTCATCAACCCTGAAACAAGACTGCCCACCTCGGTGCGCACCAACGACATGCTCTAAAACAGCCCCTCTAATGAGGGGCCGTTTTTTTTTCTTACTCAAACTCGTCTAACAGTCCGAGCTTCTCTTTCATCAACAAGATGCGCCGCACCGAGTCGTCAATACGCTCCTCGCTGATGGTGCCAGCCTCGACCCGGCTCACGATGGCATCCACGCCTGCCCGCGGGTAACCCGGAAGCAAGAACACGTCAATCCCCGCATCCAGACAAGCCAGCGTAGCATTCACATAGCCCTGCTGGGTCTTACCGTACACATTGGTAAGGGCGCCCATCTGCATGCCATCAGTGGTAATAACCCCCTCAAAGCCCATCTCGTTGCGCAGAAGGTCGGTCACAATGACCGAGCTCACCGTGGCGATCTTATCGCCATCCAGCGCCGGCACGGTCAAGTGCCCGATCATCACCGAGTCAGCGCCTGCGGCAATGCCTGCGGCAAACGGCACCAAATCCTGCTCAAGCAGCTGCTCTTTAGTCTTGGTAACCGAAGCCGCGCCTACATGACTGTCTGTGGACGTATCCCCATGCCCCGGGAAGTGCTTGATTGACGTGCCGACGTTCTTGCTTGCAAACCCTTCCAGGGCACTGGAAATGAGTGTAGCCGCCGTCCCGTAGTCGCTCGAATACGCTCGGGCACCGATAATGGTGTTTGCAGGGTTGCTGTTCACATCCGCCACCGGTGCGAAATCCCAGTTGAACCCAAGACGGGCGCAGTTGTCCGCGAGCTTAACCGCGTTCTCAAAAGCCACCGTAGGTCCTTGAGCCTCATAGGTCTGCATAGCATTGATCTGGTACCCAATACCCGCGCCACGTTTCGCGCCATCATAGGTGGTGCCACCGATACGCTGCACGCGGCCAAGACAATGATCTCGATGGTAAGAAGCCAACTGGCAATGCGCTTAACAATACCGGGCTTGCGAATCTCCTCGATAACAGTGACCGCGGGACGCGGCCCGCCTTCACGAATAACGACATCGCTGTCAACCACTGCAGCGCCATCCGATGAGAGCCCCTTGATAACATCAGACATAACAAACCCTCTCTCAAAAAAGTCTCCCCTGTTGAAAAAAGTGCCCGACCAGAATCCCCATCCGGCCGGGCAACGCATTTTCAATCCCGCTTATTGTACCTGACGCAAGCGCTTCACACTAGCCAGGATTTTCTCGCGGTTTATGAACCCAACGGCGCCCGCCGCAAGCACCACAACAGCGATGATGCCCCAGGGCACATCCTGCGTGGCCCCGCTGGTCTTAGCGAAATCTCCCGCTTCAAGACCCTTTGCCGGACTCCCCAGCCCCGTAGAGCTCAGACGATGATTCGCCAGACCATTCTGCTCAGCGAGCGAGGATCCAGCGCCCAGCGGACGGTTCATCGGCGTCACCTTGTTGGGCGTAATGTTCGAGTTCAAAGGCTCGCCGTTGATACCCGGTACGATAGGCCCGTTGCCCGTCACGTACACCGTCTGGTCGCTGTCAGTGGGATCCGCATGTTCGGCCACAAGCACGGCCTCAGCAATGTCACCACCCACACGCATGTCGCGGTAGACATACTGGTACACCACCAGACCCTCGTCCATCAGCCCTGATGCATCGAAGGTGATGAACGTGTCGATCTGGCCCGTCGTGGCTGCCGGCACGAAACGGGTCTCGATACGCACCGGCTCGTCATTCACATACAACTGCTTGCCATCCATCGTGTGCAACTCGCTCACAATGACGTACTCCTTGCCGCGCACCATGCCCGTGTAGCTGATACGGTCGCGCACCTGAGCCGTCTTGGAATTCTGCAGGTACTTATCCGAGTCGCTCGCATCCGATGCAATAGTATCGATCTCGGCCTTGATGACCTTGACCGTCTGGGAATCCAAGCCCAGATCCATATCCCCAGCAACAGCACGAGAATCAGACTCGCGCACCAGCACGGTGAACGCCGTCACCTCGCCAGCAGGAACGTTGCGAGCGTCGAACTCAACCGAAACGGTCTTCTCCGCCTTCGTGCCCTCAGCAGTGAACTCCGTCGTGCCCCAAGCCATGGTGTCGGCCATGCCAGTATAGACGGGATTGGCCTTTATGCGATCGATACCCTCGGCATCGAATGCCACCGGCCACCCGTCAAACGAGCCCTCAAGCGGATTGAACGCACCCTTTGCGTCGGCCAGGCCGAGCTCATCCCAGAGCGCCAGACCAAACTCAGACAAACGGCTCGCATCAGGGGCGGCACACACAGGGTTGCCCGTCTCACGGCTCACCAGGAAGGTGTAGAGCTTGTACTTGGCGCCAGGCACCAGACGCTCCATGGACACTGTGTCAGTAACCGCGGCCTCGGAATCCCCGTGCACCTCCTTCTCTTTCAGCTCTCCTGTGAGCACCGTGGAAAGACTCGAACCCACAACCTTGTTGGTACGATCCCCGTCGGGAATATAGTACTCGCCACCCGGATTGTCAGGGTCAGGATACTTGGTCTTGTCCCCATCACCCGGGCGCCCATCCCCAGGCTCGCCCTTCACGTCGTTCGGGTCATCATCACGGGAGATGTCAGCGCCCGGACGGGTGATGACGGTATCGAGGATGATGTCCCCGCCGATCATGTCAGAGGTATCCACCGAATCGAACGGAATGTTCACTGTACCGTTGGGGTCCTTCGGGGTGAAGGGAACGGTCACCGTCACAGGGTTGCCATGCTTGTCGCACACAGGCTCGCGCTCACCCGTCTCAGGATTGGGTTTCCACAGCGTGCCGGTGATCTCGTACTCAAGACCGGGCACCAGATCGCGATAGGTGGCCTCGCCGTCCAGCTCGCTGTCCGGATCGGCCATGACAGTCGTAGTCCCCGTCTTGCGGTCGGTAAGCTCAGCCGTATGCGACGGATCGTCCACCCGCACCTGCTGGTCATAGTCATCAGCCTGCTCATGGGTCGCAACCTGCACCTCAGCACCCGTCTCAGGATCGATCTCGTAGAGGTACTCGTAGACCACCAGCGTGCGCCCGCGCAGCGGGACCGAGTTGATGGCCAGAGACACCTCGCGCACATCGCTCACAATAGTGTCGCCCATATTATCGATATCGCCCTTGGAGGTGAAACGGGTCTCGCCCACAATAGGATTGCCCGCAGCATCGACGATAGGCTCGCCCGTCTCGGGATCCATCAACTTGGCGCGCAGGATATGGTCAGTGCCAGCCTTGATATCGTTGACCTCCACACGGTCGATGATGACCGCGGTCGGATCGCAGATAAGGTTATGGCCGCCGCGCAGGCCGTCGCGAGCCTCGGTCCAAACAAAGGATGCCTGACTGCGCTGGTCGTCGATGGTGCCGAACTCGACCTTGTAACCGTCCTTGGAGATGATAAGCTCACCGACGGTCACCATGTCCACGTCAGCGTTCTTGGCGACAGGCAGCTCGACCAGCGTATAGCGGTCATAGATGAGGGCGCCCTTGCTGTTATCAGGATTGCTGGCGCCGAACCAAACACCCTGGTCTTGCACCAACTTGGACTCGTCCACCACCGCGTTCTCGACGTTAGGACGTACATTGCCGTGCTCGTCCTTGTACAGCGTCCAGCCCGTGACCGCAGCATCAGACGCATTGGTGTTCTCAGTGTGGGGTGTCCACTCGGAAGAGGAATCGAAATAACCGTTATCACCGGTCACAATAACATGGGTCTCGCCCGTGGTGAGCGAGGTCATAAGAAACGGAATGCCGCTCCAACGCTCCTGGCTCATCTCGTTAGCCTTGACGAAGGAAAGATCCCCGCGCTTGACCTGCTCAGCATGCTCGGGCGTCGTGTAGGTCTTAACGTGCTCGATCTTACCTTCGACTGTCACCTTCTGCACAAAGACCTGAGTCTCATCGAGCAGATACCCGTTCGGTGCCTTGGTCTCACGGATAACGTAGGTACCCAGCGGCAGCACCGGCGTACCTTCCAGGTCATAGTACAGCTCCCCACCCGCGACCAGATAATCGGGGTGCAAAAGGATCTGGCCATCTTCGTCAGTCGCGAACGTCCAGCTACGCAACAGCTTGTTAGCCGCCTTCGCATCCGCTTCGCTGTCGTACCAGCCGCCGTAGAAGTCGACCTTGTACTCCGCGCCCGCCAAAGTGGCACCACCCTGTGGGTCGTTGTCGTAGATCTGCGCCAACTTGACGGCATCTGCCCGTGCCTCGTCTGCGGTGTTCATCGTCACAAACATCGCGCACCCGAGAATCAAACAGATGGAAATGATAACTGAGATGACCCCAGTCACGTATTTGCGCACATTTGTGCGCGCCCCTTGAGCTCCCATGTGTTTCAACCTCTCTCCGGAAAAGATTAGTAGCCCCAGGATACCATAGAAACGGTACCTGGGGCCACAATGAAGATCGAGGAATACGACACGAATACCAATCAATGCTTCCACACAGGAGCAATAACGTTAGAAGCCTTATTGTTGAAATACTTGTACGAAGTCACATTCGTGACATCCCAACCCCTACAATTCAAAGCGAGCGCTGAACAATAAGCAAACATCTCACCCATATTTGCCACAGACGATGTGTCAAACCCACCTAAACTCAATGACTTCAAAGTAGTACTATGCGAAAACATGTTATTCATGTTTTCAACATTACTAGTATCAAAAATCATTATCGAAAAACTTAAGGGTCATGGTCAATACGTTTCCAAAAAAAATTGTCATCACCCAAAAGCACAGCCCAATGCTGTGCAGTCATCACACCTGCAAGGTGAGAAAAGGCCAGAAAAGGACATCTGGCCCCAAAAAGGTATCTCCCGATACCCCAGAATTCTCATCTGTAAGCAACCATCCAAGGATAGGAGAAAGACATGATTAACGCTTGCAACTACGGTACCGTCATTGGCCGCCTCGCTCGTGACCCGCAGATCTTCACTAACGAGGACGGCTCCCGCAAGGTGCTCATGACCGTCATGGTGCGCCGCAACTTCAAGCAGAACGGCACCTACCAGTCCGACGCTGTGTCGCTGGAGGCCTACCTGCCGAAGGAGTTCAATGCCCCGATCTACAACATGATCCACCAGGGTGACCAGGTGGCCATCATGTACACGGTGCGTTCCTCGTCCTACCAGAAGGGCGGCGAGACCATCTGGGCCGAAGCCAAGCAGATCGAGACGATCCAGCTGCTGGAGTCCAAGACCACCACGGACGCCCGCCTGGCCGCTCGCAAGGCCGAGGCTGCGCCGGCTCCCGTTGAGGCTGCCCCGGTGGCCGTCGACATGGATGCCGTGCAGATGCCCGCTATCGGCTAACAGACGCATGCCGTCGCTCCCAACTCGTGAGTTCCTCCGAGTTGGGAGTTTTTTTTTTCTTTGGTCGTTCGCAAACCCGTTAAGCTGAATCCAGATTCAGCTGTAAGGTCATGTGCCAACCGGCAAGACAGGACGGAAAGGGGACCACCATGCACACCAACATCAAGACTGTTGTCAATCACAACTTCGACATTGAAATGCAGGCCGCCAGCGAGTTGCTCCACCGTATGACCACCAACAGCCGTCTCATGTTCGAAATCCATGATGATGACGAGGTGGAGGCGCTGCGCCTGAAAATGTGCGAGATCCGCAAGATCCAGCCTGCCGTTCTCTTCCGTAAGACGAAGGTGCAAGCTGCGCTGCACAACTACGAGGGTGCAGCCAAGATCACCGTATCTAACGAAGCACTCATCGAGGCCATGGACGACATGAAAGCCGAGAGCACCGCTTCCGATGCCGACATCCTCGATACGCTGATCAACTGGTATCGTCTCTGGTAGTGAAACCCTGATACCCAGCCTATAGGCTGGGTATTTTTTTTCAGCCTGCGAACATCGAAGTGCCTTCGATGCGGTGCTATGCTGCAACTGAACGAAACGAAGGGAGGGCCCTATCATGGCCAAGAAACAGAAGATCAAAATGTCCAAAACAGGCCCCATCACCATCACCGCCGAGGCCCTCTTCGACGCTTCCAAACCCCGTTTCAACGGATACGCCACAGGACACGGCGCCCATGGTCATCGCGGCTACGACCGCAATGCCATGAAGCGCCGCTCCTTGGACTGGTAAAAAAGAGAGGACCCAAAGAATAGCGACCTCTCTCAAGCGCTATCCTTTGGGTCCAAAAGGAGGAAGGAAGGAGAGTTGAGTATATCACTCACATTTCCAACCTGTCAACACCCTACCGCTGAGGTTCCGATGACGCCACGGCAAAATACGCGATGGTGCGCTCGTTTTTCGGCGTGTAGTTATAGCTGCACGTGACCAGCGACACAATCTGCGATGGTGCCCTCTCATCGAGCACCACCTCGGCGCCACTCAGGCGGCCCAGATACCAATCGTGAAAGTCGTCCTCATCCTCGAACACACAGCGCTTCGCAAGCTCCGTGCCGCGGATGATCTCCGCACCCGTCAGCTCCAGCGTCCACACCCGCTCAGGTGTCTGCAGATAGGCCACCGTGTGCTCCTTTGCCCAACCCTCATTCGAGTACTCGGCGATATCTGAGAACATGCTCCCATCGTGCCAATGATGGCCCAGAATGGCGGTGTTCTCCGTGCCCATAATGCCTTCCGTGCACTCGGCATCCACAAATGCTGCACCCACCTTGTCAGCCTCACCGGCCGCATTGGTGTGCAGGTACTTCTCTGGGTCATCTGCTGGCGCCTGACACACTGGCTGCGAAATCGAGGTGCCGGGGATCTCGATCCAACCGACCACCTCCGGATTGGCCACCTGAAGGCTGGCCCAATCCACTTCGCGCCACGGGTGCTCCTCCACCTCCACGGCCATTGGTTTCGAGATGATCTCCCCTACCGACGGCACCCAACCGGTCTCAGCCAACTCGTGATAGCAGAACACACCTGCCACGCCTACAATGGCGATAGACACAACAACTCGGATAATGCGCCCAGCCCGCTTGCTCGCAGGCGACGCGGCCATCTTCGTCATAATGAAACCCCTTTCAAAATCCCGAATACCCCCAGTATAGCAAAGGAGTCACCTATGGAAAAACGAAAATACCACCTCGGCACCGTGCTGGCCGACTGGGCAGCGGGGCTGGTAGCCACCTTCCTCATCGGCTGCTGCATCGCAACCGCTGCCGATTTTGTCGCACCTTCTGCTGAGGTTATCCTAATCACCACCCGTATTGGCATAATCGTCATGCTGGCCCTATTCGCTGTAGCCATTGCACACATCACATTCCTTCTCATCACTGACCGCACGCACATCGAAGACCACACGACATCTGACCCGAAATAAACTAGGTCTGCCAAACCAAAAGAAAGGAACTGCCATGGCAAAGTCAGTCAAAACCTTCGTATTTGAAGCCGAACCGAACACCAAGTGCACCATCACACTAGACCTGTCGCAGACCAACCTAGGCCCCGCCATCTCCATCACAGGCACCATCGTCGTCCACAACCCTAAGACCCACAAGTACGAGACCCAATGCGCCGGCCAATGTCTGAACACCATGATCGATTGGTTCCCCCACCTCATGGACGATGAAACCTTCGCCACCCTCTATGACTTGTGGACCCATTGGCATCTCAACGACATGCAGGCGGGAACCCCTGCTCAGACCGCGGCCCTCGACCGCGCCCGTAAAACGGGCGAGCTTGATAACTACGACTACACCAAGTCCCTCGAATACTTGAAGACCGTCGGTCTGTACAGCGACGAATGGTGCGGGTCCCCTTACGTCTATGGCACCAGCTGGCTTCATTGGCCCCTGCCCGATGACGTTATCACCACGGTAACCAACCTGCTGGAGTCTTAAGTCAACCCCAACCGCCTTAACTGAAAAGAAAGGATACCAATGAAACGCAACTGCCAATCCATCATGCCGTTCATGATTCTCGTCGCCGTCATCATAATGGATTTGGTCTTTGCAGCCATCATTTGCTTTGCTGTCGGAATGTGGGAGAACCCAAACCCAGCTCCCACGCTGCTCAACATCTGCATTCTAGGCATCTTAGTATTTGGGCTATCCCCGTTCGGATACATCCTCTACATCACCGTTCTGGAGTGGTGGGACAAGCGCCGCGGCGAGACCCTCGTTGACTCGCACCTTACCGATGACGCCTACGACATCATGTACTCAGTGCACAAAGATGCTCGTGACAAGGGTGGCAAACCCTATGTGGACCATCCTGTTGCCCTCACTCGGGTCATGGACACTGAAGATGAAGTCTATACCGCTCTGCTCCACGACGTGATTGAGGATGCCAGCGACCCTGAAGCCATGCGTGCACTGCTGCACCAACGCTTCCCCAGTGCTGTGTGCAATGCTGTGGAAGCTCTCACGCGCCCTGATGGTGTCACTTACGCCGACTACATCGACAACCTCAAGACCGACCGTCTTGCAGCCAAAGTGAAGCTCGCCGATCTGGCGCACAACATGAACCTTGAGCGCATCCCCGAAAACGCGCGAGACCAGTACCTGTCCTTGTACAACCGGTACCATCGCGCTGCAGATACCATCTTGGCTTACTGGTCTGATGACCCTGCGATGCAAACGCACTGGCGACGATGCTGCCGAGACCTCGGCGCCACCATCCCATTGAAGATTAAGGAGGCCACCATGAGCTTATTCGCTGATGTCCGCATCGCCACAACCCGCGAGGGCTATGATGCCATCTGTGCCTTCGTTGACGCTGCAAAGAAGAATCCCAACGAGCGTCAACTGATTGGCGCCCAGCATCCAGCCCCATACTTCATCAACCAATACGGGTGTGTTGTATTCGGGTGGGATGTGATCAAATGGGGACCGCTGTACCAGAACGTAAGTGTTATCTACGATGCGCTGCAAGAGTTGGCTGCCAAGCGTATCCCCTGGCAGCTTTGTTGCATCTACGAGCCCATGACAAGCCGTTTCGGAACAGAGGATGACATCGATTTCACTGATCATGACCTCAACCATGAGCTCAAGATGACCATCAAACCCCAGATATCCATTGGCCTCTCCATTAACGATTGATCCTAGCCCTGGCCTCACGGTCAGGGCTTTTTTTGCACCCAAAAGCTGCGCATACGCTCAGCTGGCTGCCCGTCTGCGACCAACTGAAACAGGAGGTCACCCCATGCAATTCCGCGGCGAATACGCGTTCCTCTCCAACTTCTATTCGTCCCCGATTCGTTTGGGCGAATACACCTTTCCCACTGCTGAGCACGCCTTCCAAGCCCAAAAAGACCCGTCTCAGGCCCATCTGTTCGCACTGCATGGTGAAGACAACGAGCTGCCCGCCTATTACTCGACTCCAAGCCAGGCCAAGAAGGCCGGCCACCGTCTGCGACTGCGCCCTGACTGGTACCGCGTGCGGGTTGCTATCATGACGGAAATCGTCTGGGCCAAATTCGAGCAGAACCCCGAGCTGCGCAAGTGCCTTACGGCCATCGAAGATAAAACCATCGCCGAGGACAACACCTGGGGCGACTGCTTCTGGGGTCGTGTCTACGGTAAAGGCCAAAACTGGCTCGGCACCATACTCATGACCCTGCGCAGCTTCTACCAGGAAGTCGACTCGGTGACCTTGCGTCCAGTGCTCAATGCCCTGCCCCAGAGCCGTATGGGCACCTGTCACCAGCTACCGCTGCCTGAAAACCGACTTCGGACCCCATGTGAGTGCCATCGCCTGCGCACAGTGTCTGTGGGAAAGATCGTCCAAACCGATCGCTTCACCGGCCTCATGAGGTTTGATGACGGCACCGCAGCCCTGGCACAACTGCACAACGATGAATGGGTGCCAAGCCCTGTGACATATTGTCCGTACTGTGGCGAAAAGCTGTGAGGGGAAGAACACTATGTCTGACATAAAAAAGCTCGACCTCACTGATGAACGTCGCGAGATACTCACGCTGGCGCTCAGCGACGCTGCCAACGTTCATGACCAATGGACGCGAAAGATTCACGACCACACGCTGGCTCAGCTTGAAGAAACCACTGCCGACCGCATCATGCTGACCGCGGCCCAACAGTGCATTGTGGTCTCGGCTGTGGGTCAATACATGACTTTGTACGGTGATGCCAGTGGCGTCGCTCATAGTATCATCGACCAGCTGACCATGACCCGCAAAGAGTATGCTGCAACAATGAACAGATTGTGATACATAAAGAGTACCCCGTATATACGGGGTACTCTTTTGATAGCTAACGCCGATCCACAATCAACTCAAATCACTAATCAATGTTTGCAGCTGACCACATACACGTCCTAAATAACAATACAAACGAACGGAAGAATGATATACTAGGAAGGCTGACACGTCCAATCAAATGAATCAGCTGTCCAAGCGTTCATACTCATATAATTTTGGGCTTTATCTGCTGTTCGTGCAACACTGCTGCCAGCCAAAATCCATGTGCCATTGTAATGCAAACACTGTTTTTGACCTAAACGACTTGACACATGAATGTGTTCGATAGCTGAGCAGGTATTGAGCTTCCAATCGATATACCCGGCCATACTCGTTGATGTTTCTTCAACCTCAAACGCTTGACACAGGATTTCACGTAAGCCAATACAGTTGTAGAACAGCCAAGATGTGTCCATCCCTATTGTACCCGTCCATTCACTCGCATCCACTTGCATCAGTTTCTCGCACCCCTTAAATGCCTCTGACATTCGTTTAACACTGATATTATTGAGCGGATTGAGATTCAGCGAAGTTATCCCACTCCCACAGGCAAATTGGGACAAATTATCGATTTTCTTCATGTGAGCCAAAGAATTAAAGTCGAAGCTGCTCAAATGTTTGCAATCTTTCAGCATCTGATAGCAATTAACACCTTGCGTAGCATTACCAAACTCGGAACCTATCAGAATCTCACTTAAAGGTGCATCGTAGAAGTCCCAATCATAAGTCATTTCACCATCTTCATACTTATGGGCTGCCCACGTTCCCCCTTCAGCCATATTTCGCATATCTATCAACTGTGGTGCTGAAACAGAACTAAGGTCGATCGTGACAAGGCCAGTTTGTTTGAAAGCTGATGCTGCTGATGTCAATACCGGGGCCCTCAAACCAGTCATATCACATTGTTCCAACTTACCCTGGCACATGAAAGCACCCTCCATGGTCTTCAAACTATCGAACGAAAGACCTGACAAATTCACACGTCGAACCGAAACAGGTGCGTCATTTGATGCATTACACATGTCCTTTATAGATTCGCATCGACTAGCATCCATACCTGTGAAATCGATTTCTTCCAAATATGGAAGCCCACAAAACCAACGCTCCATAGTGATCGGTGACACGGGGTCTCGAAACCGAACTCGATGGACCTTCACAGACGGTGTATCATGAAAAACACCACCATTAACACCCCAATACAAATCGTTAGGCCCTACGCCACCTCGCTGACCCCACCATACGTCGACCACAGTATGACCCTCACACTGATCACCAGGAACAAGATAAGTGTGATCCCTAATGAACACCAGATCCCCAGAATCAAGCAAAACAGCACCACAACATTGTAGTGCATAACAGGTCCTATCGGAAAAATGCTCAAGATCACTCGGAGCACAAGAACTAATATCCGCTGTGGTTCCATATTGGACATAAACCAAAGCGGGTGTATTTTCAAAGATACTTGATGCCGCATTAACTTCAGAGACTTTCATGCCAGTCAAATCGATACGTTCTACCCGTTGCATGTCAGCAAAATACTTAGCAGTAGAAGCCGGAACAAAACTTGTTTCACACTGTACATCACGAATACTGTTTGTATCAACATTTGTAGCCACAAGCGGAGTACGAACCGAAGTATCAGATGCGACGATAACTTCAACATGTTCAATTACACTTCTTACAGTGTCTCCTCGCCATTCATCCCCAACCATAGGGCATTCCGATGTGAAATACAAGGTAGTTCCAGACACCACAGCATGAGCTTCCTGTGCTTCCCCATCAGTAATACCGTTCTGCAGCTTGTAGGCATTCCACGCCTTGGCCACGTCTCCCTCAAACGCTTCTGCATCCTGGATACCGTAACCGATGACCTTCACAAGCTGCTCACCCACGTCCAACCCTTGGGCCGAATCCTTCAGATTAACGAAGGTCACAGTATCAAAGACGCTACCCGTCTGCCCGCCATGATTGACCACCTCAGTCCAGCCATAGCGGAAGACCTTCTCGTCTCCATCCTCAAATTATTGCAGCAGTTTCCAACCCTCGTTTACCTCAAAGCTGAACAATGGGAGTCTCTCAGCCGTCTCTTTACCTTCGACAAGCACCTCAGCAATCGGCACGCGGATCTCCGTGAACAGATAGCCGTTCAGAACATCAGACTTATTCACAACTGCAGGGTCTTTGGGAATCACGGCCCCCGGTACGACGTTTTCAACGATGCCGCTCTCAGGGAAGTTAGGTTCCACGACCTCGATCTCAAGATTCTCAGCGATAGAGGTCTTGTTCTCCTTAACCTCACGGCCCGTAAACCATGCATAGGTACCCATGGCGCCACCCATGGCGAGCATAGCCGCAAGCGCCACGCCACCCTTAACGAACGTGCGGCGATTCATGCCATTCTCGCGCTCGATCTTCACGAGCGCATCGTCGATGAGATACGACGGTCCTTCATTATTTGGTTTAACCATTTGATTTTCCCTCTCTCGAAGAATAAATACGCTCCCCAGCGCACTCACCATTATCGATTAACAACAGTGCTGATGACAAGACCCCAAAACAGAAAACCTGACCTGGAAGCCCAAAGCTGGCCCTACGGCCCAGCTGGACGCACCCATGTTTGGCTCACAAATGAAAGGATACACCATGTCCACCCATGCCATTATCGCCTCTGATGCCACCAACCGCCTCGGTCGCTACCTGCACAGCGACGGGTATCCGTCCCACACGGGCATCCAGCTCATCCGCATCATCCAGCGCGACGGCGCGCAGAAAGCCGCTGAGACCCTGTGCGTTGACCACTATGGTTGGTCGTTCATCGACACCCTCTACACGATGAATCGATTTAACGAAGGTCAAGACAGCGGCTACTACGACGAGCGCTTCGGCCTTCTGCCCGGTTACGGTATCTTCTGCACGGAACAAGATGACGTGACCGCTGATGACTTCGATGATCCGAAGTCCACTGAAGAATTCGGCTACATCATCAACAACGACGGCACCATCGAGGTGTACGAACGTGGCAAACACATCGCGACTGTCAACGCGCTTGCCGATGATGCAGAGAAGCAGATGCTGAAGTTGGGCTTCTAATCTGGAAAAACGCGGTATCCACCTCACCGGAAATCACGTTTGCAACACTCGCTTCATGTTGGGAGGCTGATACGCGATGCAATCCGCAATTTTGCACCAATTCCATAAAACCTACCATGAAGACTTTGCCATGGACGCCCTACCAACTGAAGAACTGCACACTGATAACATGAGAGTGTTATGCGCATACATAGGAAAGAATCCAGAATGTCAAATGTATGGGAAAATCATTGGTCTCATGACATACAAGAATGCTATCTACAAATTCCATTTTCATGTCCACAGGCCCCATCAAAAGCACGCATCACTGTCCAATCGAATGGAAAGCATCTGCAAAGTGACTTCCGAGACCGTTTGCGGCGAAGAATTTATCGCATACGAAAACACCAACATGGGCAACATGGCATTCTGGCTCCACACCCCACTGGATTACCTGAAAACTAAAGATGCCGACTCCTACGAACTTCGCAAGCTCATGCTGAACATCACAGCATACAGCCGCAAACAGGACTTTTGTAAACATTTCAGAAAAACAGATAGCGAAGCCTTAAAAGTAAACAGCCTGTTCCAGTGACTCATCACCCAGCGCCGATAGCCAAGGCTCAAGCTAAAGCTGGGGGACTAAACCCGAAAGGTGAGGTGTCCACCTCACCAGAACTCACGTTTGCAAGATTCGTTCCATGTTGGAAGGAGCAGTCAATGGCTATCGAATTTTGTGGCAAAACTCCGTACCAGTGGCTGCTCCAAAATTCCTTCTCGAAGGGAATGCTGAAGCACAACATCGACCTGCTCGCGGCAGAGGGCATCATCGACGAAGGTGACGCCTACGACTACTTCCGCGACATGGCTCCGCTCATGATCGACAACATCGACTACGGCTGTTAATCACCCAAACCTTATTCCTCGGTAGCTCAACTGGCAGAGCATTCGGCTGTTAACCGAAGGGTTGTGGGTTCGAATCCCACCTGAGGAGCCAAAACCCCGCAGCCCCCTTTTCAGGGGGCTGTTTTTTTTTTTCAACCTTACTGCTACCAACAATCGTGGCTCAGCACTTCGCCGCAACTGGCACACACCACCTCGATGCCACTTCCTGGTACACCGTTCGTATCTCACCGTCATGCTCATGGATTTTTTCCGCCGCGGGCTCAAAAACGACCGTCTCAGACGCCTTCTCAGGCTCTGAAATTTCTGATTCGACCCCCAGTCCCACTTTTTGGCTATCGTTGCTCACAAGGCCCTCAGAGGGCCTCACAAACGATCTCGCCTGTTTTGGCGCCTCTAGCGCCCCAAAATGAATATCCGAGCGAGCCTTTTCACCGTTCGACTGCGAAAAATCCGCCAGGGACGAAACCTTATCTTCATTTTTGACAACCCTCCCCTTGCGCTTGAAACCTCATAAGCCGACATATTGCTTTGAACCGTCTCTCATGCGCCCATTGTACGACAGACTTAACGAAACTTATCAATCAACGGAAGTGAAATCACGAAGGGTCGCCTTCGCGACCCGAATGGCTCTCCTAGCAATAGCAGGGTACCTACCTGCGACCACGAACAAAACGAAAGGGTGTGGTGCGACATGGAGAATCTGGTGTACTTGGGTCAGGGTGCTTACCTCAACAGTGAGGAAGGCGCCATCTATCTGGCAGACAGCGACGGCCACTTGAGCTATCTCTGCACTGAAGAGGCTTTCGTGGCCATGGCTGCGCTCCAGCTGTGACACACACCAACCCCTTGGCCAAACCGGTCAAGGGGTCTTTTTTTCCAAGCCGCAGCGTGGTATAATGCTGCCCGCAATGGGTTGCGTGTTACGACTTCACCATTGAGGTCGGCTACGCCGACCACCGTCATTAGCACGCGCGCATTGTTTTTCCTTTCTAGGAACCCCGTGCCAACCGGAAGCCATGCACGGGGTTCTTTTTTTGTTTCAAAACACAGGTTTTAAGTGCTCGTTATTTATACGAATCGTCCATCCGTATAATTTACGGCTGCTGCAGCCCCATCTTGTCGATACTTTTAGCCCAAAAGTAAAAAGAAGGGCCGACATCCGCCGACCCTTCTTCAGTCCTACACTGTGCGACTTACTCACTCAGATCCATATACCATTCCATGTTACGAACCAAATCGTTGTACATCTCGGTGTGAAACGGCATACGTGCCATAAGCTCGCGATCCAGACGCATAACCTCATCCACGCAATTGCCCGTGAACCCATGATCCATCAGCCAATACAAGCGCAAGCTGTTCCACTCGGTCAAACTCGACACGGCATCCCAATTCACAGGACCCGTGAACAGATCCAGGTACTTCCAAATCGGGATGACGCAGAACGGACGCTCGTGAACCACTTCCCCGTTGCGCGACTCCACCGCTGTGAGCATATCAGACGTATAGCCATCCGGCGTGACCCACGGGAAGGCCACATCCACCGAAGACGCCCCGTCTTCCCACTCCATACAGATAGACCAAGCAATCTTACGACGCAGCTCATCAATCACTGCAGGCGAGGTAATGTTGCCTGAACCATTGTAGTAAACGCATTCCAGGTTGTTAGCCACAGCGCAGATCATGGCGTCGGCCGTGTTGGTGATGCGACTGTAAGCCTCCTCGCGCTCCATGCCGTCCAGCGCGTTCAAATCCACCGTGGCCATCAGAGCGCACCCGTCAAGGTGTACCACCTCGAAATCCAACGTGGCATCGCTTTTGGGTGCCCTATTCTGGTAGTTCGTAACAAACTTGACGATATTGTCCATCATCTGCGTGAACTCATCCTCGAACGACGACTGATCAACATCAGGCATCTCCACCACGTTGTCATCGTCGTCATAGGTGCTAATGCAGATGACGCCACTGCAACCAGCACGAACGGCCGCGGCCATCGCATCCTCTTTCGACACATCGACACCGATGAACAGGCTGCACTCCCAATCATTCTGTTTGAGATACCAGTTACGCACCGCGGCAATAAACTCAGCGTCCAACTTGGCATCGCCCATGACCGTCTTACCATAGTGGTCCTGAATGACGTTGCGCACCATATTGGGCATGCTCTCGACAATGGCATCCAGTTCCTCTTCAGTGAACCCACCGGCAAACGGGATGACCATGCCGATCCTACCGCTCTCGCTGGTATCCACCATGCATTCCATCTTGATTTCGCAATCCTGCTCTTCATCATCCTCATCAATGAGAATGCACAGTGCCGACTGCATGATGTCCATCAAATCAGACCACGCATCCGTGTCCATCGACTCGACGATCTCTGCCGCCAGCGACACCATGGTGGCGAACTCACGCTCGCTGGGAGCCATGCAGGCCAGCTCCACGGGCAGTGAATACACAACCGTCTGCTTGGCACCGATAGCGTCAGGGCACTTGTCCATATCGTTCATTGCACAGGTTCCTTTCCACAGGTTTTGAACAGAAGGCGGGTCGTGGCATCCAACCACGACCCACCGTAAAACACACTACTCGAAACAGACCTCATCGAAGTCAAGCACGGCACTTGCGCGCTTGAGGTCTTTGGGATGGAAGTCCTCCCGGCCCAACATTTCGACTGCAGCATCCACTCCCATAATAGCGCAACGCAGATGTTTTGCCGACCGACGGCGACCGTTCACCTCGCGAGCCACACCAAACAGGTCAGCTGCACGCCCCAGTTGAGCCCCCGTCAGCTTCTGCAGATTAGTCCGTGCTCGATCCACTGCTGCCATTTAATGCCCCTTCCCTACGGGCGCCACATGCAGCGCCCCGTCAACCGACCAGATACCCGTGACCATGCCATCCTCAGACACCGACACCTTCACACGCTGCCACTCCAGCTCCTTGTGGACGAAGAATCCAGCATCCATATCCGCCCCAACCAGATCGCACAAACGACCTACGGATTCAAACGGCAGAAACACCTTGACCCCCAACCCGAGCTCAGGGCACTCAGCCACGTCCAGCGTGACTGCAAAAGACAGCGACTCAAAGTGTCCGATGTAGTACAGACCCACACAGTCCGTGATGACGGCATCGAAGGTCTTACCCTCAAAGTTCCCAGCCACAGGGCGCAGACGCTTTGCGCACACACGCCCGTGGATGATAGGGGCCGCAGGTTCGTTGAAGATAACGAACCCTGATTCGCTCACCCCGTTAATGGTCACAGGCCCGATCTCTGTGCCATCAGCCCGGGTCAAACGATAGAGCTGCTCGTCATCGAGATAACGCGAAGCCGTGTCTGTGAACAGGCACCCTGGGATCCTAGCCATGGTTCTCAGCCTCAAAGGTCGGCGCCACCATAAAGAGCCCCGTACGGTTCAAGTCCCGGCTATAGGACGAATCCAGGTACACCACTGGCGTCCAGATACCCTCGTCTAGCTTCGACGCTTCCATGAGCGCCGGATACAGGATGGAGCGAACCGGGTCGGCACCGCCGCCGTAGACGTACACCGCATCAGCCGAGAGCTTGGACTTGGCCAAAACGCTCTTGTACTCGTTGATCACGTCACGAGCAAAGACCTTGACCTCTTCATCGATGTAGCGCTGCAGCTTCGCCTGAATCTGGCGCTTGGCCGCGGTCTTGGCAGGCTCCTTCATAAACTCAGCCAGCTCCTTACGCGACTCAGGGGCAAAGGGCATGGAGCGCACTTGAGCCACCACCTTGGAGAGCACCGTACCGTAGCCCTTGTTAATCGAACTCGACACCTCAACGCTCACCTTGCCATCGCGGAACACCGGGAAGTTCACCGTGCCTTCGCCAATATCAATACCGATGATGTTCTCATACCCGTACAGCTCGGCCCCGTCGATACCATCAAGCGGCATACCGTCCTCACGGCAAAGTGCCAGCGCTGCGTCCAGAAATTCAGGGCCCTTGTCCACAATAGCGTACTGAGCCGCCACACCTTCGGGCAGCACCACGACATCGGTGAACACGACATCCACGCTGATCTCGCGCTCGAAGTTATGCACGGCAACCGTATGCACAGGTCCCACCAGAGCGCGACGGTAGCTCTCACGATGTGCCGTGTAGTCGCCGATGGGCAGGGCCACACCGAGCGCCGCCTCCACCTCAAGGTGCCCAGCAGGAATCTCATGATTCTCATCCCAATACTGGGTGAGAGCCGTACCAGCCACGGCAGCCAGCGTCAGCTGCACCGACAGGGCGTCATCGCACTTCGGACGAGCATCGTCGATGTTGAAAATGACCGCGGTCTCACCGGAGACCACTGCACGGTGCCCCACGATGGTGCGACCGATGTCGGTCGGATTGATGGCCGGGCTCGTGATGGTGCAATCCAGCTCGTTGACCACATCGGCCATGTATTCGTCATCAGGTGTCACAGGAAGCTGCACCGCACCGGAAATATAGCTTACCTGACTCGGCATGTCCACCAGACGAACCCGACCATTGGCTTCCAGCTTCCCCTTCACATACCCGTTGCCCACATCCAGGCCACCGCGAATGCGCATTTTGTCTGCCACTTTGAAATCCTTTCTCACTCAACAAAATTAAGTCTCGTTGCATCTTACCTTACGAATCAAGCATCGCCTTGAGAGCATCCCCGCGATCGGCACTACCTCCACGGCGAGCGCCCATGGCGCCCAGTGCGGGCAACGCATCAAGCGCGTCGTCCGTACCTGCCACCTCGACATGAGTCTCAGCCGCAGGCACAGACTTGGGCGCCTCCACGGGTTTCACCTTTGGCTCTACCTTCACGGCTTCGACTACAGGGGCAGTCTCAGGCTCCACCTCTTCCGCCCATGCTGGCACAAACGGTGCCGGCGGGCGTCCGCGGCGCTTCGGCGGGTTTGCCACGATCATGTCGAACATGTCCGCGATACCCGCTTCCGCTGCTTGCTGTGCAATCAGCAAGCGAATGGACGCTGACAGGTTGTCCTGTGCATTGAGCCAGGCATTCACCGCATCATCGGCTGCGGGCACCGTGATGTGGATGTTGCGGCGAGTCCCTTTAGCGGCCATGGTTGGCTCCAAACCCGATAGCCAACATCACGTCCCCGCATGCAAGCGCACCAGAGGACGCGATGATGCGCACACGGTCATCCATGGCCGTGATAGCTAGATCCCCGCGCAGATAGGACTGGCACTTACCTGCACCCAGATCCTGATCCAGCATCTCGACCATCGCCAACGGGTCCTCCGCAGCAATATCGATGCACAGCATCGACGGGTCGGAAACTACTGGCGTTCGACCCCGTTCGACAAGTGCGATGGGGTAGTCCTTCATTCCGTACTCGGCCATGGCGCCCTTGGCGAGCATGCGCATGGACAGCGACGGCGAACTTTGCGCGTCGAGCCATGCGGCCAAGTCTGCATCATCAGCAGGGAACGTCAGGCGCATCGTGCGCTGCGCTTTGGCATTTTGATCTGCCATAAACCACATCTCCTTCCTTCAATTCGTTTCTCTTGATGACCAATATGATACCATATCCAGACCATGGTGCAACCATAATTGTTCATGTTCCCCTCGCGAGGCGCACCGATGATATGCACCTTGATGTCATTTCGAGCCGAGATGCTCGCAATCTGCTCAGGGGTAAGTGTCACCGAATCCTCGTAGACCTCGGTCCACGTTGTACCGCCATCAAGGCTGTACTCCCACACAACCCCCGCACCCTGGAACACCCGCGACAGAATAAGTTTGTTCGCATTCTTGCCGTCAAAGGAGAACTCAGCCACACGGTTGTTCGTAACGCCAAGCAGCGCGTTGGCCACAGCGTTGATCTCTTTGGCCTGGAGGTGCTGCGAGCTGTTCACCCGAGACATGTTCTGCAGCGTAGACTGGATGAGCATCATGAACTTCGCCTTGACAACCGGATCAGTGATCTTGGCACCCAGACGACGGGTCAGATCGTACATCGGCAGAGGATGGTACTTCATATCCTCAGTACACTGCTCTGCAAGCTCGTACAGGTCCTCCTGCGAAGAACCGGTACGGCTGTCAAGAGCGATATTCACCAGCCCATTCCACACATCCAGGTTGATATGCTCCTCCTCATAGGCATCAGCATAGATTTGCTTGAGCATATCCCAATCAGTACGATAGACCTTCGCCAAGGTCATCAGCATGTTCGCCTTCTCGAACTTCTCGTACTCATTCTGAGCTTCCTGAGCCAAAAGCAGATACGAAGCCGACTGGATAGTGCCGTTGTTGGTCACGTTCGCACCACCCGCACCCCAACCGTAAGGCATGTTAGCAGGGGTAGTGTTGGCCCAACCATTGGCTGCAATGCTGTTGGTCAGCTGCCAGGCATTCCGACCACCGCCCGCGTTGTACATATATATGTAAGCGCAGTGACCCGGCTGACCCACCGGCCAGGACGGATAACCCCAAGAACCATAGATGTTCGCACCAGTCTTAGACAGACCGCCACACACAGCACCCTGTTCGAACACGATCCAGAGCTTGGGACAGCCAGATCGGTACGTAAGGTGGTACTGGGAAAGTTTGTACTTCGCATCCCACATGGCATAGTTCGCAGCAGAGTAATACTTTGCCTGACCATATGAGTAGCCTTTGCGGTACTCGATATAGTTGTACGGATTGAAACGCCTGTCAGGCGACTCCTTGGCCGTCCAGTCGCGCAACCAGAGGATCTCCTCATCATCGATCTGGTTCATCATCACACCGCGCATCTCCTGCACCGTGAGATTCGCGAACATCGTCGGATCCCCCAGCTTGTCATTGGCGTACATGTCCTTGAAGATCTCATAACGGGTGACCGCATTAGAGGTCTGGTTATTGAAGATCCAAAGATTGACAGCACTTGCATGAGTGAGCGAGAGCGACAGCATCATACGCAGGTTCAAATCCCCGTTGCGCACCCCGTGACTCATAGTGTCGTCTGCCAAGTCATCCTTGTGCGCAGCATACAGATTGCTGAGCACCTGCAATGAACTGACATAAGAGCCGCGCGGAGCGCCGGCCATAGTCCACATACGAAGAGCGTCCTCATCGTTTATGAACCACTCCAGCATCTCGCGATTCGCAGGGCTTGTCTCCAAAAACGTGCGCAGACCGTACTGGCCGACAGAGGCGATAAGATTGCGCTGCAAAAGAAGCAGCTGCAGATCCTCAGACACAGGGCCACCTGTATACTGAGCCTTGATCTCTGCGTCAAGCTCCTCGACCGTCCGCGTGACATTATCCTTGTAGTCCTCATGCACCAGCTTGGCATCGGCCCAAACCGCATGGTCGGAACCATTGTTGCCATTGTCATTGGCATGTAGGCGGATGTACTTGTAATCCCGCACATCGATCTTGATCTGATAAGCACCGTTGCCACTCTTGATCGCCACCGGATTCGCATCGGTCTTAAGCTCCCAAGTCTTACGGTCAT